>CABUXM010000145.1 GCA_902495545.1 uncultured Collinsella sp. | reverse complement strand
TCAAGCCTGACGGATGGGCACCGATGGGGTTGAAGTAACGGAGCAGCACGACGTCCCACTCGGGGTCGGCGGTGTGGACGTCCATAAGGATCTGCTCGATCATCCACTTGGTCCAACCATAGGGGTTGGTCGCGGGCTTCTTAGGATCCTCCTCGGTGACGGGCGGGTTGTCCGGGTCGCCGTAGACGGTCGAGGAGCTTGAGAAGATGATGGACTTGCAGCCATGGTTGCGCATGACGTCGACGAGCACCAGGGTGTTCTCGATGTTGTTGTGGTAGTACTCGACGGGCTTGCTCACCGACTCGCCGACGGCCTTAAAGCCGGCGAAGTGGATGACGCGGTCGATCTGATGGGTATCGAAGATCTTGTTCATCGCATCGCGGTCGAGCACGTTGGCCTCGTAGAAGGTGAGGTTCTTGGCGGCCTCGTCGCCCACGATGGTCTTGACGCGGTCGACGGCGACGGCGCTGGAGTTGGAGAGATCATCGACGATGACGACCTGGTAGCCACCCTCGAGCAGCTGAACGACGGTGTGCGAGCCGATAAAACCGGCGCCACCGGTAACGAGGACGCAGGTGTCTTTGGGGTCGAGTGCTTTGGACATGTAGTCTCCTATCGAATCAGGAACACTTCTTCAGGGGAGTATAGCGCAGGCAGGGACGCCCAAATCGTGCGCTGTAGGAAAAGCAGAGGATTGTGCTAACGTACTCATAGAAGAGCTTGCGTACGCATAACCTGATCTTTGGCATTTGCTTACGAGCCGCTGACCTTGCAGTTTCCTGCCGTTCGTGGAAATCGTTGGGACGCGCCATATGTACGCTAATATGTATGAGTTGAGCGACATATAAATAAGCATGTAACGGAGTACATATGTCACCAAACAGCGATTCCATCCTTTCCCAGGAGCTCTCGCGCCGCACTGCCCTCAAGGCCCTGTTCGGCGCCGCTTCTGCGGCAGTTCTTTTTGGCCTGCCCGCTCGCGCCCATGCGGCGGAGGCTTCCAAAGAAACCACCGATAAACTGAATGCCGCCCAGGCCCAGCTCGACGAGGTTCAGGCCCAGCTCGACAGCATCGCAAATGAGTATGCGGCGCTGGCCAACAAGAATGCCCAGACCCTCAACGACATCGAGAATGTCCAGGGCAAGATTGACGACACGCAAGCCCAGATCGATGAAAAGAAGGCCGAGCTCAAGAAGAAGCGCAATGACCTTTCCGATCGCGTGGCCGCCAGCTACAAGTCCGGCGGCACGAACATCCTGTCGCTGCTGCTGGCCTCTGGCTCGTTTGAGGAACTCGTCGCCAACGCGCATTACGTTGAGAAGATCAACAAGAGCGACCGCGATGCCATCGAGGATATCCAGACCATCCAGGAAGAGCTCGATGCGCAAAAGACCGAGCTTGAGTCGCAGAAAGCCGACTTAGAGAAGCTCAAGGACCAGCAGACGGCTCAGATGCAGGATATGCAGGCCAAGCAGCAAGAAGTCCAGACCGTGCTGAACGGTCTTTCCGACGACGTCAAGGAGCTCATGGCTCAGCGCGATTCCGAGATCCTCGCTGCCGCCCAGGCTGAGGAGGCTGCCAGGAAGGCCGCCGCTGCTGCCGCCGCCGCGAACAAGAACAATTCCTACTCGGGTGGTTCAAGCTCGGGTGGCGGATCGTATGCGCCCGGAACCCCGCAACAGAATGCCGGCTCGGGCAAACAGCAGGCCGTCATCAACGCGTGCTACTCTACGCCTTCGCCGGGTCAGAACTGGTGCGCGGCGTGGGTTACCAATGTCTTCCGTAACGCTGGCGTTGGCTACTTTGGCGGCAACGCGTGCGATATGTTTAACGCATGGTGCTATAGCTCCGACCGCTCGGCATTGCAGGTGGGCATGATCGTGGCCGATTCCTCGCACAGCGGCACGGGTGCTCCGGGCCTTATCTACGGTCATGTGGGTATCTACGTTGGCGGCGGCATCGTTATGAGCAACGAGGGTGCC
>CABUXM010000144.1 GCA_902495545.1 uncultured Collinsella sp. | reverse complement strand
TCTGCTGACGTGCCTGCTGTGGAAGAAGTTGCTCCGCGCGAGCATGTCGATACCGATGAGTTGCTCGATGAGAACGTCGTGCGTGCCTTTACGGCCAAGGCAGGACGCGGCGGTTTTGGTGGGGGTGGCAAGCGCGATGCGCAGCGCCGCGCCCAGCAGGAGCGCTTCCGTCGCGCCGTTGCTCAAAAGGGTGAGACGGATGCTGAGACCGTCGAGGAAAAGTCCGTCGGGATGCAGGAGCCGGCTCGCACTCAAGAGCATGCTGAGATCCAGGAGCCCAAGCGTCGCCGCGGTGCCCACTTTAAGGCCGAGCAGCGAGGTATTGCATGCGAGGTCCAGGATTCCGTCGAGGCTGCTGACGCGTCCGATGAACCGGTCAAGAAGGCTCCGGGTTCATGCCGTCCCGGACGTGGTTTTGCGGGACGCGCGTATCCCGTAAAGCGTCAGGAGAAGGGCGAGTCGGTTTCGACCACCCAGGACGAGAAGGCCGTTGAGCCGGCGGCTCGCGAGCAAAAGCCTGTTGAGCCGCAGCTTGAGGTTGATGCCGAGGCCAAGGGTCAGCAGCCTACTGATGAGCAGACGGAGCGGGGCGCGTCGAGCAAGCCTCGCCGCCGTCGCCATCGTGGGGGCCGCAGTTCCCATGCCGAGACTGCAGCCGAGAAGACCACGCCGCAGGACGAGGATGCGAAGGTCGAGGTTTCTTCGGGGCAGCCTAAGCGCCAACCAGCGAAGGAGAGTAAGTCCGATCGTCCGCAGAAGCAGGCGCCTATGCCGAAGCGCGAGCGCAATTCCCAAGGCGATTCTAAGCGCAAGTCTCAGAAGAAGCCGGAGTCTGCCGCAGCAGATACTGCTGCCCAGCAGCCCAAGTCGGCAGTCCACGGCGAGGTCTCGGCGTTTGCTCTTGCCCGCGTTTTAGGCAGGCAGCTGCTCAAAGTTGTCCCTACGCCTACGGCGCTCTCTAAGATCAAGGAGCAGCAGACACAGATCGTAAAGGTCGAGGGCAAGGACGGCAAAAAGGCTCCGCAACGCACTCAGCACAACGAGATGTCCAACCGCAAGATTGCCGAGGAAATCGCAATCATCCAGGCTTGGATCGAGCAGAACCGAGGTGCCGATACGCCGGTTGCCTCGCGCCGCCAGCGTGCCTACCAGATCTTTAACGACGAGAAGGCTTTTGACGGCAAGCACGGTGAGCGCCTGATCAGGCGTATGACCGAAAAGGGCATCAGCATGCAGGCGATCAAGGTCGCTCCCAATCGCCCCGTGCACTTTACGGGTTTCTTTACGCTGGGCGCCGACAAGCCGTTCATTATGGTCGAGAACCTGGATACCTATGACGAGATCGTCAAGCTCCTGCGCGGACGCAAACATGCCAAGCTCTTTGGCATCAAGGTGGGCGGCGTGATTTTTGGCGGCGGCTGCAAGGCGAGCGTCTCGCACGCACTGGATGATTATCTGGCCGAGATTGGCTATCGCTTTAACTACGTCTACTACGTGGGCGATATCGATCGCGAGGGCGCGCGCATCGTCGAGCAGGCTCGCAATGCCAATGTGGTTGAGATTCGCCTGCATGCCGGCATGTACCGCGCCATGCTCGCCGAGCATAAGCGTCGCGTGAAGGCTGGCGGCGAGTGCGAGCCCGCGGCTGCCAACCAGGGCGTGCCGCAGAACCTGGCAGCGACGATCAAGGATCTGCCCATGGTTACGCGCGTGCAGTTCCGCAACGTGCTACGTGAAGGCGGGCGCATTCCGCAGGAGATCCTGATGACCGCAGACTATCGGGATGGCGACTCGGGAAGCTTCGACCGCATGCTGAACAATTAGATTCCGCCGTTCTACCGAACGGCGGACTTCTTGACGCTGCGAGGGGCCCTGGCACGGCAATCTGACGTTCAACTTCGGCGGCGCGACCAGAAGGTCAGCGCCGCCTTGTTTCACGTCACCTTGCCATACCAGGGCCCCTCTCGCTGTCACGTCCAAAACATCGAGGTTAAGTGGCCTCCTGTTCGTGCGGAACTCGCGACAAACTTAATGCCCGGCCCGTCGGGGCCGCACGCCATTTTGTAGATTACGGCTCGCTTTTCGG
>CABUXM010000143.1 GCA_902495545.1 uncultured Collinsella sp. | reverse complement strand
CATCGTGGGCGGCTCGATTCTGTCGCACGACCACTTCCAGGGCGGCGCGCACGAGTTCCCCATGATGCACGCCGCCGAGGTCTCGCAGTTTAGCGTGCCCGGCTTTGACCAGGTCAGCGGTACCGTGTTGCAGTGGCCGCTCTCGGTGCTGCGACTGCGCTCGCACGACCGCGCCCAGCTGCTCGATGCCGCCGAGAAGATTATCCTGGCATGGCGCGAGTGGACCGATGAGTCCGTGGGCGTTATCGCGCACACAGCCGACGGCGTGGCGCACAACACTGTGACGCCCGTCATCCGCCGCGTCGACTCCCGCGGCAACGCCGGCGGCGAGATTTACGAGGCCTACCTGGCGCTTCGCTGCAACATCACGACCGACGAGCATCCGCTGGGTGTGTTCCACCCGCATGCCGAGTATCACCATATTAAAAAGGAGAACATCGGCCTGATCGAGGTCATGGGCCTGGCTATTCTTCCGCCGCGCCTGGTTCCCGAGCTTGGCGCTGTCCGCGAGCACCTGCTGGCAGCCAAGGCCAATGCCAGCTACGACCTTACCGGTGCGCTCGAGGGCGACGACCTTTGTCGCAGCCACGCCGCATGGGCCGAGGATGTCTTTGCCCGCCGCGCCGACGAGCTTACGGCGGACAACGCCATCGACATCCTGCACGAGGAGGTGGGCGTGGTGTTTGGCCACGTGCTCGACAACGCCGGAGTCTTTAAGTGGGACGAGGCAGGACGCGCCGCCCAGCAGCGCTTTATCGACTCGCTGTAGCAGCGAGCCCGAACGCACGCACTCAACGAATAGCGCCTACGCGACAGCGGCGCCCGCCGGCAACATCGCCGGCGGGCGCCGTTTTTGAGTGTAGTCATTGGGGTCATTCTTAAGGGGCGTTCTTAAACGACTAGTCATTAAAGAGCGTCCCCAATGACTACTTGCGACCAAGGCAACGCCGGTGTCTTGGCAACGACAGCGAAAACGCCCCTAAGCGAGCAAGGTGACGTGAAAGAGGAGGGCATTGACCTTTTGGTCATGCCCGACGATTGAACGTCAGATTGCCGCTTAGGGGCGTTTGCAGCGTCGCGCCGTTACGCGGTTTGGTAAAACCGCGTAACCCTACAGTTCAGTCACGACAACGCTGTTGTAGACCTCGTCCCAGCGGTCCATAACCAAATGCCCGGTCTTGGGATCCATGGCGTTGAGCTTGCCGCAGGTATTGGCGGTCTTGAGCACCGTGACGTCGTCGGCGCCGGCAGCAATGGCATGCGCAAAGCCGGCGATGGTCGAGTCGCCGGAACCCGTCGCGTTCACAGCCGCAATCGCGGGCGTCTTGGCGCGGAACGCGCGACCCTCATGGAAGCCCACCGAACCGGCAGCGCCCATCGAGACGACAACCCAGGGAATACCGGCAAAGCGGCCATCGGCGGCGAGCGCCTCGCGCAGGGCATCGACATCATCAGTCGTAAAGGACGTACCCAGCAGGCCGTTAATCTCGGTCAGGTTGGGCTTTACGAGCTCAGGCTTAGCGTCGGACTCAAGCGCGGCCTCCAGCGATGCACCCGAGGTATCGAGCAGCACCTTGGCGCCCGCCTCCTCAGCGATCTTGACGAGCTCGGCATAGTAGCCGGCATCGACGCCGCGCGGCAGCGAGCCCGAAAGCGTCACAACGTCCGCCTTCGCTGCAAGCTCGGCGAACTTGGCCGTAAAGGCCTCGAGCTCGGCCGGGGCGATCTGCGGGCCGCTCTCCAGCAGCTCGGTCTGGTTGCCCTCGTGCAGGATATTCAGGCAGATGCGCGTCTCACCGGCGATGGGCACAAAGTCGTTCTTGACGCCATCGGCATCCATGAGCTCGGCCATATAGGCACCCATGTGACCGCCGAACAGACCGGTCGCGAGCACATCGTCGCCCAACTGCAGCAGCACACGGCTCACGTTGAGGCCCTTGCCGCCAGCGGTCTTTTCGGGCGTCACACGGTTAACATCGTCGATGATCAGCTTATCGAGCTGATAGCGCGTATCAATCGACGGGTTCATGGTAACGGTCAGAATCATGTTGAACTCCTGTTTAGAAAACCGGCCCGCGCCCCCTCACAGAAACGCGAGCCGTCAATTGAAAAGCTGCAGAATGCCGGGTACCGCCAAGAGCGAAGCACTCAAGCCAAGCAAGCAAACGTGTTATCGGAGCAGCTAGCCCGCCAGATGGCTTCGCAGCGTCGACCCGTTACGCGGTTTGGTAAAACCGCGTAACCTCCTTAGTCGTGATACTCGCCGCGGTCCCACTTCTCGAGGAACTCGTCAAAGAAGTGCGGGTCAGCCTGAGCCTCGGCGTCGGCCTTATTGCAGGCGTCGATCTTGGCGATCAGGGCATCGTGCTCGGGGGTCTTCTCGTAGGGCTCCTCCAGGAAGGCAAGCATGATATCGGCCATCAGGAACTCGCCGGT
>CABUXM010000142.1 GCA_902495545.1 uncultured Collinsella sp. | reverse complement strand
CGTTCGGCCGTGCGCGGGCGCCCGGTCGGCGGCCCGTTCTGGGCGCGCCTCAATCGTAGCCCGAGACGAGCCCGGGCTGACAATTTCGACTGTAATGGACGTTCTTAAACGACTAGTCATTCAAGAACGTCCCCAACGACTACATGAAAGCGCCCCCAAGCAGATGTGCTTGAGGGCGCTTCTTGCTTGCGAGGTTAAGACTCAATATAGTCTTTCAGCTTGCTCGAGCGGCTCGGGTGGCGAAGCTTGGCCAGGGTCTTGGACTCAATCTGGCGGATGCGCTCGCGCGTGACGCCAAACTCGCGACCGACTTCCTCGAGCGTACGGGGATGTCCGTCGACAAGGCCAAAGCGCAGCTCGATAACCTTGCGCTCACGATCGGCAAGCGAGTCGAGCACCTGGGTGAGCTGCTCCTGCAGCATGGAGAAGCTGGCGGCATCAGGCGGAACGATAGCCTGGGAGTCCTCGATGAAGTCGCCCAGCTGGGAATCCTCTTCTTCGCCGATGGGGGTCTCGAGCGACACGGGCTCCTGCGAAATCTTCTGGATCTCGCGGACGCGGTCGGCGCTCATGTCCATCTCGGCACCGATCTCCTCGGGGGTCGGGTCGCGACCAAGGTCCTGAAGGAGCTGGCGCTGCACGCGGACGAGTTTGTTGATGGTCTCAACCATGTGCACGGGAATACGGATGGTACGGGCCTGGTCGGCGATAGCGCGCGTAATGGCCTGACGGATCCACCACGTGGCGTACGTGGAGAACTTGAAGCCCTTCTGGTAGTCGAACTTCTCGACGGCGCGAATCAGACCGAGGTTGCCCTCCTGAATCAGGTCAAGGAACAGCATGCCGCGGCCGACATAGCGCTTGGCGATGGAGACGACCAGACGCAGGTTTGCGCTGATGAGCGCCTGCTTGGCTTCGAGGCCCACGTTCTCAATGCGCGTAAGACGACGCATCTCGGCACGCGTGAGTTCGAGCTCACCAGCATCGGCAGCCTCGAGCTTCTCGGTGGCCTCAAGACCGGCCTCGATCTTCATGGCCAGATCGACCTCTTCGGAGGCGGTCAGCAGGTCGACCTTACCGATCTCCTTGAGGTACATACGGACCGGATCGCCGGTCAGCATCACCGTGGAGGCATCGATGCCACGCACACGGGAGCGTGAACGGGACGTGCGCACGGTGCGCTTCTTCTTGCTCTTGGAAGAACCCATCTCGGCGTCGGCCTGACGGGCCATCTTGAGCTCATGATCGTCGAGCGAGCCGGAATCGTGCTCGTCGTCATCATCGAAATCGTCGGTATCGGTATCGTTATCATCATCGTCGACGTCCATGGGGGCGTCGTCGTTACCGCTCGCGGAGATAATCTGGATGCCGCTGTTGCGCAGCGCGGAATACACCGCGGTGAGCTGCTCGTCAGAAACATCGATATCCTTCAGGGCGACCTGAATCTCGTCCTCGGTTACCGAAGTCCTGTTTGAGCCGTTGCCCATAAGCTTTGCAACGTAGGATTCCAGCCCAGTACCCGTGCTCTCAGTCTTTTTTGGCACAGATTCTCCCTTCATAGTCCACAGGACTCAATACTTTAGCACACACATTGACGTCTATACCCAAAAAGAGGGCTGGATATAGGCGAGAATACGCTGGTTGACCACAACATCTAGGCTTGTTCGGTGCCTGCGGCCTCCAGGCCAATCAAACGGAACGGGTCCGCCACGCCGCCGATTGACTTTTGCAGTTCGCGCTGACGCCGCGAATCCTGCGCGGCCTGCATGGTTAGCGCGCGACGGGCCTCATCATCGAGCGAACGGTCCTGGCGCAGCTTGGCCTGTGCGGCACGCATGCGGCGCTTGATGGTGTAGAGCTCAAGCGTATCGAGCATAAACACGATGTTCGTCTCGGTGGGGTGCTTGCTCGTCGCCGAGATGCGCCCGGCACTCACAAGCGTTGCCGCCTCGGGACACACCGAGCGCGCCGCATCCATGCAGGCTGCAGGATCGGTTCCCGGCGGCGTTGCCAGAACGGCCCATGCGATGGACTCGTGACGTGGGTCAACCCACTCGATGGAGCAGATGCGATCGGCATACGTGCGGAACAGGTCGGGGTAGCTCGTGAGCATGGTCAGCAGTTCACGCTCCCCCGCCAAGGACTTGCGTTCAAGATCGGTAAGAACCATCGGCGCCGCCGTAGCCGGTGCGCCCGAACCATCAGGCACAGGAACAGAGCCCATACCATCAGGCACATCGATCGGCGGCAGGTCGTCGACAACCTCCACGGGCGCGGCATCGTAGGCATCGAGCGGGACGTAGTCGTACGGCTCTTCTTCGACCGGCGCGGACACCGGCGGCGTCGCGCCCGACACCCAAGCACCACGAGATGTCCCCTGCGAACCAGACGACCGACCGCCCGCGCTACCAGAGCGCTCGGCTTGTGCCCGCTGGCGTTCATAGTTCTGCTCACGACGTCGTTCCGCATCTT
>CABUXM010000141.1 GCA_902495545.1 uncultured Collinsella sp. | reverse complement strand
CGGCGGCCGCACGTTCCCGCCGCTCGAAGAGCCCGTCGTGAAGCGCGTCATCCACACCACTGCCGACTTCTCGTACGCCGATTCCCTCGTGTTCACCAATGACGCCGCGCACTGTGCGCTCGACGCACTGCGCACAGGGGCCACGGTGCTCACCGACACGAACATGGCGCTCGCAGGCATAAGCAAGCCCGCGCTCGCGAAGCTCGGCTGCAAGGCCGTGTGCTACATGGCCGACCCTGATGTCGCCGCGGCTGCGCGCGCCGCGGGCACGACTCGCGCCGTTGCGAGCATGGACAAAGCTTGCGGCATCGAGGGTCCGCTCATCGTGGCCGTCGGCAACGCTCCCACAGCACTTCTGCGCCTCGCCGAGCTCATGGACGCGGGGAAGATCGCGCCCGCGCTCGTCGTTGGGGTGCCGGTCGGGTTTGTGAACGTGGTCGAGGCGAAAGAGGAGCTACTCGCGCGACGCGTGCCGGCCATCGTCGCGAGGGGTCGCAAGGGCGGTTCGACCGTGGCGGCCGCCATTATGAACGCGCTGCTCTACCAGATCACGCGCCCAGGCGGCCCGAAGTGATGGCGCCCGCATCCGCGCCGGCGCTGCGCATCTTCGCCGGTACCACCGAGGGCCGCCTTCTGTGCGAATGGGCGAGCGGGGTGGGCATCCCCGCCCGTGCCTACGCGGCAACCGAGTACGGAGGCGAGCTTTTGGGCGAGCTTCCGGGCATCGAGGTGCATGCGGGCAGGCTCGACGAAGCCGACATGGAGCGCGAGCTTTCCGGTGCGCGCATCGTCGTCGACGCCACGCATCCCTTCGCTACGCTCGCAAGCGGCAACATCCGGGCCGCTTCGCTCGCCGTGGGTGCACGATGCCTGCGCCTTGCGCGCCCGGTCGAGGCGCTGCCCAAAGGCGTCGTGTCGGTCGCGTCGATCGCCTGCGCGGCGCGCTTTCTCTCCGAGAACCCGGGTCGCGCGCTTCTCACGACGGGGAGCAAGGAGCTTGCTCCCTACACGTGCGTCACCGATTTCGCGGAGCGCTTCTTCGTGCGTGTGCTCCCGCTGCCTGGTGCTATAACGAAGTGCATCGACGCGGGGTTTTCGCCGTCGCACGTCATCGGCATGCAGGGGCCCTTCACCCGCGAGCTCAACGAGGCGATGCTTCGGCAGGTGGGCGCCCAGTGGCTTGTGACCAAGGACTCGGGAACCGTAGGCGGCACAGCCGAGAAGCTCGCCGCCGCGCGCGACGCGGGAGCGCGCTGCATCGTGGTCACCCGTCCCGCCGAGGGAGGCGGGGCCCTTTCGCTTCGGGAAGTGGAAGACGCGCTCTTACGGGAGTTCGCGCGCTAGGCGCTCACCGCCCCTGCGCGCCCTCCCGCCCGCGAGGAGGAGCGCCCCGAGTAAGTTCGACCTGTACAAGCCCGTCATCCGTCAAAAGCTCGAGGACGACGCCCGGAACTTGCGCAAGCAGCCCTTCAATAAGTTGCGGTGAAATAGTGTCTGTTTTTGCTGCTAGAAAGCATATTCGGTTCCTAATTCACCGCAACTTGTTGGTGGTGACTTACTGGTAGCGTAGGCACTCCACCGGGTTGAGCTTTGCCGCGCGGCGAGCGGGGTAGAAGCCAAAGATTACGCCGATGCCGACGGAGACGGCAAACGCGATCAACACTGTCGTAATGGAGAAGCTTGGCGTGATCGTCCCGGTGGCTCCAAACTCGCTCATGATGCCCGAGCTTGCGGCAAAGAACGTGAGGCCCCAGGCCAGCAGATAGCCTATCAGGACACCCAACAGTCCGCCGGTGACGCACAGCGCCGAGGACTCGGCCAAAAACTGCGCGGTGATATCGCGACGACTGGCGCCCAGAGCGCGGCGGATGCCGATCTCGCGAATGCGCTCAGTCACGTTGGTGAGCATCATATTCATAATGCCGATACCGCCGACAAGCAGCGAGATACTGGCGACAGCACCCATGATGAGCGAGAACGCGCCCATAAAGGAGTTGAGTGCATCGATGGCGCTTTTCATGGATGTCGCCGATACACTGTCGTACTCATCATCCTCCGCGATGCCCTTCATCGCGCGCACCTTGGACTCGATGGTCTTACAGAGCTCATCCATATCGGTGCCCTCGGCGGCGAGTGCGGTCACGCTGGGAAACGAGGGATTCTCGTCACCGAACAGCCCGGCAATGGTCTCTCGCGGCATGTATAGCGTGAGCGACCCCATGGAGTCGCTGCCGCCATCAATCACGCCTACAATCTGCACCTCGCCGTTGGACACCTTGATGGTTTTCCCCAGTGCGTCCTGTTCGTTGCCGTACAGCTGATCGGCGCCGCCGCGGCTGATGAGCGCCACGCGCGAGCCCGATTGGGACTCGGCCTGGGAATAGGTGCGCCCCGCAACGAGCTTGCTGGCACCCACGGCGTCGAGCATGTCGCTATCGACACCCTGTGCCATGACGGTATAGCTTTTATCGCCGGTCTTGTACTCGGTATACGCGCTGTCGACAATGCCGATCTGCTCTATCTGCGGCACCAGTTTTTGAAGCTTCTCGATGTCGGACTCGGTGAGTTCTTGCGACGAATAGATTTGCACCATGCGTGCCGCATTGAGGCCCAGGCTGTTGATCAGGCTGTTTTGGATGCCGCCGATGAGCGAAGTCATGGCGATAACCGAGGCGATGCCGATGACAATGCCCAGGATGGTGAGCAGGCTGCG
>CABUXM010000140.1 GCA_902495545.1 uncultured Collinsella sp. | reverse complement strand
GTCCCCTCATAACCCTGTGCGCAGAATAGCTCCAGCGCCGCGTCGAGAATCTTCGCGACCGTCTCCTCGGGATATTTATTACGCCCCATAATCTGTCCATCCGCAACGCAAGTCTTGTGCCTCATTGCAGTATTTTAACGTTGCGGATGGCAGGCAGTCGATTCTACACCGCGGCGGGGCCGTGTTCGCCGGTGCGGATGCGGATAACTTCCTCGACCGGCTCGACCCAAATCTTGCCGTCTCCAACGGCGCCGGTGCGGGCGACGTTGCAGATAAGTCAAACGCTGCGTTGTCGAATGGAGACGGTGCCGCAATCTTGGAAACGGCGCGGCAACGGGCGCGAACCGTACGGGAAATACGCGAGCAAGGGAGCCGCGAGGGCGCTCGTCCCGGCTAGCGCCGAAACAGCTCGTGGGCGCGGTCGCGAAGGTCGGTGGCACGAATGACGCCCTCGTAGCGGTTGATGCGCAAGCGCGGGAAAGCATTGAAGAAGCGCAGGTCGCGACGGCTGAGCGACACACTCGGCACCGGACGGCTTGCGCGCCTGCCGGCACGGAGACGGGCGAGCGACGGACGAGGCACGCTCGGCGCGGCATCGGCCACGCGGCGAGCAGCGAGTGCCAGGCCGCGAGCACCATCCGAGATAAACGTCGGCATCGAAGCCTTCTCACGCAGGGCATCGAGCGCCGCATCGCCCAGTTCCGCCAGCCACGCGTTAACGGCGCGGCTGCGGATATGCGTCTGCGCCACCGAGTCAATCGTCGAATCGGGAATGCGCTCGAGCATGGAGTCGGACGCGTCGGCAAGCGACTCATTGATGCGGTCGGCAAGGTCGGCACGCACACGCTCCAGCTGATCGGACAGGCGGCGCCAGCTGGCCAGCGAGCAAATCGCATCGACGATCATTACAACTGCAACGACAAAGGCGGCCAAACGAATAACCAAGACCGGCAGATGGGCGAGCAGGCCCAACACCGCCGGTTCCACTACGCGACAAATGCACAACGAACCCAAGCCAAACGCGCAGGCCCAGTACAGACAGATGCGTCCATGCAAATTAAACGGCAGGTGCGAATAATCCCAAAAGCGCGCGCCCGTTGTTTTTTCCAACAGCACGCCTACGCTGTACTCAATCACGCTGCATACAAGCGCTGCAGCGACAAACTGGCTCGACGCGTCAGGAATTCCGCGCAACAGCAGCCAGCAGGCAATGCCGCCCGCGCCATAGATGGGGCAGCACGGCCCCAGCAAAAAGCCGCTATTGGCAAATCGTCCGTGATTGAGCATGGCGCAGACCGTCGATTCCCACACCCAGCCGCAAAAACCGTAGAAGGCAAACGAGAGCACCAGTGCCGAAAGCGGGCAGGCGGCAAGCGTCGCGCCGCCAAATGCCATGTCGATCGTGGTTCCCAACGTCTACCCTCTCCTCTTTTCACTCGATTCGCTGCTCGCGCCATCGTCCGCCTCGTCCTTGCGCCGCAGACGGCCGGCGACCGTCTCGCGCAGCGCGCACCATTTATCTGCCAGGCACACAATCCATGCCTCACGACACGTCGGCGGCACCGGCACCAGCGGAAACATATGCCGCACGATAATATTCCGCTCGCGCGGCGTCAGCTCAAAATCTTCCTCCGCACGTGCCAGGGCAAAAAACGGGTGGCGAAAGCCGTGCAGCCGATGGCTTGGGTCGGGATCGTGCCAGTCATAGAGAAAGTAATCGTGCAACAGGGCTCCGCGCAGCAACGAGGCACGGTCGACCGAAATGCCAGCACGGCCCAAGTGCTCGGCAAAGGACAGGCTCGCCCGCGCTACCGAAGTCACGTGCGCATAGACCGTCACATCACCATGCTGGATAAACTCGCGCGTCAGATCCAAACGGCCCGCCTGGGCGAGCTGACGGGCGGCATAGTCGACCTCGCGCGCGATTCTCTCGGCACGAACGGCATCGGACATGCTGCCTCCTTCCAGCGGCTCAGGGCGGCAAGCCACGGCCTGCACGCATTGAATAGAATCATCATTGAATCTATCAGTATGGCATCGGACAAAACGTTTTGCCCCACCAGTTGGCGAATTACCGCGCCGCCGTCACATATCAAACGCCAAAATGTGCGAGACTGTCTTGTGCAATTGTGCCGGCCAAGGGAGTGCCGGCGCACGATTCGCATGGAGTTACCCACAACGATGCTGCTTACGCAAACGACAACGCCCGAGGACGTCAAGGCTCTCAATCGCGCCGAGCTCCCGCAGCTCTGCAGCGAGATTCGCCACGCCATCCTCGAAAGCTCCGCCGCTGTCGGCGGACACGTTGCCCCCAACCTGGGCGTCGTTGAGCTCACGGTCGCGCTCCATCGCGTGTTTAACTCCCCCACCGACAAAATTGTCTTTGACGTGTCGCACCAGACCTACACCCACAAGGCGCTAACCGGGCGCGCGTACACCTATATCGATCCGGAGCGTTATGGTGAGGCTTCTGGCTTTGCCAATCCCGACGAGTCCGAGCATGACCTGTTTGCCATGGGCCACACCTCGACCTCGGTGAGCTTGGGCTGCGGCCTTGCCCACGCGCGCGACCTGGCGGGTGACACATATAACGTCATTACCGTTATTGGCGACGGCTCGCTTTCGGGCGGCCTGGCGTTTGAGGGCTTTAACAATGCCGCCGAGCTCGACAGCAATCTGATCATCATCGTCAACGATAACGACCAGTCCATCGCCGAGAACCACGGTGGCCTCTATCGCAATCTGGCCGAGCTGCGCGCCAGCAACGGCACCTGT
>CABUXM010000139.1 GCA_902495545.1 uncultured Collinsella sp. | reverse complement strand
TCCACCCTCATGCTGGCGGGCATCCGGGACATCTTGGTCATCTCCACCCCGACCGACCTGCCCAACTTCGAGCGCCTGCTCGGGGACGGCTCGCGCTACGGCGTGAACCTCTCCTACGCGGAGCAGCCCTCGCCGGACGGCCTGGCGCAGGCCTTCACCATCGGCGAGGACTTCATCGGCGGAGAGCCGTGCGCCCTGGTGCTGGGCGACAACATCTTCTACGGCAACGGCCTGTCCCGCCACCTGACGCGCGCCGTCCAGAACGCCGAGTCGGGCCGCGCCACGGTCTTCGGCTACCACGTGGACGACCCCGAGCGCTTCGGCGTCGTGGAGTTCGACCGCGAGGGGAGGGCCGTCTCCATCGAGGAGAAGCCCGAGCGCCCCAAGAGCTCCTACGCCGTCACCGGCCTGTACTTCTACCCGGGCGACGTGGCCGCCAAGGCGCATAGGGTGGAGCCGTCGGCCCGCGGCGAGCTCGAGATCACCACGCTCAACCAGATGTACCTGGAGGAGGGGACGCTGTCCGTGGTCACCCTCGGCCGCGGCTACGCGTGGCTGGACACCGGCACCATGGAGAGCCTGCACGAGGCGGCGGAGTTCGTCCGCGCCGTGGAGCACTCCCAGGACCTGCCCGTGTCCGTGCCCGAGGAGATCGCCTGGGAGAACGGCTGGATCACGACCGCCGAGCTGGAGGAAGCCGCCAAGGCCTACGGCAAGTCGGTCTACGGGCAGCACCTGAAGAAGGTCGCCGCCGGCGAGATCGTCAACAGCCCGCGCGAGTACTAGCGCCAGCTTGTTTTCTTTTAGGGGTCACCGTTTATCTGGTGGCCCCTTTCGTTATGATTACGTTGACCATAAAGATAATATGATTGGGAGTGGATGTGTTAAGCGTCTACTTTGGCGATATGCCAGAAGCGATTTACAACACAGCGACATATTTCAAAAACTCTTACCGGTCTACTTGGATTACGGATCCCTATGCAGTCTCGATAATTAAAGATGTCGATCGATCGGATGTTGTCTCCGAAAACGTCATCGAAAGCCCCGTGCTTGGATCCATCTCCCCACTCCAGCTTTCTGGTGGCGTGAAAACGCTGCTGCTTATGAGATTTGATCGTAAGCATATTTTTAACGCCTCTACCTGTGGTGACAACTGTGCCAAGTGGATTCTTGACATGGCGAAAGACCGCAAGCTCGTTGTGAATCTCTATCATGTGATGGACTTTGGTCGCGAGGATTTTAAAATTAAAGTCGTGAATAGCGGCCGAATCGTTCACAACATGGCCGAATTGATTCACGAGTCGATTCCGTATCTGTAGGTACTGCTTATGAACGGTTCGCATCTCGTTAAGATTTCCCGCCGCAGGGGAACTAAGTACACATTTACCATCAAGCGGAACATCACTATTGTGCGTGGCGATAGTGGCACGGGTAAGACGACACTGTTTGACATGGTCGCAGACTACATGCGAACGGGCGAGCAGTCGGGTGTCTCCTTGCAATGCGATTGTCCCTGTGTCGCCCTGACCGATTATGATTGGCGAAACCAGCTTTCGTCCGTTCATGACTCGATTGTATTTGTCGATGAGGGCTTAAAAGAGATCCATTCTGATGAGTTTGCCCATCATGTGCTGTATTCCTCGAATTATTTCGTGCTGATCTCAAGGGCTGATTTCCCCAATCTTCCGTATAGCGTGGATGAGATTTACAAGATTAAGACGAGCGGAAAATACCATTCCTTCGTCCCTGTTTATCAAGATCGCGGAAATCATCGTTATGCTATTTCCCGATCGGCGCCAAAACAGGACTTTTCTATCCTTCTATGCGAGGACAGTAAGTCTGGTTTCCAGTTCTTTGAACGGCATTTCGCTGATAGTGAGCTTACCTGTGCTTCGGCCATGACGAACAGCGCGATTTTGGGCTGGTTGGATCAGCATTTCGACGATCGCGTGTTTGTTGTCGCGGACGGAGCGGCATTTGGGTGCTATGCGGACCGCGTCCTTAAGCTGCAAGACATTCATCGCGATACTGTTACGGTTTGTCTTCCCGAGTCATTCGAGTGGCTTCTGCTGAGCTCTGGCGTAATTTCAGGGTTAGATGTTAAGGCGGTTTTGGAAACCCCAGAAGCCTTTGTAAACAGTGAGAAGTTTAAAAGCTGGGAAGACTTCTTCTATAAGTACTTACGCGATAAAACTGGGAATTCGGTCTTCCGGTACGACAAAGACTGCATTCCGGAGGCGTTTTGTAGGGGAAGTAATTCTGCGAAGGTCATGGCTCTTATCGCATGCCGAAATGTCCGATAGTTTTGTTGAATAGTGTCGCGGCGTCACTTCCTGCGGCATACTAAAGAAGCTGTACTTGCTTCAGATTGGATTTTCATGTCTGAGATTTTTGAACCTAAGAACATCATCGTCACGGGCGGTTGCGGCTTCATCGGCAGCAACTTCGTGCACTACGTGGTGAAGAACCACCCGGGCGTCCACGTGACCGTCCTGGACAAGCTGACCTACGCCGGCAACCCCGAGAACATCGCGGGGCTGCCCGAGGACAGGGTCGAGTTCGTCGTCGGTGACATCTGCGACGCGGAGCTGCTCGATAGGATCGTCCCCGGCCACGACGCGATCGTGCACTACGCCGCCGAGAGCCACAACGACAACTCCATCGCCGACCCGGAGCCGTTCTTGCGCACCAACGTGGAGGGCACCTTCCGCCTGCTGGAGGCCGTCCGCAAATATGGCGTCCGGCACTACCATTCTGGGTATGTTGCCATTGTTGTTCGACGCGATGTTCGGCGGTATGGCGGCTACGATTATGG
>CABUXM010000138.1 GCA_902495545.1 uncultured Collinsella sp. | reverse complement strand
TCAAAGTGGTCCCGGTCATTGTCTCAATCTGTAACATCTAGACCGATATTTCCCTTCTAACTGTTACAGATTGAGATAAATGGACGGACCCTCAACCTTCCGTCTTGATCTGTAACAGTTAAAAGCGGAATAACCGTCTTGGTGTTACAGATCGAGACAAACTCGGGAATGAGACGAATACCGTGCCCGACAACCTATCAAAACAAGAAACGGGCTCTGTCCCATATAGAGACAGAGCCCGAAACTCTCATGGAGCCAGTGACAGGAATCGAACCTGCAACCCACTGATTACAAATCAGTTGCGCTACCGTTGCGCCACACTGGCACACTTGGCGCTTTCGCGCGAAGCCAGATAAGAATAAAGGAATTGCGGACGAGGCGCAACAGACCCTTTGACCGACCACATCTTAAAACTATTCGTCAGAACGAATAGTTTTAATTACAATTGGCTATATAAAACTGTTCGTTCTGGCGAAGGGTTTCGCGATGTTAACTACCAAGGAAGCCGCAGAACTGCTCGACATCACTCCGCGCAGGGTGCAAGAGCTCATAAATAACGGAGCACTTGAGGCCCGCAAGGCTTCTGGTGTATGGCTCATCGACAAAGACAGCGTCGACACGCGACTCCGTTCCGTGACCAAAACGGGGGGACGCCCCCGCCGCGGCCACGGTAAGAGCGAGATCACATTCACCCTCATGAATCGCACGCACGAAGTCGCCCAGCTGGTCTACAGCACATCGCGAAAAGACTTTACCCACATCGGTGCCGACATCGATCGTGCCCATGCCCCTATTGGAGTACTTGGCCCCAATAGTCCCGTGTCGCTCGACTCCTTCCGCATCTGGTGGCTCGGCCGCGGTATCCCGCTCGCACGCATTGGGCTAGCCTCCCTGCTTGCAGAAGCCGCAGTCGATGTTCCCGATGAACTCGTACAGCGAAATCTCGGCCTCTCCTTATCCGACCAGTATTGGATTAGGCCCCAAGATTCCGGTCTCGCGTGGGAAGATATCAATTTCTTCAATAATGCTTTTGATGACGTCTCGCTAACCATTGCACCCTTCGCCCCAGAGGGCAAGGCAGCCGCCGCAAAGCCCGACAACACCTCGGACGGTAATCTTCAAAAGTACTGGACATGCGAGGGTGACCGTCGAATCCTCCACAAGGCAGGTGCGCATCTAAACCAGGAACCTTATAACGAGCTGGTGGCGACTGCACTTCACCGTCGCATCCTAAACGCTTGCGATTATGTACCCTATTCGCTCGAAGGCGCGGGTACTTCTGCCTTGAGCACATGCAATGTCTTCTTAACTGACGAAGAAGAATATGTCCCTGCGTTCTATGTAAACCAGCATGCAAATGCAGACGAGCGACTAACCGATTACGAACGGTATGTAGCAAACTGCGAGGAGCTTGGAGCGACAGATATAAAAGACGCCCTTGACCGCATGATTGTATGCGATGACATCATTGCCAACTATGATCGTCATTGGCGCAACTTCGGCCTCGTGCGAAACGTCAACTCACTGGTCTGCAGACCAGCCCCCATCTTCGATTCGGGCTCATCACTCTGGTGCAACATATCACTAGAGGAGCTTAGGGCGGGAGAGCACAGTTTTACCAGTGCACAATTTCATTCAAGCCCCGCCAAACAAATGTTGCTCGTCGAAGACATGGGCTGGTTTGACGGCGACAAACTCGAAGGCTTCGTTGACGAGGCAATCGAGATTCTGTCCAGAAACGACGCTCTCACGGCAAGGCTGCCATATCTAAAAGAGGCGCTTACATGGCGCCTCCGTAGAATGATCGACATCGCTGAATGGAGTTAGCGAGACAGCGTCGCGCCGTCAGCTCCCCTACCGTCCGCGAAGGGCCTTGAGCTTTGCCAGGGCATCGGGGCTCAGGCGGCTGCCCAGAGTCATCTTGATCTGCGGAGCTTCCTCGGCCTCGTGCACGTCGTTGTCGATCTGTTTGATCTCGTCCACCAGCATGCGGCTCGAGATGCGCGTGACGCCCTTGCCCATGACGACGGCCTGGATTGTGCCGTCACTCGAAACCACGGAGCACGCGCGGCCTTCTTCGCGCGCCTCGATGCAGAGCTTCTGCACCACGGTATCGGCCGAAACACCCGTCGGCGAAAACTCAATGCGCACGCCGCGGGCCGGTAGGTTGGGGCGCTCGCTGGAAATATTGCCCGCGCCGTCAAATACGATCACGGCCTCGTAGCGGCCCTGGGCAAACGCAGCTACGTCATTAATGAGCGCCGTGCGCGCCATATCGTGAACGTCGCTGGAATACGGATCGTCGGAATGGTCGTAGACGAGCTTTTCGTAGCGCGGCGTGCAGTGAATCACGTTGTAACCGTCGACCACCAGCAGCTCGGGCTTATTGGAGTGCACCGTCGAGACCGGATCGGCGATGGCCTGCGCAAACGCATTGCCGCCCACGCCATAGGTCGCGGCCGAAACAATCGGCTTGGCCGAGCCCTCGCCAAAGCGCTTGGCCTTGGACTTGGCACGGTTCTTCTTGGACATGCGCTACTCCTCCCCCATGAGCTCGCCGGCATTGCGGCGCAGCCACTCAAAGCACAGCGCGGTGGTCGCCTGGGCAACGTTGAGACTCTCGGTCATGCCACGCTGGGGAAGCTTGGTCAAGAAGTCGCATTTCTCGAGCACCAGTCGCGAGATGCCGTCGCCCTCGGAACCCATGACGAGCGCCACGCGGCCCTCGAAGGGAGCATCCCAGCAGCTGCCCTCGGCGTGCTCGGAAGCACCGCCCACCCAAAAGCCAGCGGCCTTGAGGTCATCGAGTGCACGGGCGATATTGGGAACCTGCGCGATGGGCAGGTGCATGACGGCGCCG
>CABUXM010000137.1 GCA_902495545.1 uncultured Collinsella sp. | reverse complement strand
CCAGGTAAAAAATGCGCACAGCTGCACCGCAAGCACATACACAATCATGATGCTCGGGGCAAGACCGGGGCGGTCGAGCACCGCACCGACAACCGTCGCGGCCGCGAGCAACCCCGCCACCACGCAGGTGTCGTACAGAGGGCCGCGCCGCGTCTGCGTCGAGCGCCTCCACCAAAAACTGTCGGCAAGATCGCCATCCGAGCGAACATCCATCGACGCCGCGCCCTCCCTCAAAAACAAAAACCACCACGAAGGGGACAGTGAACTGCCTCCCATTTCTTGGACATCGGGAAATGGGAGGTTTTCCATGAGTATAGACCTCAGGGTGAAGCACGACCTGGAGTCCAGGAGGCGGGCCGTCGAGCTCTTCGACGCCGGCGTCGGCTGCAAGCCGGCGGCCGAGGCCCTGTCCGTCCCCCGCGAGACCGTGAGAGAATGGCAGTGGGTATACCGGGCGTTCGGAAGCGAGGCGCTGCTGTCCATGGGCGGGAAACAATCCAGGTACACATTCGAGCAGAGGGTCGCCGCGGCGTCGGCCGTGGTCGACGGCGGGATGGCGAAGGCCGACGCCATGGCCGAGTTCGGGATCAGGTCGAAGTCCCCGCTGGAGCGCTGGTGCAGGCTCTACCGCGAGGGCGGCGCCGAGGCGCTGCGGCCCGGACCGAAGGGCAGGCCGAGGGGGTCGAGGTCGAAGCCCCGGGCCCGCACCCGCGAGCAGGAGCTCGAGGAGCGCTGCCGCAGGCTCGAGGCCGAGGTCGCCTACCTAAAAAAATTGCGCGCCCTGGTCGAGCGGGACGGGCTCTGACCAGGGCGGCGGCCGAGGCGGTGGGGGCGCTGAGGGCGGAGGGGCACTCCCTGCGCCACCTGCTGGAGTGCTCGGGGCTCAGGAGGTCGACCTACTACTACGCGCTGGCGCACCCGCGGAGGCCGACCAGGCCCGAGCTGCGCGACGCCGCGGCCGAGATATTCTCGCGCACCGCCAACGGCTGCGGGCACCGGCAGATAGCCATGTGCCTGCGCGCCGAGCTGGGCGCGGTCGTGGCCGACAAGACCGTGCTCAAGATGATGCGCGAGATGGGCATCCGGTGCGGGATACGCCGCCGGGGCTCCCGCCGCCGGTACAGCTCCTACAGGGGGCTCGTGGGGAGCACGTTCGAGAACGTCATCGCGAGGGATTTCGGCGCCGAGGGGCCGTGGCAGAAGCTCGGCACCGACGTCACCGAGTTCAAGGTGGCCGGCGCCAAGGCCTACTGGGCCCCGGTGCTCGACTTCTGCACGAAGGAGATCGTGGCGAGCGACATATCGACCTCGCCGGACCTCGCCCAGCAGCACAGGATGCTCGACCGGCTCCTCGAGGCCCTGCCCGACGGGGCGGCGCCGACCATGCACTCGGACATGGGCTGGCAGTACCAGCACGAGTCCTACGCCTCCAGGCTGGAGGGGGCGGGCATCACCCAGAGCATGTCGCGCAAGGGGAACTGCGTCGACAACGCCGCCACCGAGCAGCTCTTCGGCCACGTGAAGGACGAGTTCTACCGCGGCAGGGAGTGGGGCAGCTTCGGGGACTTCAAGCGCGACCTGGAGGGGTACATAGCCCATTGGAACACGCGGCGCAGGCAGGTAAGATTGAAGGGCCTGACGCCGGAGGAGTTCCGGAACCGGGCCCTTGCGGCGTAGTCGCTATTTATTCAGTCCAAGTTTCGGGGCGCAGTTCACAGGCGCCTTCGTGGTGGTTTTTGTTTACGCGCTGGCGATGATGAGGGCTGGACGAGCGTCGTTGGCTAACTCGGCGATTGAGGCGGCGACGGCATCGTCGGGGTCACGGTCCATCACGATGGTGCCGACATCGGTCAGTTTGGCAAAGCGGTACATGCCGCGTCCGTTGACCTTACTGGCGTCCATGAGGGCGACACTTTGACGGGCGGCACCGACCATAGCCGCTTTGGTCTCGGCCATCTGCGGAAAGTCGGTCGTAAAGCCGCAGCCGGGAACAAAAGCTCCAGGGCACATGACGGCAAGGTCGGCGTGGACCATTTGGAGCGCCTGCATGGTAAGTGGGCCGTACAGATAGCGATGACCTTTGCGCAGTGCCCCGCCCAGCATGACGACATCGACCGAGGGCATGCTCTCGTCGATGTAATCGGCAATGGTAATGTCGGCCGTGATGACGGTGATGCCATCGTGCTGGTCGAGGAGCCGGACAAACTCGAGAGCGGTGGTGCCCGAGTCGACGAGCAGGGTGTCACCGTTGCCGACGAGTTCAATGGCGCTTTGTGCGATGGCCTGCTTGGCGGCAACATTGACGTTGATACGGCGATCCTGGGTGGATACGGTCAGTCGCTTCTGGAGCGACACAGCGCCACCATGCGTGCGGCGCAGCTTGCCGGACTCGGCGAGCGCGTCTAGGTCGGCACGGGCGGTAACGGAGGACACACCAAAGGTCTGGGCGATTTCTGCTACCTGCACCGAGGCATTATGCTCAAGCATCTCCATGATGGCGGCACGACGCTCATCGGCGAAGGCTCGGGTTGTTGCATGGGCCATAGCTGCTCCATCCTCAACTGAAATTTGCAGGAATTGTGTTGAGTCCATTTTCGTTCATTTTCTTTTTGAGTAAGAAAACGCCTTTCGATTACTTATCTTTTCTATAAAAGAAAGATGATTCGCTTGAAAACTGCAATGTCGTATAGAGGGATCCGGCGCGAATCCCTTCCGTTTGCTTTTCAAAAACGAGTGTCTTGACCTGTGTGCCGGTGATATCTCATACGTGCGACGCCGTCGATTTTCATACAATGAGCGCAGCAAAACGCAAGGTAAAACGCCTTGTGAACAACTACGCCCGATGTCCAGATGCGGGCGAGGGAGAGGAGCAAACGCTCAT
>CABUXM010000136.1 GCA_902495545.1 uncultured Collinsella sp. | reverse complement strand
TGGTTTGGAAATCCCTTCCCGGCCAGCTTGCAAAGGAGAACAAGAAGTTTGTCTATGGCGCCCTTCGTCCCGGGGCGCGCGCACGCGATTTCGAGGAAAGCCTCCAGTGGCTCACGGACTACGGAATCGTTCATAAGGTGCCACGTGTTTCCGCTCTAAAGGCGCCGCTCTCGAGCTACGAAGACCTCTCGGGCTTCAAACTGTTCTGCATCGACACCGGCATCCTCGGAGCGCTCTCCGGTCTCTCTCCGGCCATCGTTCTTAACGGATCCGCTGTTTTTACCGAGTTCAAAGGTTCGCTGACCGAACAATACGTCGCGCAGGAGCTTTTGCTCCAGGACAAAACTCCCGCGTATTGGTCCTCTACCTCCGGCAATGCCGAAACCGACTTTGCCATCGACCATGCGGGAACCGTGCTTCCGCTTGAGGTCAAGGCGGCAGAGAACCTTAAAGCGAAGAGTCTGAAAATAGCCTGCGAAAAATTCAAACTCGAGCGTTGCGTGAGGAGCTCCCTGGCGGCATATAGAGACGAGGGCATGCTCATCAATATTCCGCTTTGGGAGATTGGGCAAATCGACAAGCTGGCATAGGCGCCATGGGGACGCCCCGCAAGGACTGTCCCCAGGTGCCGGCAGAAAAGGAACGTCCCCAGGTGCCGGCTGTTGAGTTGCGGTGGAATAGGGACTGTTTGGTGCCCGAAAGGGCGATTTTAGTCCGTATTTCACCGCAACTTATTTAGAGGGCGCTGAGGCTGGGGGTCCAGGAGATGGTGGGGGTCGCACCGTCGAGGGTCTCGTTGATGGTGGCGGCCATGCCGGCGAGTAGACTGTTCTCGCTTACGGTAAGCGTCTTGTAGCCGCCGGCACGCATGAGCTCGCGGATCACCACGGCGCCAGCCAAGATCACGCCCGCGCGTTTGGGCTGTACACCCGGTAGCGCGGCGATGCCGTCCACGTCCAACACAGACATGCGCTCGATAGCGGCCGAGACCTGCTCCAGCGACAGCTCGCGTAGGTGCACAAATCTCGAATCGTACGGTTCCAGCTCGTGGACCAGAGCCACCAGCGTAGTCACCGTGCCGCCCACTGCGACCAGGCGCTCGGCACGCTCAAAATCGACAGGCAAGCTCTTAAAGTAGCCCGTAAACTGCTCGCCTGCCCACGTGGCAGCGGCAGCAAGCTCGCCGTCTGCAGGCGGCAGCGCCGAGAAAAAACGCTCCGTCACGCGGCGGCAGCCAATGTCCAGCGAGCGCGTTCCTTCCAGCGCAAAGACCCCGCGCTCTGGCGCGTACACGCCAGTCGCGAGCTCCGTGGATCCGCCGCCCGAATCGGCAACAATGATGCGCTCGCCGGCAAAGTCGTGCGCCACGCCAAAAAACGTCAGGCGTGCCTCGACCTCGCCCGGAATCACCTGCGGTTCGAGCCCCAGCCCGCGCAGGCCGTCCAGCAGCAGCGCGGCGTTGGACGCATCGCGCGCGGCACTCGTGCAGGTGGTGCAGACGCACGCGGCCCCAAAGGTGCGCGCCTCATCCACAAACATTCGGCACGCAGAGAGCACGCGCTCAACGGCCGCCTCGCAAAAGCGGCCCGTCGCGTCCACGCCCTCACCCAAGTCGGTAATCTCGGTATGCTTGGACGATTCCACTATCGCTCCGCCCTCGACCTGCGCTAATACCAGTCGCGACGACACCGTTCCCAGATCGATCGCCGCCACCTTATATCGTTTGCAATCTGCCATTGCCGGCTCCCCTCCGGGCGCTATTTGCCGTTGGACACGACCGTTTGGCCCTCGACACCGTTAAACCCAAACAGCATGTCGAGCGCCTGAATGTACCACGGCACGTCCTTGCCGACTTCTTCGATTTCCTTGGCAACTTCGCTGGCCTTCTTGGCGTTCGACGACTTCTGGCTCGACGAGGCATCAGAATCGTCGTCCAGGCCCTGCACTTCAATCTTCTTCTCACCGGGCATCACCAGACCCAGGTCCTCGGACGCCGCGTCCTTAATACCCTCCTCCGAGAGCAACTTGTCGACGCTTTTTTGCAGCTCATCATTGTATTGCTGGCGAATCTCGACCTGCTTGGCCAAGATATCGCTCGAGCGTTTGGCAACGTAAAGGTCGCGCACGGGAAAGTACAGGCTCACGAGCACCAGGGCAACGACGATGCCAATGAATAGTCCTCGCTGGGGACCGTGGGTAAAGTCGTAAATTGCCTTGACCACCGCGTTATCGTTGGCGTAATGCATGAAGTCCGAGCCCGAAAGACGGTTCGAGGGCCTACTCGGCTTTTCATGCGTTTGAGCCGAAGAACGCTGAGCATGCTCCGAATGCGCCGGGCGCACCGAACGTGGCGGACGGTCCGTCGGCGTATTCATTTGAGCACGGGAGTGTGAGGCGCTTGTCGGTCGCTGCATGGAGCGGTCGGCACCGGCGTAATCGGACCCGCCGAGCTGCACCGTGCGCGCACGGCGAGGTGACGGCTCACGCGAACCGGCGGAATAGTACCTGTTGTCGTAAATCTGATCCATGTGCGCCTTGTGCGGTTGAGGTTTGTTTGCGCTAAGTCTTTTAGTTATAGCACGAGTGCGCGCACCGCCTTCGGCGGCCCTTGCTCGACATAAAAAAGGCGCTGAGCCATATGGCCCAGCGCCCAATGGTGCTCAACAGTGCCCGACGGGAGCAAGGCGAATCCGAGTCAGCCCCGCCCCCGCACACGCCGCTTGCCTAGCGAATGTTGTAGAACGCGGCCTTGCCGGCGTAGCGCGCGCTGCCCTCGAGCTCGTCCTCGATACGGATGAGCTGGTTGTACTTGGCGATGCGATCGCTACGGCACGGGGCGCCCGACTTGATCTGGCCGGCATTGACGCCCACGACCAGGTCGGCGATCGTGGAATCCTCGGTCTCGCCGGAACGGTGGCTCACGATGCAAGCGTAGCCGGCCTCCTTGGCGGTTTCGATGGCCTCGAGCGACTCGGTGAGCGT
>CABUXM010000135.1 GCA_902495545.1 uncultured Collinsella sp. | reverse complement strand
GTCGAGGTCGGCGGCAAGATCAAGACCATCTCGGTCGCCGAGGAGTTCGCTCAGGCCATCTCCGCCGTTTACCACGAGGAGCCCGTCTCCACGCTCGTCGGCGGCGACTTCGCGCTGTAGTCCAGCGTGCATCGCATCATCTTTGGTGTTTTTAAAGGGGCCGGAAGCGAGCTTCCGACCCCTTTTCTATTCCTCGCCAACCCGCCCTGGACAGTTAGTTCAGATACGTATTTATTTACGAACCTAATGAGCCTCTTAGGGCATCTGAAGATGGCCGACGGATACTCTAAACAGCCCGAACCCGACGCTTTCGAGCGCAGTCGTCACACTTTGCCTTTCATCCGCCCTCAAAAGCCCCTGAAAATACCCAAGCAAAACGCTGCTTTATACGTATCTGAACCAACTGTCCAACACCCATCGCTGACATTAGCA
The DNA here is from genome assembly GCA_902495545.1 of uncultured Collinsella sp. Taxonomy (GTDB): domain Bacteria; phylum Actinomycetota; class Coriobacteriia; order Coriobacteriales; family Coriobacteriaceae; genus Collinsella. The sequence continues at coordinate 2,603 of CABUXM010000135.1, read as the reverse complement.
GCGGGACTCACTTTCTCGCAAGCTCTCAGTAATATCCCCGTTTTCCTAACACCCGACCGTTCATGGCGCGCAGCACCCCGCTGGGCGAAAAGAACGGCATGGCAGTCGCGTTTCGCCAGCGGCTTAGTACCTTGTAACTATGACCACCGTGATTTCACATTTCTCCGCCCTCCGCGCAATTCGCCGCGCACGACGGGCATACTCTGCCCTTCCTTGGGACTCCATCGACGGCGGACAGCAGGCGCAAGCTCTAGCCGGCTGCATTCCCAATAATGACGCGGTAGACTTTAGCGCGCTTTCGATCCTCGACGCCTGGAATGAAGACGATTCCGAACCGCTTGATCTTCTCATTTCAAACGAAGACAACAGGCGTCCCGACAAGCGAATCCGCCAGCACATTCTCTCCGCCGCGCTTCCCAAAGGTGCAATCATGCGCATCGAAGCCGACATCTACGCTACGTCTCCCGCCATGACGGCCATGCTTTGTTCCAAAAATAAGTCGGTCGCCAAAACCTTGATGCTCCTTATGGAGCTGCTCGGAACCTACTCCCTTCCGCCCGAGGCAACCTACCCCATCGCCTATGACGATACGTGGCCCAAGGCCGACGGCTTCGAAGCGATGGGCGATCTTGATTGTCAGGGCAGCCAACCGGCACCCGAAGGACAAGCCGAAGCCCGTTACGAACAGGCACACTACAAGTGCGAACCTGCTACAACCATCGAAGATCTCGAGGCAATCGCACGGTTCGCCAAAAGCAGCTCCTATGCCTCGTTTCGCACGGCCGTTAAACTCGCCCGCACCGGATCCGCATCCCCAGCGGAATCCTTAATGTTTGCCGTCCTTGGCGCGCCCATGCGTTTTGGCGGTTTCGGATGTTGCAGCCTGCCCATGGGAGGCCTGCTACTCAACTATAGAATCGACTTCGACACCCTTGCGGTCAACATGTCCTCGGGCATCCCCTACGCCATCTGCGACTTATATTGCCCGGCCGCCGGAGTCGACAACGAATACAACGGAATTGGACATGAGCTTCAAAACGCTCGCATTCACGACGGAAATCGCAACAATGGCCTCAAGGCCATGGGTATCCACGTCCTGGTTATCAATCGTGACCAAATGAAGGACCTTGTTGCACTCGAAGCCTTCGCCCAGACGATGCATCGACTTGCGGGGGCTCGATTCCGCTATCGCATCAAGGGTTATCGCAAGCGTCAAGCCGCTTGGCTCAACGCCCTGCGGGCTGGAATCGGCCTCGCGCCGGTCTAAAAACCGGATTGCACACTTACTGCCGAGCAAGGGCGGGCAGTTGGTTCAGATACGTATAAATGGACACATCAGATCTAGCCGTTTTGCCGTCAACTCTGTGCAATTCGCCCTGTTCGATAATAAAACAGACTTCAAAACAGCACTATACCGACCAGTTGGAGCGACCGACCAGCACTACGGCATCGAATCGAGCGCTTCGATAGCTCGTGTTTTATACGTATCTGAACAAACTGCCCACCTAGGCTTCTGGCGGCCGCCCAAACGCCACCAAGCAGCCTCGATCGCCCTCCATTTGACAGCTGTAACGGGGTCGCTCACCATAGCAGACGACAAATCGACGAAAGGAAGCACATGGCAGCTGCACAGCCACTCAAGATTCGCATGGTTGCCGGGCTTGGCAACCCGGGCGAGGAATATGCCGAGACCCGCCACAACGCCGGCTTTAAGGCAATCGACGAGTTGGCCCGTCAGGCCGGCGTCACGTACTGGAAAAACCAGGCCGGCGCCGAGATCGCGCTCATCAACATCAACGACCCCGAGGAAGAGGGCGGTAAGCGCCAGATTGTGCTGGTCAAGCCGCAGTCGTACATGAATACCTCGGGCGGTCCCATCTCCAAGCTCTGCCGCGAGTACAAGATCAAGGCCGAGGAGCTGCTCGTAATCCACGACGAGCTCGATATTCCCTCCGGCGACGTACGTGTTAAGGTGGGCGGCGGCCATGCTGGCCACAACGGTCTGCGTTCCATCATCGACAAGATGGGCAGCCGCGACTTCAGCCGTATCCGCACCGGCATCGGCAACCCTCCCGGCAAGATGGCCGTCGCCGACTACGTGCTTAAACAGCTGCGCGCCCGCGAGGCCGAGGATTTCCATGACACCTGCGTCCGCGCGGCCGACGCCGCCGGTCTCGCCATCGTGCACGGCGTGGTCTATGCCCGCGACCATGTCAACGGTGCCGCCTCCGCCAACGGCAAGCACTAAAACCTACCAAAAAGGGACAGGTTTATTTTGGCAGGTTTTATCTGCGGAAACGCCGCGGTGGCCCCATCGCAATAAATCCCGCACTGCCATACACACATAGCGCCCCAAAGGGGGCCGGCCTCATCACAACCCGAGGTCGGCCCCCTTTGTCGTTTTGCCTGATAAAACCGACCAAAATAAACCTGTCCCTTTTTGGTAGGTCACTTTTCCCAACGGTCGAAGATACACGTAAACAGCATGTCCATGAGGGTATAATTTGCACCGTATGTCTGCACAACGCCTGTGCGCGTACGGTTTTATTCGGGCTACCGTCCATTTCCGTGGAGGCACGGTTCGGCGGCCCTAACAAGAGAGG
>CABUXM010000134.1 GCA_902495545.1 uncultured Collinsella sp. | reverse complement strand
CCTCGTGTACTATCGTGAGGAGCGGATCAAGAAGTCCCTCGGGTGGCTGAGCCCGATGGAGTACCGCAGGAAGCTTGGATACGCCTAGGCGCGGTCCAAGAAATCGTCCGCACCCCCAAACAGTCCCTATTTCACCGCAACTGCGTTGGGGTGTGACCGGGGCACAAAGATGCGGTGCCGCTTGGAGGAAAAGACCGGAAGCAAAGGTCCATTCCTCCAGACGGCGCCGCAGCTGTTTTGATGGCTCGGCTTTTACCGAAGTGGCTCAGTTGAGCGCGACTGCCAGCCGATTATACAAAGCGGCTCGGGGGCGTGTCGCTTCCGTCACGTTCTATCAGCATACAAGACGGTTTTGGTTCTTGTTCGTGACGGAAACGGCGCGCTTCCGAGCCGCTTTATAAGAAAGGGGGCGAGGTCTAGGGCACGCCCCCTTTCACGATAGAGAGCTAAACCTAGCCGCGGACCTTCTTGACGACGTCCATGGCCTCGCGGGCGATCTGCTCGACCTTGGAGAAGTCGCCGTCGGCAAACAGGGCCGGCTTGACCATCCAGGTGCCACCGCAGGCGATGATGGCGGAGGAGCTCAGGTACTCCTCGACGTTGGCGGTGCTCACGCCGCCGGTGGGCATAAAGCGGTGACCGACAAACGGAGCGGCGAGGGCCTTGATGGTGTTCAGGCCGCCATACTGGGACGCGGGGAAGAACTTGGTGACCTTGAGGCCCAGGTTCTCGGCTGCGGTGACCTCGGAGGGGGTTACGGTGCCGGGAAGGACAGGCAGGTCGATGTCGATGCAGTGCTTCACAACGTCCTCGTTGTAACCCGGGGAGACGATGAACTTGGCACCGGCTGCGCGGGCCTGCTCAACCTGCTCGACGGTCAGGACGGTGCCGGCGCCAACGCACATCTCGGGCTCGGCCTCGGCCATAGCGGCGATGCACTCGGCGGCGCAGGCGGTGCGGAAGGTGACCTCGGCGGACTTCATGCCAGCTGCCATAAGGGCGTGGGCGAGCGGAGCGGCGTCCTCGACCTTGTCGAGCACGACGACCGGCACGATGCCCAGGGACTCAAGCGTGGTGTAGAACTGATCGAACATAATGTTCCTTTCGATGTATGGCGCGCATGGGCGCGTGATTGCCAAATATGCTGGTCAGGAGCCGATTTTGGATTGGTTATCGGAGGCACTGCTTGGGGTTCAAGCAATTCCAAAACCAGCTGCTCGACCAGTCATGTAGGGAATGCCAGGCAAAACCGGAATGGGACTGGTGGTTTTGCCCGACCGGAGGAATCGGGGAGCGGGCCGCAGGGGTATGGGATTGGAAAGCTGCGGCCCGCGGAATGGAGACGGATTAGCGCGCGACGCGGGTGCCACCGTCGGCGGCGGATGCCACGGCTGCGATCTCGTCTGCGGTCACCAAGTTGGAATCGCCCTTGATGGTGAGCTTGAGGATCGACGCTGCAATCGCATAGTTGACGGCGTCCTGCGGATCAAAGTCGTTGGTGAGGGCATGGACGAGGCCGGCGTTGAAAGCGTCGCCGGCGGCAACGCCCTCGAGCACGTGCACGTCGTGAGCAGGGGAGAACCAGTGCTCGCCGCTCTCGGCGTCAAAGAGCATGCCCATCCAGATGGAGCGCTCGACGCAGGAGATGTTGCGGACGACCGAGGCGACCTTTTTGCAGCCGTACTCGGCGCAGATCTGACGGGCCATCTCGACGTAGGTGTCGCGCTCCTCGATGCCATGGGCAAGGGAACCAGAGACGCAGGTCATGCCGAGGCCGGCGGGCGCATCCTCGTCGTTGGCGATGCAGATGTCGACGAGCGGCAGGAGTTCCTTCATGGTGGCCTGCGACTTCTCGGGCGACCACATCTTGCCGCGATAGTTCACGTCGCACACGGTGGTGATGCCCTTGGCGCGGCAGGCGGCGAGTGCCTCCTTGCAGGCGGCGGCCATCTCATCGGAGACGGCGGGGGTCACGCCGGAGAAATAGAAGACATCGATGCCCTTGAGGATCTCGTCCCAGTCAAAGACGTCGCGTTTGGCCATGTTGATGGCAGAGAACTTGCGGTCGTAGACGCAGCCGTTGCCGCGCTGCGAGGCGCCGACCTCAAACACATAGGAGCCAAGACGGTCGCCCTGACGCACGACGCGCGTTGTGTCGACGCCGTAGGCCTTCAGCGAGCGCAGCGCGCACTCGCCTAGGCGGTTGGCCGGGACAACGGATACGTAAGCGGCCTTGTCGCCTTGGTAGGCCAGGGAAAGAGCGGTGTTGGCCTCGGCGCCACCGTAGCGGACGTCAAACTCGGTTGCCTGCTCAATGCGCAGATGATCTTTGGGCGAGAGCCTCATCATGATTTCGCCGAAGGTAAGAACCGTTTTACCCATGGTCGCGCAGCTCCTTCTTGCTCGTGCGTACACCTTTGATATGGCGTTGGCGCGGAGGTGCCAAGACGGTAGGGTACATCTTTGCACCTCCGCGCCAACGCTTGCCGAAATCGGTTTACGAAATCGGTTTCGTTTCGAGTTGTAGTATACTCACCTACAGCGTTTTGCAAGCGAGATTTTTAAAAAAATGCCTAAAATGGCTCAGACTGCTGACAATTGGGAAACGGGGTGCGCCATGGCGCAGATGAGAATCAAGGACATTGCCGCCGAGGCGGGTGTGAGCCCGGCCACGGTCTCGCGCTATCTCAACAACCGTCCCGGGCAAATGACCGAGGAGACCCGCGCCCGCATCGCCGAGGTCATCGAGCGCACCGGCTATCGCCCACGTGCTGCCGCGCGCAATCTGCGCAGCTCGCGTACCAACCTCATCGGTGTGATCCTGGCCGACATCGCCAACCCGTTCTCGAGCGCCATGCTTGAAGGACTTTCCGCCAGCGCCGCCGCGCGCGGCTGCTCGCTCATGACGGCCATTAGCGGCAACGACCCCGCTAAGGAGGCCGAGTCGCTCGCCAGACTTATCGATGCTGGCGTGGACGGCCTGGTCGTCAACACCTGTGGAGGCAATGACGAGGCGATCGCCGCTGCAGCGGGACGTCTGCCCGTTGTGCTGCTCGACCGCGATGTTGCCGACGGCGG
>CABUXM010000133.1 GCA_902495545.1 uncultured Collinsella sp. | reverse complement strand
GGGCGCTCAAGGCCGTCGCGAGAAAGCGGCTCAGGGCGATATACGCCGTGATGCGCGACCGGGTGCCCTACCGGGAGTAGCCCCGACGGTTGACAAAACTATAGGAACACCCAACGACTACCCAATTGCCACCTCTCCGTCCCCGAGGATTCGAGGCTCGCCTGCCGAATGGTCGATGCGGCCGTCCTGCGGCCATGTCACACTCAGAAGTGGCCTGACCCAACTTGGAAGGAGCCCCCATGAGCCTTGACAACGTAACTCTGCGTGCCGCCACGCTCGATGACCTGGCCGGCATCGCCGCCATCTACAACCAGCTGTGGTGCAACACGCTGCGCAACCGAGGCGACGTCGAAGCCGCCGATTTCTGTGCGCGCTTTAACATCGCCATGCAGCTGCAGCGCTCCCCCATCGCGCTCGTTGCCGAAGCTGAAGGCCGCATCATCGCCGCTTGCTGCATCGGCATCTTCGAAGACGGCAAACCACGCACCAATCCCACGTGGGAGCCCAGCTACAACGAGATGTTCGCCCAGGCAACCGAGATGGCAAAGACCGCCGATGCCAAGCTCGAAGGCTCGCTCTTTGGCGATAGCCGCGAGAAGGCAACAGCCGACCGCTTTGCCGCCACGGGCAACGAATATGCCCAGGGCCAGCTCAACCTGATCATCATCGTGCCCGAATGGCAGGGCAAGGGGCTCGGCCGTGCGCTCATCGACCTTGCGCGCGCCGAGCTCGCCAAAGCCGGGTGCACCAAATTCTTCCTGATGAGCGACTGCAACTCCGATTGGCAGTTCTACGAGCACCTCAACATGAAGCGCATCCTGGAGGATCACAGCCAGGACACCGGCGACGGATTTATCGTCTATATGTACGGAGGCACGCTCTAAGTACCCCTTCAATCAAGGCGAGCCGGGCACCCGGCCCTTGGCCTCTGCCCAGGAATAACCCAGGGGGCCGGACCGCCCGTCCCTAAACCTGCCCGACAGCGCGATATCTCGTCGCCCGAGCGCGCCCCTCTTTAACGAGTGCGCCTTCCTCAAGCAAACCGTTGATAACCCGCAGCGTCACGTCGCGCCCAGTTCCCAGAGCGTCCGAAGCATCCTGGCGCGTAAAACCGCGGGGCCGCTCAAGGGCAAAGCGAATCAAGGTGCGAGCGTATCCACCACGTCGCTCGTCCGAGACATCCTGTAGCATCGCGGACGCCTTGCACGCAACATCAAAGCCAAGCTCCTCCACGAGCTTGGCACGCACCTCGTGGCCGCAGTCGCCATTCATCGACACGTGCCCCTCTCGCTGCGCTCGCACGGATGCAAACGCCTGCGAAACATCGGGCGGCAGCGCCCCTTCCCGCTCGAGCTGCTCATAATCGCTGTAATCCCCACGCAAGTTGGGACCGCTATTGCCACGAGGCGTCAGATAGGAATTGCGCACGGCGTTGACGTTGGGCAGCGACAACCTAAACATTGCAGGGTAGGCGCAGACCTCGGGTTCCAACCCTTCCGCCTCATAGAGCGCACGAATCCCCTTGAGGCCCGTTCCAAACGCCTCAACCATCCCCAGACGCAAAAAGAGCAGTTGCAGCTTTGGATTCCGAGCGTCCGAGCCGCCCGCAAGCGCCTCCTCGACGCTGATGTGCTGCGGCCCTCCCGCATTGGTAAATTCAAGCGCCGTACGGCTCATCTTGATAAGAGACGCCACCGAAGATTCGTAGTCGCGATGGATAAACAGGTTCAGAATTCCCTCTCGAACAGCCTCGCGGGGATAGTCGTCCTTATCTATGCGATCGAGCCTTCCCGGCACAAAGTACATACGCGTTGCGTTCGATATATTGAGGAACCGTTCGATATCCTCTATCTGCCTGAAGATCGAGCCCTCGCCATCCTGACGGTCGATAAACTCGGTATACGCATCGTCGTTGAAGAGGCCAGCGCGGACTGCAAAGGGGTTTTGGTCAGAGACCAGCAGTGCCAAATTGGTGTAAAAGCCCAGCTCATCGATAAGGCCGAGATTCTTTTGAGAGGTTTGGTCAAACGTAATCTCCGCGCGCCTAAAGACCCGCTCGGCTTCAAAAAACGTCAAGCTCTGTTCATGAGAGCGCGCGGTCTCAAAATAATCGCCGTCGGTGCGCTTGATCATCGAGCGGATCTGGGCCATCTCGATGGGCACGTTGGCAGGACCTAGGCGCCGATATACCCCGGCGGGAACAAATCCCTTCGAGCACAGGCAGTACGGCTTGTGAGGACCCGCTTCCACCTCGATTTTCACCAACGCTACGCCATCGATGTCCAATGCGGAGACCGTCGTGATTTCAGAAACGTCGGGATACACGCCATCGGTTATTGCATTAGAGCATTGAAGCATGGTGGCATCGATATCGTCCACGCCGACGATGCTGCCAAAATCGTCGATTCCGATATACAAGGTACCGCCATTCGAATTGGCAAACGCCACCACAGCTTTGAGCAGCTTAGGGGTAAATGTGCACTTGAACTCCACGGTCTCACTTTCAACAAGCTGCATGCTACCCCCCTATCATCGACTATCGACGATTCTAGACCAACTATCGACGATAAGCAAGGCCCCTGGTATCCTCGCTTAGACCCGAGTGCCCGCGTGCAACGCTGCCCGCCGCACGCAAAAGGGCCCGCCAGCGTGTGCGCCAGCGGGCCCCAGGTCATATCGACACTACCCCGTGTGCCTGCAACCGCCTCTACTTGCAGCGCGCCTTGGGCTGCTGCTGGGTGATGCAGTGAATGTTGCCGCCGCCGTAAATAACCTCGCGAGTCATGATACCGATGACTTCACGGTCCGGATAAGCAGCCTGGATATCCTTGAGCGCCTGGGCGTCATTGGGATCGCCGAACTGCGGTACAAGCACTGCGCCGTTGATGGGCAGGAAGTTGAGGTAGCTCGGCTCGAAAGCATCCTCGGGGGTACGCGGCAGCACGCCCTCGACGGGGTCAATCGTGCTGGCCTCCTCTTCGGTCATATATACCGAGGTCGCAGGCATAATCACCTTGTGGATCTTGAGCTTGCGGCCACGGGCATCCGTCGTCTCGGAAAGCGTCTTATACGCCTCCTGGCACTCCTTGTAGAACTT
>CABUXM010000132.1 GCA_902495545.1 uncultured Collinsella sp. | reverse complement strand
GGCTGGGACGGAGGGATTCGAACCCCCAACAGCCGGCACCAAAAACCGGAGTTCTACCGTTGAACTACGTCCCAATGTGTGGTGTTGCCCAAAAGCAACTCGTTTAGTTTACCTAATCTGCGAGGGCATCGCAAACGCCATCGAGCAGGCGTACGGCGAGTGTCTGCGCGTCGCTGGCCGTGAAGGTGCCGTTGTAGCGCGTCATGCCCGTTAGCTCAATGCGAATGCGTGCCGGCTTCTGCTGCGCGGCGACATTGGCAGTGCGGATGCGCTGGGCCAGGTTGTGGCACTCGGCGAGGGCAATCGTGGCGCGCGGTGCGGCGTCGGCGGGCAGCTCGTCGCTTGCAATCTCGAGCACCAGGTCAACGTCGGTTGGGACCTCGGAGTCGCAGAGCATCATGCCGCTGTTGTCGGTCGTTGCCGTGGCGATATTCCACATGCGCGACGCAACACTGCGTGCGATGGGGTCCTCGCCGATAACGGCAATCTGGAAGCGCTCGAGCACGTTGGCGGCGCGAGCAAAACCGATGCGGGACTCGGCTTCGGTGACCGAGGGCTTGCCCTCCCACACATGGTGCAGGCGGTTGATGTAGGCGTAGGTGTCCTGGAAGGCCATGCCGTCGGCAAACAGGCCGACATTTTCCTGGAACTGCTGCAGGGCGGCCTCGGTATGCGGACCAAAGTAGCCGTCGTCTTCACCACAGGCAAAGCCCAAAACGTTGAGAGCGCGCTGCAGGGCCTGCACATCGGCGCCATGGAAATTGGGCATGCGCAGATAGAGAGTGCGATCGCCCAGCTTATACGAAGCGTCTACAAGGGCGCTCCAGCAGGGGATATCGACGGCATGACCGGCAGCAAGGCCGCTGTCGAGCCTGAAGGTGCTGACGGCCTGCTCAGTGGTGGCTCCAAAGTACTTGTCGGTGACTTCGGCGGCATCAATCGTGTAGCCGAGCTGCAGGAGACGAGACTGCACGTCCTCGACGGCTGCTCCTTGCATGCCCGTTGTAATAGGTTCCATGAACGAACCCCTTTCGGCGTACCATTCGTACTATTTGAGCGTCTGTCGGATAGACAACGCAAAGGGATGCATAAACATGCACTCAACAGTGTAGCAAGTTGTACCCAAATACGCTGCTGACAGGTTTTATTACCCCCGCTAGTTAAGGCGCTCCACAAAGAAATCTGCCATGGAGAGGAACAGCTCGCGTGCGTGCGGATCAAGCTCAACGTTCTCGATGGCCGCTTTCGCCTTGGCGGTCAGGTCGAGCGCGTAAGTGTGGGCGTAATCGATGGAGCCGGTCTCCTGGAAGATCTCCACGGCGCGTGCAAGTTGCGCGGGGTCCTCGGTGCCCGAGGAAAGGATTGCCTCGACCTCGTCGTGATGACGCTCGTCTGACAGGGCGTGCACGGCGACGAGGGTGCGTTTGCCCTCGGTGATATCGGTGCGGAAGTCCTTGTTGGCGGCCTCTTTGGTGCCGATCAAGTTGAGCAGATCGTCCTGAATCTGAAAGGCAAGGCCCGTGTGCAGGCCAAAGGCGCGCAGCGCTTCGATTTGCTTATCGCTGCCGCCGCCGATAATGGCTCCGGCGGCAAGCGGCGTGGCTCCGCTGTAAAACGCGGTCTTGTGCGTCGCCATGTCCAGGTAGTCATCAACCGAGATATCAAAGCGCCCGTCACGGACCCAACCCAGGTCGAGTGCTTGACCCTCGATGGTGCGGACGATCATCTCGGTAAGCTCGTGGAGCACGCGCAGCTTCACGTCGGACTCAAGCGTAGGGTCGTCGAGAACCGTCTTGGTGACCATGGTGAGCGCCAGGTCGCCACAATTGATGGCAAGGCCCGTGCCCTCGGTAAGGTGCATGCAGGGCTTGCCTCGACGAAGTTGTCCGTTGTCGGCGATGTCGTCGTGGATCAGCGCGCCCGACTGGAAATGCTCGATGGCTGCCGCGGCGCTGCGGGCGCTCTCGAAGCTGCCACCTACCGCGGTGGCGGCGAGCATGCAGATGAGCGGGCGGTGGCGCTTGCCGGCATTGGCCGTAAATGTCGAGAGCGGGGTATACAGGTAGCGCTCGATATCGGCAGAGGTCGCCTGTCCGTCAAAGAACGTGGCCAGATAGTCGTTGATCTGGCCAAAGTGCTGGGCTAAAAAGCTGGTAAACGGACTGGACACGGGTTCTCGCATTCTTTCTTAGGTTGCATCGTTGCGGTGTGCAGATACCATATTGCCACATTGGAGTTGCTGGCGCGTCTGTTTTGTCGATTTGGGGAAACGGGACGCGTGCGCGTGCCGGCTGCTTATATAAGCCTAAAGTGCTCGAGCGCCTTGACGACGCCATTTTTGTCGACCGAGTCGGTGATGTAGTCGGCGCGCTTTTTGAGATAGTCCGGCGCATTGCCCATGGCGATGCCGACATCGACGGCGTTCATCAGCGAGACGTCATTGCTGGCGTCGCCGATGCCGTATACGGTTCCATGGTGGGGATCGAGGGCGTCGAGTACAGACTGGATGCCCCCGCGCTTCGTGCATTCGCGGGGCGAGATTTCGGTTACCTCGAGTTCGAGCTCGTTAAAGCACAGCAGCGGCTCAAGCGCCTTATCTTGAGCGATGTGGTTGGCGAGCGATGTAGACATCAAGATCTTGTAGGCACTGTAATGTTGCAGCTGCGTGACTGCGTCGCCCAGGGTGCGCGCGTATCCGGGAGCATCGGGGGCATCGGCACTCATGCGCACGACGCCGTTGAGACCCTCAAAGCGGATGACCTCGCCCGATTGCTCAAGGTAGGGGGCAAGACGCTGCAGCATACTGGGCGTCATCGACAGATCGCGAACTGCGTGTCCGTTGATCTCGGCGTAACCGCCCGCAAGACAGACGATGCCGGTCCAGGGCAGCTCAAGAAGTTTGGGGTGGATGCAACTGAGGGTGCGCCCTGTGCAGATAAAGGCCATGTTGCCGTTTGCAACGAAATCGCGGATTGCCTGCGAAACCGCCTCGTTGGGATAGGGGGAGAGGTCCCGCTCGTCTTCGGGAAGGTCTTGGGCGAGCCTGGGGTCTTGCCAGGCGAGCGTTCCGTCGATATCGAAGAAGCAGATATCGCCGCGCTTATGGGCTGCGCTGGCGGCAGGGGAGGCCGAGGTGGTGGGCACAAATCCCGGCTCGAGGCCCATGATCTGGTCAAAATGCTCTTT
>CABUXM010000131.1 GCA_902495545.1 uncultured Collinsella sp. | reverse complement strand
AGACGGCTTGTGCTAGACTTCTAGTCTCACGGGGGCGTGGCGGAATTGGCATACGCAGGAGACTTAAAATCTCTCGCCGCAAGGATTGTGGGTTCGAGTCCCACCGCCCCTACCATATGGAGCTTTCGAGCCCGTGTCCCCAAGGGATGCGGGCTCGTTTCTTTTTGATGCCGGTGGGGCTCGAACCCGCGAGGGGGCGAGCGTCAAGCGGACGCGCAGCGTCCGCAGCGAGCCGGCGAGGGCGCCGGCAGGCGTCCGAAGCCGATGCGGATTTGCGCAGCAAATACGCAGACGTCCCACCGCCCCTACCATATGAAGCTTTCGGGCTCGTGTCCCCCAGGGATGCGGGCTCGTTTCTTTTAGATGCCGGCGGGTCTCTAAGTTGCGGTGAAATAGGGACTGTTTGGTGCCCAAAAGGGCGATTTTAGTCCGTATTTCACCGCAACTTATGAGGGGATGGTTAAAGAGCACTCAGGCTCGGGGTCCAGCCGATGGTGGGGGTCGCGCCGTCGAGAACCTCGTTGATGGTGGCGGCCATACCGGCGAGCAGGCTGTTCTCGCTTACGGTGAGCGTCTTGTAGCCGCCGGCACGCATGAGCTCGCGGATCACCACGGCGCCAGCGAGAATCACGCCCGCGCGCTTGGGCTGTACGCCTGGCAACGCGGCAATGCCTGCAACATCCAACGCAGACATGCGCTCGATAGCGGCCGAGACCTGCTCCAGCGACAGCTCGCATAGGTGCACAAAGCTCGAATCGTACGGTTCCAGCTCGTGGACCAGAGCCACCAGCGTAGTCACCGTGCCGCCCACTGCGACCAAGCGTTCGGCGCGCTCAAAGTCGCTGGGCAGGCCTTCAAAATAGGCGGCGAACTGCTCGCCTGCCCACGCGGCAGCGGCAGCAAGCTCGCCGCCTGCGGGTGGCAGCGCCGAGAAAAAACGCTCCGTCACGCGGCGGCAGCCAATGTCCAGCGAGCGCGTACCTTCCAGCGCAAAGACCCCGCACTCCGGCGCGTACACACCAGTCGCAAGCTCCGTGGAGCCGCCGCCCGAATCGGCGACGATGATGCGCTCGCCTGCAAAGTCGTGCGCCACGCCAAAAAACGTCAGGCGCGCCTCGACCTCTCCCGGAATCACCTGCGGTTCGAGCCCCAGCTCGCGCAGGCCGTCCAACAGCAGGGCGGCATTGGACGCATCGCGCGCGGCACTCGTGCACGTGGTGCAGATGCACACGGCCCCAAAGGCACGCGCCTCGTCCACAAACATGCGGCACGCAGCGAGCACGCGCTCAACGGCCGCCTCGCAAAAGCGCCCCGTCGCGTCCACGCCCTCGCCCAAGTCGGTGATCTCGGTATGCTTGGACGATTCCACGATCGCCCCGGCCTCGACCTGCGCCAGCACCAGTCGCGACGACACCGTTCCCAGGTCGATCGCGGCTACCTTATAGCGTTTGCAATTTGTCATTGCGGGCTCCCCTCCGGGCGCTATTTGCCGTTGGACACGACCGTCTGGCCCTCGACGCCGTTAAACCCAAACAGCATGTCGAGCGCTTGGATGTACCACGGCGCGTCCTTACCGACTTCTTCGATTTCCTTGGCAACTTCGCTGGCCTTCTTGGCGTTCGACGACTTCTGGCTCGACGAGGCATCCGAATCGCCGTCCAGGCCCTGCACTTCAATCCTCTTCTCGCCGGGCATCACCAAGCCCAGGTCCTCGGATGCCGCATCCTTGATACCCTCCTCCGAGAGCAGCTTGTCGACGCTTTTTTGCAGCCCATCATTGTATTGCTGGCGAATCTCGACCTGCTTGGCCAAGATATCGCTCGAACGCTTTGCCACGTACAGGTCGCGCACGGGGAAATACAGGCTCACGAGCACCAGAGCAACGACGATGCCGATGAATAGCCCTCGCTGAGGACCGTGGGTAAAGTCGTAGATCGCCTTGACCACCGCGTTGTCGTTGGCGTAGTGCATAAAGTCCGAGCCCGAAAAACGGTTCGAGGGCCTGCTCGACCTATCGTGCGTTTGAGCCGATGAGCGCTGAGCATGCGACGAACGTGCCGGGCGCACTGGTCCATCTGACGAAGTATTCACTTGAGCATTGGGGCGCGAGGTACTTGTCGGGCGCTGCATGGAGCGGTCGGCGCCGGCGTAGGCGGACCCACCGAGCTGCACCGTGCGCGCACGGCGAGGCGACGGCTCACGCGAACCGGCGGAATAGTACCTGTTGTCGTAAATCTGATCCATGTGCGCCTTGTGCGGTTGAGGTTTGTTTGCGCTAAGTACTCTAGTTATAGCACGAGCGCCCACACCGCCTTCGCCAGCCTTTGCTCGACATAAAAAAGGCGCTGAGCCATATGGGCCAGCGCCCACAGCGCTTTACGGCGTCCAGCCAAGGCGGGGCGGAACCGAGTCAGCCTCCCCCTCGCCAAATTCGCCCGTTTAGCGAATGTTGTAGAACGCGGCCTTGCCGGCGTAGCGCGCGCTGCCCTCGAGCTCGTCCTCGATGCGGATGAGCTGGTTGTACTTGGCGATACGGTCGCTGCGGCACGGGGCGCCCGACTTGATCTGGCCGCCGTTAACACCCACGACCAGGTCGGCGATCGTGGAGTCCTCGGTCTCGCCGGAGCGGTGGCTCACGATGCAGGCGTAACCGGCCTCCTTGGCGGTCTCGATGGCCTCGAGCGACTCGGTGAGCGTACCGATCTGGTTGACCTTGACCAGGATCGCGTTGGCGGCACCCAGCTCGATGCCCTTCTTGAGGCGCTCGGTGTTGGTGACGAACAGGTCGTCGCCCACCAGCTGCACCTTGTTGCCAATGCGACGGGTGAGCTTGACCCAGCCGTCCCAGTCCTCCTCGGCCATACCGTCCTCGATGGAGATGATGGGATAGGTGTCGACGAGCTTCTCCCAGTAATCAACCATCTGGGCACTCGTGTACTCCACGCCCTCGCCCTTGAGCTCATACATACCGGTCTCAGCGTTGTAGAACTCGGTCGAGGCCGGGTCCATGGCGTACATGAAGTCGACGCCGGGCTTAAAGCCGGCCTTTTCCACGGCCTTGGTGATGTACTCGAACGGCTCGGCATTGGTCTTAAGGTTGGGGGCAAAGCCGCCCTCGTCGCCCACGCCGCCGCCTAGGCCGGCCTCGTGCAGCACGCCCTTGAGGGTGTGGTATACCTCGGCGCACCAACGCAGGCCCTCGGCAAAACTCGGGGCGCCCACCGGCATGATCATGAACTCCTGGAAGTCAACGTT
>CABUXM010000130.1 GCA_902495545.1 uncultured Collinsella sp. | reverse complement strand
TGGGGGAAAGCATATGGGTCTTGAAGGAATCAAGCTGATTGCATGCGATTTGGACGGTACGTTGCTGCATCCGGGGGAGCGCGAGCCGCGTTCCGAGGCCTTTGAGCTCATCGATGAACTGCATCGTCGCGGTATCGTGTTTATGCCGGCGAGCGGTCGTCAATATGCGAGCTTGCGCCATCTGTTTGCCCCGGTGGCCGATGAGCTCGCCTATGTATGCGAAAACGGAGCCCTGGTGATGAGCGAGGGGCGTGCCGTTGTCAAGCGTTCCATGGAGCGTAGCCTTGCTATGGATATCGCGAATGCCGTGGTTGCGTATCCCCATGCCGACGTGACCCTTTCGTGTGAGGGGTACCTCTACACCATGAGCGGCAACGATGCGTTCGTCGATCATTTGCGCTATGAGGTCCACTGCGATGTGGCGGTGGTCGACCGTCCCGAGGACATCGAAGAGGACGTCATTAAGATTGCCTTCCAGACGCCCGAGGTGAATCAGCCGGCGGCGCTGGAGTATTTTGAGCGCCACTTTAGCGATCGAGTCGATGTCATGACATCGGGAACCGAATGGACGGACTTTATCGGCTTTGATTCGGGTAAGGGTTCCGCGCTTGCCGATTACGGTCGTGCCCTGGGTATTTCGCCCGATGAGATGATGGCGTTTGGCGATAACGAAAACGATCGCGACATGCTCAACGTCGTGGGCCATCCTTATCTAATGGAGAGCTGCAATCCCTCTATGCGTGGCATCAACGACCGCGTCCGCTACGCGCATACGGTCGAAGAAGAACTGCGCCATCTGCTCGCCGAGTAGGTTTTCGGGACATACCTAGAAATCTACTTTTTGCTGCAAAGTACGAAAAGGTGGATTTAAGGCATGTCCCAAACATCTACCGGCAGTCGGGGCAGAGACCCTCGAAGATGGTGTAGTGCGACGTGACGTGCCAGCCGATTTGCTCGGACGCTTTGGCGTCGAGCTGGGCATCGAAGGGGAGCGGTACGTCGATGACGCGGCTGCACGAGGTGCAGATGATATGTGCGTGCGGCTCGATGGTGCGATCGAAGCGACTTCCGCCCGGCGTCTTGATGGAGAGAATCTCGCCGGCGTCGGCCAAGAGATTGAGGTTGCGGTAGACCGTACCGCGGCTGATTTTGTCATCCTGCGCGCGCACGACATTGTAGATTTCGTCGGCGGTGGGATGGTTATAGCTTTGGCGCACGGCGTCAAGAACCAGCTTTCGCTGCCTGGTATTCCTTCTTTGCACCGCCATGCGCCTCGCCTCTTTTCTATCAACGGTCGTAGGTAAATGATACCGTATTTAGCACACAATACTAATAACGAGGCGTGAAACCGTCTTCATTGGCAAGTGGGGCTCGGGCCTGGGCGTCTACGAGGCGAAAACGTGTTCCCATGCGCTCGTAGGAGGCATGAAGCGCCTCGAGATGAGATAGGACGTTTACCGGAGCTCCCTGTATCTCCATCTCGACTGAGCCGTCTTCCATATTACGCACCCAGCCGGTGAGGGAGCGTGCCTGCGCGAGGTTGGCGTTGGTAAAGCGAAAACCAACGCCTTGGACTTGCCCCGCCCAGCGCAGGAAATAGCGCAGAGGAGTGTCTAGAGTGGCCTCGTCGCTTGCGAGCACAGTAAGTCTGCGGCGCAGCTCGAGCTCGACGTTTGATGGTTTTTGAGGTTCTCGACTGCCGCCGGTGACGCTGGAGAAGAACGTATCGAAGAGGCCCATAGCTATGCCTGCTTGCCTGCGTCGGCCGGGAAGGTTATGCCGGCCTGCTGGCGCACGGCATCCATGATACGCAGTGAGACGAGCGTAACGTCGCGGTAGTGGCCAAGCTCGTGACGTCCCGCCGGGGTCTCCCAAATCTCTTCCTTGACGTTATCGATGCCGCCGATGGCGGTGATAAAGTCTGTGAGTTCGTATTCCATGGTGTTGCTCGATTTGGGCAGGTCGAGCACGCGGCCGTTGTCGCTCTGTTCGCGCGGTGCCTCGGTCGCCGAGCCGCGTACGACGTCGCCGCGATAGTCGATGCGGACGTTGCGGGGCGTGGACAGATGGTCGATCTGGATAGTGCCACGCTCGCCTTCGATCTGCGAGGGCAGCAGGTCATTCGTAATTTTGGAGTGCGCGAGCTCGACGGAGATACGGCCACCGCCGTAGCTGGCGAGGACGGAACCACAGCCATCGATGGGACCGTGCGTGAGCTGTCGCGTGGTGGGGTCGAGCAGCGTAGTCATGCTCGTAAGGCCGGAGGGCATGCCGAAAATCTCGACCATGGGCTCGACGGTGTAGACGCCAATATCCATGAGGGAACCCGATGCCATGTTGCAGTCGAAGATATTGGTGGCGCGTCCCGCGAGAATCTCGTTGTAGCGCGAGGAATATTTGCCAAAGCGCAATGAGGCGCGGCGGATGGGGGCGATCTCGCCCAGGGCGTCTTCGATGGCGTGGAAGGTGGGATCGTGGAGGGGGCGCATGGCCTCGAGGGCTACGACGCCCGCCGCCTCGGCTGCGCGAAAGACCTCGAGCGCCTGCGCCTCGGTGGCGCAGAAGGGCTTCTCGACGATGACGTGCTTGCCACCGGCGATGCAGGCAAGGGCCTGCTCGTAGTGAAGTGCGTTGGGGCTGCCGATATAGACGGCGTCGACGTCGGCGGCTGCCGCGAGCTCATCGAGTGAAGTAAAGTTTCGCTCGCCACCGCGCTCGGCGGTAAAGGCAGCACCGCGATTGGCATCGCGCGAGAGCGTGCCCACAAACGCGGCTTGGTCGTTGGCGTTGAGGACCTGGATAAAGTCGTCGGTGATCATGGATGTGCCGATGGTCGCGATGCGCAGCATACGTCCCCCTTGCGTTGTTTGGTCTACAGGATGAGTGTAGCGCGTGGGGATATAAAGCTGCGCGAAAATGCTATTACAGGTCGTTCTCGTTAAAGCCGGTGTCGATATCGAGGTTGGCTCCGTCGGCCGCGGTGGTGGCGAGCTCGTCGCAGCGCTCATTGAGCTCATGGCCGGCGTGACCCTTAACCCAGATGAACTCAACCTTGTGCTTGCTTTTGGCGGTGAGTAGGCGCTCCCACAGATCGCGGTTCTTGACAGGCTGCTTGTTGGCGGTCTTCCAGCCGCGTTTTTTCCATCCGTCAATCCAGTGCTTGTTGAAGGCGTTGACGACGTACTGCGAATCGGAATGGACTTCGACGTCGCAGGGGCGGTTGAGTGCCTCGAGCGCCACGATAACGGCCATGAGCTCCATGCGGTTGTT
>CABUXM010000129.1 GCA_902495545.1 uncultured Collinsella sp. | reverse complement strand
CGTACGCGCTCCTCGTCCTTGAGCTGGCGGATACTGTCGTTACCATAGTTTGCGGTGTTTTTTGCCATACTCGCTCTCTCGGTGCTCCCTTGCTGCGTTTAAGTCATATAGATAGTCAAGGTAGCATAGCCCAGCCCACAGACGATTCCACCCAACACGAAATCCATCGAACAATCGTTCGATTAGATAATGAATGCTTGGAATCGGGAGGGACCTGTCCTGTCCTATTCAAACATCTGCGGCAGGTCGATGAAGACGGTTCGATCGCTTTCGCCAGCTTCGAAGCCCGAACGGGAGAAGAATCCATAGCGATGGCACTTGAGTCCCGTTGCCTCGACTTGGGCGATTTCCTCGTCGACCATTTTTTGCGTGATGGGGGATTTGCGGAACTTTGCTTCGTAGAATGCGTAGCCCTCGGGGTCTTGCGTTACCACATCGAATTCGCCGCTCGTTTTGTTTGCGGGGTCGTCGTACCAGTACTTGCCTATGGCGTCGAAAGCCGGTTCGATCTTGCCGGTCCTGTTCTGCCGCACGAGGTATTGACGGCAGATCTCCTCGAACATATGAGGAACGTAGTTTTCCTCGAAGTCTTGGAAGACGTGACGATCATAGAAGACTTCCGGGTCGAGCAGCTGACGCGCTGAGGCATTGCGGAAAACATAGCGATAGTAAAAGAGCGAAAGCGGATCCACTACAAAGTAGCCAGACTTGCGCTTGTTCGTAGGGTCGTTGATGGGTGCACGCTTTTGGACGATTTCGAGTGACATGAGCTTGTCGAGCACGTCTGCCATGGCCGGACCGCTCGAGACGTGCGACTGTGCCAGCACGTCCCCCCAACGGGAGTAGCCTTGTGCGAGAGCCCCGAAAACTTCGTTGGCGTTGGTCATCTTCGAGATCTCGGCGTTGAGATAGGACGGCACCTCGCTTTCTAAGCGGGCGCCAGGTTCCGTGACGAGCTCGATGATGTTGTCGCGTACGCTTTGGGATTGATCGATGAGGCGATTGTAAAAGGGGATACCGCCAAAAACGCTATAGAGCCGCACCTTGTCCTCGGGCGAGAACGCGGGATAGAACTTCGCAGCGTCAAAGTAATCCATGGGCTTAAGCTCAAGCGCGAGATCAATTCGCCCGTAGAGGGGGCTTTCATGCTCGATGAGGGATTTCATAATCTCAACGTAGGAGCCGCACAGGACAATGTTTAAACGTGAGTCTTCCCTGCGGGCGTCGATTGAGGTCTGAAGAATGCTGTCTAGGCCTTTAACCGCATCTCTCAAGTAGGGGTATTCGTCGAGAACGAGGGTAATGTTCTTGTCTTTAGCTTGGGCAAACAGAAATTCGATGAGCTCGCGGATGCCTGTGAAGGCGAGCGGAGGAAAGCTCAGCGCTTCAGCAACAAGGACGGACAGACTCTCGAGGTTGTCTGCCTCGGAGGTTTGGCGGCACTCGTAATAGACCGTTGCGACGTCCGACAAATCGGTTAGCGCCTGCTTGATGAGCTCACTTTTTCCGACGCGACGCCTGCCGTAAATGAGAACATTGCGCTGCTCGGGTGCTTTGAGCGTTTTCTTAATACGGGCGAGCTCACGCTCCCTGCCAATAAATTCCACTTACTCGGTTCCTTCCGACTCGGTTTTGTCCGAGTTAATTGTATCGCATGGATCAGTTTATGCTCGAGTTTACTCGGACAAAACCGAGTCGGTTCTGTCCGAGTAAGTTTGAATAGTGAACCGAAGTTGTAATGTCCGCATGGCGATGACGAATATGGTTTTCATAATGACAGATATAGTTGACATTGTATGATATATGCAATATATTTCTGTCATGTTGCAACGGATATCTGTCCATTACTACGAAAGGAACTCCATGCCGGGCAAAAAGAACCTCCGCATGAAGGCGGCGCGCGCGGCGGTTGGCCTTTCGCAAGCTGACTTGGCCGAGGCCGTGGGCGTTACGCGCCAGACCATCGGCCTGATCGAGGCGGGCGGCTACAACCCCACGCTCAATTTGTGCGTGGCGATCTGCAAAGCGCTACGCGTTACGTTGAACGATCTGTTTTGGGAAGACGGGATCGACGTCGACCCTAACGCTCTTTAGGAGTTCGCTATGAAATTTGAAGATTTAAAACTCGTGCAAAAGTGGTGCGAATATGCCGGCCCAAAGGATGAGCGCCTGGAGGCTGAGAGCGCAAAAATCTACAAGATTGGTTTCGTGCTGCTTTCGTTTGGCATGCTGATGATCTTTTTCTACCAGTTTATAGCTCGACAGGTTGCGTGGGTTCACAGCGACGCCAGTGAAATGCCGCAAGGCTTTGCAACGCCGTTCGAGGCAGCCATGTATTTGTGGCTCGTTCTCGTGATGTTGATTTGCGCAGGACTGCAAACGCGGAAGGGCTATGTCGATACCAATCGTTTTGGGCAAACCGAGCATCTTCCTGTTGGATATTTCCTGCTTGTCAGCGGTCTTAGCGGCGCCGCGTTCGCGCTTGTTATTGCTGCAATGCGCTGTATCGCTGAGGCGCAGATCGTACCGCTCGAAAGCGTCTTTTGGTTGGCGAATCTGGCCACGGGCGTGTTCTGCGGTGCGACGATTTTCGCGGCCACGTTTGCTGTCCTGTGCGCAACGTTTTTCACGGCGAAAAGACGCCGTGCCAAGCTCGAGGCAGAACTCGACTCCACTGACGATAACTAATGCGCAATGGGCTGGCTCTGGGTATCCAGAACCAGCCCATTTGATGTTCGACGAGCCGAGTTGGCGTCTCTCACAAAAGTAACTAGGAGCTAGCGAGGCTTATCAGAATTGACCTCATCGGCGGTGTCTTTTTCGAGCGCCGTGCGGCGGGCGCTGTAGGCGATGAGGCCGGCGCCTGCCGCGGCGAGTGCTGCAGCGGCTGCCGTAAGGGGAGCGTTGACATCGCCCGTGCCAGCGAGCGCGCCCGCTTTTCCGGAGCGCTTGTTATTGCCGTGATCCTTGCCACTGCCGGAGCGGCTTCCGCCGGAGCCGCCGCCCTCGTCGGTACCGCCGCCACTCGAGCCACCATCGTCGTCTGCTGTCATCGGGGCGTCGTGAAGTCCTGTCGTATCCGCGCTGTCGCATACGCCGACCTGAACTTCTGAGCGTTCGCATGCCGCGTCGGGCACATGAAGCTCGTGCAGTACGGCACCCAGCGCTGAGTTTGCGCCCGGTCGAATTTCCTCGAGCGTTACGGGATCGAGTGCCACCAGGTCACGCGCCTTCGCATGCAGCGTGACGCGTTTGCCCACCTCGTCGCCCCAGCTCTCCGGGATGGCAAAGCTCATGCGGAATTGTGCCGTGCAGCCCGGTGCCAGCACGGCGTTTCCATTGTCGGCAACCAGCGGGTGCGTTGCAAAACGTG
>CABUXM010000128.1 GCA_902495545.1 uncultured Collinsella sp. | reverse complement strand
GCAGATGGTAATCGTCGGCATCAGATTGGGGATCTTAACCTTCCAGAACGTCTGCCATGCCGTGGCACCGTCAACCTTGGCGGCCTCGATGTAGTCGGACGGAATGGACTGCAGACCGGCGATGTAGATGATCATCATGTAGCCGACCTGCTGCCACAGGGTCAGGATGATAAGGCCCCAGAAGCCAGCAGCAGAGTTAAGGGCGATGAGCTGGGCGCCGATGTTGGAGAGCAGGCAGTTGATCAAGATCTGCCAGATGTAGCCCAGCACGATGCCGCCGATGAGGTTAGGCATAAAGAAGATCGTACGGAAGATGTTGGTGCCCTTGAGCGCCTTGCGGGTGAGTGCCTGCGCGATGGCCAGGGCGATCACGTTGATGAGCACCGTCGACAGGAAGGCAAACGCCACGGTAAAGAAGAACGACGTGGCAAACTGCGGATCGGACAGCGCGCGCACGTAGTTCGCAATACCGACAAAGTGCGCGTTGTTAATGGTAATAAACTGGCAGAACGAGAGATAGAAACCCTGGATAAAGGGAATCACGAACCCGATCATAAACGCCAGGCACGTGGGCAGCATAAAGAGCGGCCACCAGCGCTTGAGTGCTTTGCCCATAAAAGGGTCCTTTCAATATGCAGGGGGCGGGCAAACCAACGTCTGCCCGCCCCCTGTCGCTAATCAGATAGCTTGGGCAGCAACTGCTTACTCGGAAGCGGCCTTCTCGGTCTTCCAGCCATCGACGAAGGCGTTCTTGACGCCGTCCCACTTGGTGTTGTCGGCAGCATAAGCGATGAGAGCCTGCTTGAGATTCTTCTTCCACTCCTCAGAGGGGATGTAGACGAAGTCCCAAGCGACGGTCTTCTTGCCGTCCTTGGCCATGGCAACGGCCTGCTGCGAGAAGACGTTGGTGGTCTCCTTGGCGCTCTTGAACGGAGCGGTCAGACCCATCTTGTCGGCGATGATGCTGGTCGGGGTGTCAGCGGTCACGCACCAGTACATGAAGTCCTCGGTGGCCTTCTGAGCATCCTCGGAAGCCTGGGAGCTCACGCACCAGTAGTTCTCGCCGCCGGAGCACAGGCCCTGGTTCTCCTCGCCGTCAACGCCGATGTAGATCGGCAGCATGCCGAGCTGGTCGTCGGTCATACCGGCCTTGGTGAGGTCAGCGTATGCCCAAGAGCCGTTCTGATAGAAGACGGCCTTGCCGGTTGCGAACTCGTTGGTGGCGTCGTCACCGGTCTTGGAGGCAAGCTGCGAAGGATCGCAGGTGGAGTCGGTGATGTACAGGTCGAAGATCTGCTTGAAGTTGTCGAGATACTCGCCCTTGATCTCGTCGTCCTCCTGGTTGTGCTCCTTCTCGAACTCGTAGTAGAGCGGGAGGTTGGCGAGGTGGGTGGTGTAGCGCCAGCTGGAGGAGTCATCCATGCCGGCGGAAGTGAAGGCGCCCTCAACGCCAAGCTCGTCCTTGCGGGCCTGAATGTCGTCAGCGCAAGCCTTCAGCTTGTCGAAGGAGTTGATGTCCTCGGCCTTGTAGCCGGCCTTCTCGAGCAGCTGCTTGTTGTAGATGATGCCGTAGCTCTCCTGGACCCAGTCGATACCCAGATCCTTGCCATCGGACTGCAGAGCCAGGGAGTCGTCAATGAGCTCACCGCGGAGCTTGGTATCGGACAGATCGGCGCAGTAATCCTTCCAGTTCTTAAGACCGGTGGGGCCGTTGACCTGGAACAGGGTCGGAGCGGAGCTCTTGGACATCTCGGACTTAAGCTTCTCCTCGTAGGTGTTGGAAGCGGCGGTCACGATCTTGACCTCGACGCCCTTCTCCTCCTTATAGGCCTTGGCGATCTCCTTCCACTCCTTGTCGACCTCGGGCTTGAATTGGAGGAAGTAGACCTCGGCAGCGTCACCAGAAGCAGAGGAGCCAGAGCCGGCAGAACCACCACAGCCCACGAGGCCCAGACCAAGAACCGCAGCCGCGGAACCAGCAAAGCCCAGGAACTGCCTTCTGCTCATTTCGTTCTTCATTACAATCCACCCTTTCACACCGTGGCGGCACCCTTTGCCGCCGCCTTCGGAGATTGGCTCGGGGACTTTGCCCCTTTTGCTGATTTGTACGATACGCTATTTGGCTAGTTGTTTGAACAAGTATTACTAGAGCGGTAGAAAAACTTCGGTGAACGGTAATTTCAACTTGATACTTGACAAGTTTTGTATAAACAATTATTTGTTATCGAATGCAGAGAAAACGCCCGGTCAAGCCGATGCATCGTCGGTTTGACCGGGCGTTTTCTCTTTGAGGGCATGAGTCTCGTCAGGCCGCGAGCTAGCCGGCTATCGCTTGGAGTTGACGCGGTAGTGGAAGATCTCGGGATGCGTGCGGGCATGCGTGACCTCGAACAAGATGCCGTCCGAGGTGTACGACTGGCTCTCCATGACGGCAACGCAGTTGTATTTACCAAGGTCAAGATAGCTGCAGTCCTCATCGTTGGCAAGCTCGACGCTCACCGTACGGCGACTCGCCATCACTTTGACACCGCGCTTGTGCTCCAGATAGTCGTAAATTGACTTTGCGGCGATCTCGGGCGTCAGGCCTTTGGCGATCGACTCCAGAAAATAGCCGTGGTCCACCTGGCGAGCGTTACCGTTAAGGCTACGGACGCGCACCACGCGAATCAACTCCTCGCCCACCTTAAAGCCCAGGTGACGAGAGAGTTGCTCGGTGCAGACCAGATGTTCAAAAGACTTAACGTCCGTCGATGCAACGGCATTGTTGCGCTTTGCAAACTCGCCAAACGACTCAACCTCTTCGAGTGCGCCCAACATGTCGGTTTCGCCCTTAAGCCAAATAACGCGCACGCCCTTGCCGTGTATGGGCTGCACAAACATCCCGTCGGACAGCATACCCAAGGCGCGACGGACGGTATTGCGAGTGCATCCGAACTCCGCGGTCAGCTCGGCTTCGGTTGGCAGCATCTCCTGAAACGCATAGGTCCCATTAATGATGCGCGAGCGTATTTCTCGATAGATTCCTTCGTATATCGCTTTTGGCATTGTTTCACCTCTATATTGTTCATTTCCGGCTAGGCACGATAGCATTTCTTAAAGTTGTTTAAACCGAATATCGGTAAAGCGACAGGATTTAACCGTTGACGGTTTCTGTCATGCCCAAATCGGTTTCGCTCAAAACTGCCGGTACGACAATCGTCTGGTCCTCTACAATGAATCCATTGTTTAAACGTTTCCCCACGCGCAACGCGCCTCGATATTCGGAAGGCAGAACATGCTGCAAAAAATCCAACGCTTTGGCGGGGCAATGTTCGCTCCCGCCATGCTGTTTTCTATATCAGGCCTCATGGTCGGCGTCTCCGCTCTCGCAACGACTGCGGACATCGTCGGCGATCTCGCCGTATACGGAACCCCTTGGTACG
>CABUXM010000127.1 GCA_902495545.1 uncultured Collinsella sp. | reverse complement strand
GCCGAGCGTTGATGGTGAGGAAGCGCTCTCCTTGACCGGCATTCCGGGCAATTTCATATAAAAGCGCTTGTTCGGATCCCGATTGAAGGGAGTAGGCGAGTGCCTCAACAAGGGAAAGCACGACAAGAAAGGGACCTGAGAGCAACAGCATGCCGGCCGTATGGAAGAAAAGCAGCAGCACGCCCACTTGAATCGAAAACTTCTTTCCAAAGAAATCGCCTACCAGCCCTGTTGGCAGCTCGAGGACGACCGTTGCAATGTTGAACAGGGCTTGATAAAGCGCGATTTCCGTGATAGACATTCCTTTCTCCGCAAGGAAAAGTAGAAACACGCCCCGATTTAAAACAAATCCCGTGAGAACGAAAAAGGCGGAATAGACGTGCAGTTGCGTAGTGGCTTGCTTGTTCATTTGATACTTCCGATGACAATTTTGGCCTAGCGGGCGGCGGAATCAACCGAAGATGAGGCGCGTTGGCGCCGGGCGTCCAGATGCGTCATGCTGAAAATAGATGAAGCGTATGATTGACAAAACCATAGAGCCCGTCACAAATTGACTACTCCCAATGCTGGTCGTGAAGGACGGTGCCGAGGAAGTCGGTGTCGAAGGGCACGGCTTCGGCAAAAGCGTAGTTGCCGTCGCTGGCGATGAGCAGGTAGTTTTCCTCGCCGCCGAACTTCGCATCGCCACATGGGACCACCCGGGCGTGGGCGAATACCTCGAGTGCCGTGGCAGTGCAATCGCGCAGGAACGTCACGTCGCTCCCCTCGTTTGCGCTCACGATATTGGCAACGTAGATGCCGCCCGGGTTCAAGCTGCCCCGCACCAAACGCAATGCCTCAACCGTCGCCAGCTCGCGTACGGGCTCGGCACCGCCAAAGCAATCGCTCACGACCACGTCGTAGCGACGATGGCCCACGCTCGTCACACCCAAATACGAGCGAGCCTCGGCGGTTATCACCCGCAGGCGATCGCCCGCCGCGCGCTCCAGCTCGTCTAGGTAGAACCAGCGGCGCGCCAGGCGCGTAATCTCTCCGTCATACTCGATGACGTCCATGCGCAAACCCTCGTGCGACATCAGAGCGAACTTAGGATAGGCAAACCCGCCGCCGCCCAGCATAAGCATGCGGTCGATACCGTGACCATAAGCGTCGCGCATCGCATCCTCGGCCTCAAACACGTCGTCAAACGCGCGATAGTACGCAAAGACGGGCTCCGCCCAGCGCTCGCCAACGTAACTCGCGCTTTGGTAGACGCCGCCTTGCACCAATACGCGGACCTCGTCACCGTCCTCAACGTGCATGCGCTTCACGCGCGCCAACCCGTTGCGGGTTCGCGCGACCTGCAGACAGGCAGCGCGAACAGCGACGGCAGCCGCACCCAGCGCCGCGGCTCCCAGGGCAACGCCGGCAACGACGCCAGCAGAAACACTTGGCTTGTTCATCTAGAGCTCCTTTTGCAGATAGAGTCCGTGGTCGTAAAAACCCAAATGGCGATAGTACTCGCGCGTACCGATCGCGCTGATCACGTTGATGCGCGCATAGCCCGCATCTCGGGCAATCTCGCACGCACGCTCTACGAGCAAACGCCCCAGCCCGTGATGCTGCGCCGCCTGGCCCTGATCGCCCACGCGTGCCGCCATGCCATACACGTGCACCTCACGAATCATCGCCTCGTCCGGCGTCGTCGGCAACTCGTCCGCATGCGCGGCAACAAACGAATGGTCAGGCAGCGACAACCGCAAAAAGCCCGCGATCTTGCCCTGCGGTGTCACCCACTGCAAAAAGCGCTCGTGCGTCACCGGCGTCTCGTACGCCACCTCCTCGTCAAGGGTGAGCTCATCCAAGTCGGCACCCGCCGTGCTGATCTCGCGATAGCGAATCTCACGCACCGTCGCACCGTCACCCCGAACAGCTAGGCGGTTCTCAACGAGCTGACGCAGGTTGGGCTTCTTGTTACCCACCATAATGTCATCGGAGCTAAAGTCGCGGATCATGCGACTGATGCGGCAGAACGCCGGCGTCACCACGATGTCATCGGCCAGCACATCGAGCAGCTCTTCCTCGGTATAGGGGCGCCACTCGCCACGTTCATAGCAACCCACCAGACGCGAGCCCTCGATGAGCGCACACGGGTAGACCTTGACCTCGTCGGGCATAAAGGCGCTCTCGGTCATAAAGCGCTCGTAATCGCGCTTGTCCCCTTCGGGCGTGGCGCCCAGCAAGTTGAGCATAAAATGCGCGTGGATCTTAAAGCCAAACAGGCGTGCAAGCGAAAACGCCCGCTCGATCTGCGCCACCGAAATGCGACGCTCGTTGATATCGAGCAAATGTTGGTCGAGACTCTGAATACCCATCTGGATCTTGGTGCAGCCCAGGCGGCGGATAAGCGTGAGGGCCTGCGGCGTTACGGCATCGGGGCGCGTCTCGATAACGAGCCCCACCACGCGATGCTTCGCCGTCTCGTTGATGCGCTGTTGACGCTCAAGCTCCTCCATCATTGCCGTCTGCCACTCGGCAACCTCGCCCCACGGCGTGCCGGGGCCGTACAGACGACGCACCGCGCGGTTATAGCCGCCCACGGCAGCATCCACACGCTCCTGCTCGTCGGCAACGCCGCTCGCAAGCTCGGCCTCGTCGGTCGCAATACCGGCAGCCCGATAGCGCTCGCGGCGCTCCGCCACCACCGGCGGCAGCGCATCGGCGGGAGCGTCATCGAGCAGGCGCCCCGCCTCGGCACGGCTGATGCCCGGACGTGCCAACATGGGGTTTGCCGCCACGCCGGCGACGGCATCGTCATTGAGCGCGCGGAAGAGCTCCGACATAAACCATGTCTGATAGCCTTCCGGATAGTCACTCCAGGTACCGCCAAGCACAATGAGCTCGATCTTGTCGGTCGCATGCCCCATTTGCGAAAGCGCGGTCAAACGAGCGCTCACCTGCAGATACGGGTCGAAGCAGTTTTGTTCCGCACGGGCGCACGCCGGCTCGGCGTGCAGATAGCTTTTGGGCATGCGCAGGTCGTTGGGACAAAACAGACAATCGCCCGAGCACGGCCACGGCTTGGTGATGACGGTAATGGTCGCCACGCCCGAAGCCGTGCGGCGCGGCTTCATGCGTAGCGCCTGCAGCAGTTGACGCTCTAGCTCGGCGTCGACATTCCACGCAGCCCACCGAGCCGGCTCCTCACGTTTAACCCGCTGGTAGAACGGCAGCAGACGGCGCTTGGCCAAATCGCGTTTGTCGGCGCCCTCACGGCGCGCCTCGGCATGTATCAGTTTGACGAGCGCTTTGTCATCCACGGTCTCGCCGCGACGCAGAGCCTCGAGTATGTTCAAGATAATCTGTTCCATGTCCCCATTGTAAAGGCAAAGGCGCCGGAGCCGACCACGGCCCCGGCGCCTCCATCAAAGAGCATGCCTATATGTACCGATCTCCCAAAACCGCATGTCACTCCGAATCAAACGACATATCGCCCGAACCGACCTCAAAACGATACGTGGCAGACTTATCGCCGTTATCGAATTCAAGATCCAAAATGGTCTCGCCGTCGTAGCCAAGCGGAAGGAAATCGCTCTCGAAGTCGCCGCTTCCCAAGGTGAGGCTCGCCTTAAAGCCCGTCGAGTTCGGAACCGTCATCTCCACATCGCCCGAGCCCGCACTCACGTCCATCGACTTCGCGGGGGCCTGGTAGAGCTCGAACGTCACATCGCCCGAACCGACCTCGGCATTCAGGGTATCGGTCACGGT
>CABUXM010000126.1 GCA_902495545.1 uncultured Collinsella sp. | reverse complement strand
CTCGTCCCAGGTGCCGCCGACGCCCATCAGGAACACGGCGTCGTAGCCCTCGTCGGCGACCTTGTCGGCGAGCGCGGTCATCTTCTTGCCGGTCTCGTAGAGCGCCTTGCCGTCCTCGAGATAGCCCTCCTGGTCGAAATGCATGATCTCGATCTTCTCGGTTTCCTTCATTTGTCTCTCCTTTCTGGGGTTGTTTCCACATCCCCCATGCCAACGGGCATCGAAACCCGCTTACATTCCGTAACACTCGGCCGCTTTGGCCTTAAGCGCATTGACTGACTCTTCGTAGCCCTCTGCCTTGACCTCCATTTGCTTGGAGACGGCATCAAGATACGGGTGCACGTCCCATGACTTCAGACGCTCGGCTATCATGGCCGCAATCGTCTGGAAGAACACAAGATTGGGAATTGCGCTGAGCAGCGGAGCCACCTGAGGCACCGCAACCTCGTGAGCCCTACCCTTGGGATGGGCCGTGAGCAGCACCGTTTTTGTCGTAACGTTCGATAGCGCATCAGCGATATTCGCAAGACGCTCCGACCCCTGCGGATCGTCGACGATAAACACCAGATAGCCCGGAACGATCTGCATCTCGGGACCGTGGACGAACTCCTCGCCCTCGTGATGCATGGCAGGAATCTTGATGGTCTCGCTCAGTTTGAGCGCCGCCTCCTCGGCAACACCGTAGTTGGGGCCGTTGCCGACGACCATAGCGGGCGTGTGCTCAGAAAGCTCGAGCATGTGGTCTTGGACATATGCCTCGGCGGTCTCGCACATCACGGCATTGGCCTGGATAGCCTCGCGCAGGTCGTCAAGACGCTGGGCAACGCCCTTGGCGTCAATCGTTCCGCGCGCCTGACCACCGTAAATACCAAAGAGCACCAGGTACTCAACGAGAACCTCGACGCCCAGAGTCACAAAGTCCACCGACTCGACGCCCACACCGTAGTCAAGAACGATGTCAGCGTGTTCCTTGATGGGTGCCTCGACGTTTGCCGTGAGCGCAACTGCAGCCATATCGTGTGCACGCATGTAATCGAGCGCCGCAATCGTATTGGTCGAATAGCCACTCTGCGAGACGGCGATGTTAAGCGCATGCTGTGGATAGGTGTGTTCAAAATCGACGAAGGCCTCGGGCGTCACAACGGACACCTGCATTTGCAGGGCATCTTGCAGGTAATCGCGGGCGCAATCGGCGGCATGGCGCGACGAACCCGAAGCAACGATGCGCAGTGCGTCAAAAGAACCGGACTGGAAAATATCAACGAGCTGCACTACTAGCTTAGACGAACGCTCGAGGTTCTCTCCCATACGCACATGGGCAAGCTGAACGTAATCGAGCATCTTCATCGTCTCACCTCGTAACAAATCATAAGTATTTGATACCAATCACAGTTACAGGTTACGACTTTTTGATACCTCTTTGTCGATTAATTTATCCCCTTCGGCGAACGGTCGATTTTGAGCCATGTAAGGTTGTATATACAGTCGGTCAAATTGCCCAAACAGACCGGCTGTTACCGCGCGTAATGCAAAGCACCAGCTAATACGTATAGGTGTAGCCGCCCGCATCGCCACGATTGAAGGACTTTACATACTCGATAGCCTGACCGCTCGCGTCATAGCTCACGCATTCCAAAAGCAAAACAAGATCCCCTTGTTCCAAGCCAAGCAAGCCCGCGTCGCGTGCCCCCACCGCCTCGATATCGAGCTTCTCCTGCGCCATGACCGGCTTTCGGCCCAACATCTCATAGGTCTCGTACAAACTGAAGACCGACACGTCAATATTTTCGATTGTGGGAAACAGCAGGCACGGAATGAACGCCATCTCAATCGATACGGGATCGCCGTTGACGCAGTTCAAACGCCGAATCGAATACAGCAAATCGTCCTCGGCAATGCCAAACAGGTTGGCATAATATGGGCCCGCATAACGCTTGGAATGCGCGAGGATGCGGACGGACGGCTCGCCGCCCGAAGCACGAACCGACTCGCGAAAGCCTCCTGTTCGCTCGTAGGCAACGGGCACTTTCTGCGCCACAAACGCGCCCTTTCCGCGGACACGTCGAATCTGCCCGCGCCGAACCAGTTCATCGACAGCACTTCGAATGGTCAAGCGTGTCGTACCAAATTCCTCGGCGAGGTCTTTTTCGGACGGAATCATGGAACCCGTAGGATATATGCCACGCTCGATACGCTCCTCGACGCGGCGTCGAATGCGCATATAAACCGGGGTGGCATCTACTGTTTCAGCCATTGTTCACCTGCCACGCTCCTCATGCCGTTCTTTTCGCCGTTATCGGCAAAGCGGAACTTTGTGGGCAAAATCACCGATTTGCAATGCTCCACAAAACGCATGTCCTTATCAAATTCGATCGTGCTCTCATAGAACACCGGCGTTCCCTCTTCTTGCTGGAGCAGCTCGGCCTCTTCGACGTTCAAACGCGAGATGGAGATATGCTCACGTCCATGCTCAACACGCACGCCACCTTCTTTGAGCAAGACATCGTAAAGGCTCTCACACTCAAAATCGTGCTCGGGAAGCGATGGGCACAGGGACAGGTTAACGTGAGCTGTCTCGATTGACGCCGGCTCGCCCTCGATAAGTCGAACGCGCTGCATGCGGAGCAAAGGAGCGCCTACAGCCACCCCAAGCTTGTCGGCAAGCGCCTCATCCGCCTCGATGGTCCCGGTGGAAACCAGACGAGAAGAGGGATGCAGGCCGGCAGTCCGCACAGCATCGGAGAAGTTATACGTTTCCTGGAAGATATTCAGCGGCTTGGGAGGACACACATACGTACCCGATCCGCGACGGCTCTCGAGCGTTCCACACGAGATGAGCCGCGTGATACCGGCACGCAACGCCGTACGCGAAACGCCAATCTCTTCGCACAGCACGCGCTCGGCCGGCAGGCAATCGCCGCTGGCAAGCTGATGGTGCTGGATATACCAAAGAATTCCCTCAACAGCACGATCTTTGGGGGGAATTGCATAAGATTCGCCTGCCATTGCACAGACTCCTCATTCAGAAACGTATGCCGCCAAAATTAGGCCAGCCCTCCCATGGCATCAAATTCGGCCTTGATCTTCTCGGCGACATTCCGATACGACTTATATAGGCTTGAATCGCGTTTGACTTCGTCGGTCATAACGGGAATCTCTAATTTGGAAACCTCGTCTTTTCCCGTCTGAACCGCCACAACAACGCCCATACCAAGACACATATTACGCTTGGCAGCGTTTATTTTCGCCGCCTTGGCAGGATTTGCCAGGATACGCTGGGCAAATTCCTGTTTTGAAGCCACTTCCTCGGCCTCCGGATCGCCCGCCTCGGCTACTTCGCACTGCAGCACGTCCGCATAGTCAAAAATCTTCGGCTCGCCACCGCGTTGATGCACAGCCCACTTGCGATGCGTGGCATCCTGGTAGATAGCCGGCAAAAATGTAAACCGCGGCGGGTCCAAAATCGTATCCGTGATGGTAAACACATCGGGATCAAAGGCATCCTGCGGGTTTTTCTTCTTGAACAGCCCCATATCAGCCTCCCGTACCAGCATTAAACAACTCATGCTGAATATAGCACCAATTTCAAGCTCATGCTGTAGCGTGTCGGTGCGTGGCATCTATAGCTCGCTCAGCGGGGTAATACGGGCGAGGGCCGGTGCGCCTGCTTTGTTTTGAGAAGTGGGCTTCGCGAACTTCCCGGAGCAAGGCAACCCGCCCGGAGCAGGCCTTCTCGACCGTTTCGATATGCGGGGGCTGATTCTTTTTAATGTAATAGGGACTTTGCTCACGCTGCCTTGCGGACCGTGCATCCAACTATGGTCAGCCAGGGTTACATCGCCAGGGCCGGGGCGCCTGCTTTGTTTTGAGAAGTTCGCG
>CABUXM010000125.1 GCA_902495545.1 uncultured Collinsella sp. | reverse complement strand
TACAGCGCGAAGTCGCCGCCGACGAGCGTGGAGACGGGCTCCTCGTGGTAAACGGCGGAGATGGCCTGAGCGAACTCCTCGGCGACCGAGATGGTCTTGATCTTGCCGCCGACCTCGACGGGAATGGCGTCGGTGACGAGGCACTCGACGATCGGGGCGTCGTTCAGACGCTCGATGGCCGGACCGGAGAAGATGCCGTGGGTGGCGCAGACGTAGATGTCGCCAGCGCCCATAGCCTTGAGCTCCTTGACGTTGGCGCACAGGGTGCCCGCGGTGTCGATCATGTCGTCGTTGATGACGCAGGTCTTGCCCTCGATATCACCGATGATGCCCATGACCTCGGCGGCGTTGTGGCGCGGACGACCCTTGTGGGCGATAGCGAGGCTGCAGCCGAGCATGTCGGACAGCTTCTTGGCGGCCTTGGCGCGGCCCACATCGGGGGAGACGACAACCAGGTTGTCGGTGTCGAAGTGCATGTTGTTGTAGTACTGGCCAAACAGCGGCAGTGCGGACAGGTGGTTAACCGGGATATCGAAGAAGCCCTGGATCTGACCCTGGTGCAGGTCGAGGGTGATGATGCGGTTGACACCGGCGCGCTCGAGCAGGTTGGCGACGAGGCGGGCAGTGATGGGCTCGCGCGGGCCGGCCTTGCGGTCCTGGCGGGCATAGCCATAGTGGGTGATAACGGCGGTGATGGAGCGGGCGGATGCACGCTTGGCAGCGTCGGTGGCGATGAGCAGCTCCATGAGCATGTCGTTGACGTTGCCGCCGGCCACGGACTGAATCAGGAAGACGTCGGCGCCGCGGACGGTCTCGTCGTAGCGGGCGTAAATCTCACCATTGGCGAACTGCTTTAGCGTAAGGCCCGAAAGCTCGACCCCAAGGTACTCAGCGATCTTCTGAGCGAGGGGACGGTTGGAGGAACCGGAATACACGCGGATGGACTTGCGCATATTCTCCGACTTCTCGGGATCATTAATCGGCATTACCCTTCTCCTTTATATCGAATGCCATATAGATGCCTTGTTGCATTGTAACCGCGCGGCGGGGTTTATCAGGTCTTGATAATGTCTTTACCGTCAACGGACACGAACCGACCACTCATCCGGTCGCGCAGGTCACAATAGAAAAAGGAGCCGTCCCCATGGAACAGCTCCTTAGATGCTTGGTAAAACGTTATACCTCGTCGTCCTCGTGCAGACGGCGGCGATAATCGGCGGCCCAGCCCTCAATGTTTACCTGACGGGCGCGGCCCAGACCGAGTGCGTCGGCCGGGACCGGCTCGGTGATGACGGAGCCGGCGGCCACGAGTGCTCCGTCGCCAATCTGGGCGGGCGCGACCATCATGGTGTCGGAACCGATGAAGGCATCCTTGCCGATGACGGTCTTGTGCTTGTGGACGCCGTCGTAGTTGCAGGTGATGGAGCCCGCGCCCACGTTGACGCCGGAGCCCATGGTGGTGTCGCCGATGTAGGACAGGTGCGGCACCTTGGAGCCCTCGCCGATCGTGGACTTCTTGATCTCCACGTGCGTGCCGGCCTTGGAGCCGTCGAGCATGTGGGTGCCCGGGCGCAGGTAGGCGCGTGGGCCGCAGTCGACGCCGTTCTCGATGACGGCCTCGATGGCGATGGTCTCATCGATGATGCAGCCGCTGCCGACGGTGGTGTCGGTGAGGCGACTGTTGGGGCCGAGCTGGCACTCTTCGCCTACGGTGACGTGACCGATCAGATGCGTCTGCGGCCACACGATGGTGTCTCGGCCGATGACGGCATCGGGGCCGATCCAGGCCTGCGTGGGGTCGATGAACGTGACGCCCTCGGCCATCCAGTGCTCGTTGATGCGGTCGCGCGCGATGGCGGTGAGCTGCGCGAGCTGGATGCGGCTGTTGACGCCCAGGCCGTCGCGGTAGTCGTCGCAGTGGAAGATGGAGACCGACTGGCCGTGACCCTTGAGGATTTCGAGCATGTCGGGCAGGTAGTACTCGGACTGCGCGTTGTCGTTGCCGATCTCGTTAATGTGGGTGGCAAGCTGCGCGCCGTCGAAGGCGTAGCAGCCGGCGTTGCACTCCAGCAGCGTGGCGGCCTGCTCGGGCGTGCAGTCCTTCTGCTCGATGATGCGCTCGATCTGACCATCAGCGCCCAGCTTGATGCGGCCGTAGCCAAAAGGATCGGGCGGGGTCATGGTCATGACGGTGCAGGCGAGCTCGCCGGTGGCGACGGTCTGCGCGAACTTGGCGACGGTGTCGGCGGTGATGAGCGGCAGGTCGCCGTTGAGCACGACGACGGGGCCTTGCGTGATGCCGCAGGCCTCGAGCGCGACCTTTACAGCGTGGCCGGTGCCCAGGCGCTCGGTCTGCTCGACGCACTCGACCTTGGTGGCGCTGTTGGCGTAGGCGCCATCGATGAGGGCGCGCATCTCGTCGGCGTGGCTGCCGATGACGACCACGACGCGGCTGCAGCCGGCCTTGATGGTGGCGTCGACGATCCACTGGACCATGGGCTTTCCCAGGATCTTGTGCGAAACCTTGCAGTGGTTCGACTTCATGCGGGTGCCCTCGCCGGCGGCGAGGATAATTGCGGTTGCGTCCATGTGATCTCCTGTTACGTTATAGAGACGTGTGTTTGGAAACGATACACGGCGCAATATGATACCGCAGGCATATGATGAGCGCGTAACGATTGATGCGCGACGGCCGATGCCGCTGCCGCCGGCGTGGTATTTGCGCTGGTTGTGTATGGCGGCGGCGCTGCGGCGTTGGCGTTTGAGCGAGGGATGGGGTGCCCGTGGATAATATGCGAGAGAGGTCGGCCATCGAGCCCGTCGCGGCATTTTCGATGTCGCATCCGGCGGTGCCGGCGCTCTACATGGTGCTGACGTTGGGGCTCACCATGTTCTCGATGCAACCGGTGCTGATCGCGCTGTCGCTTGCGGGCGGGTTGGCGTATGGGTTTGCGACGCGCGGTGCTGCGCGCACGGTGGGGGCGCTTCGCTGGCAGCTGCCGGTGATTTTGATCATCGCGGTTCTCAATCCGCTGTTTAGCGCCTCGGGCTCGACGGAGCTGTTTCGTATTGGCATGCGTGCGGTGTATCTAGAGAGCATGATGTACGGCCTGTGCATGGGTGGGCTGTTTGTGGCGAGCGTGCTGTGGTTTGAGGCCGCGGCGTCGATGCTTGGCTGCGACAAGGTGCTTGCGCTTTTGGGCAATGCCACACCGGTGATCGCGCTCATGATCTCGATGTGCATGAGGCTTATCCCGCAGTTTTTGCGCCGCGGTCGTACGGTGCTGGCGGTGCAGGATGCGATTGATGTGCCGGGCCGCGCGCCGGCCGACCCCGTGCGCTCGCACCTGCGGGCGTCGAGCGTATTGATGGGCTGGGGCATGGAAGATTCGCTGGAGCGCGCGGACGCGATGCGCTCGCGCGGGTGGGGTGCCGCGACGCGTCGTACGACGTATGCGCGGTATCGACTGGGGCGCAGCGACGTTGCCACGCTGGTTGGGCTTGCGCTGTTTGGCGTGGCCACGGTGGCAGTGGCGTGGACCGCAACGACGCAGTATTCGTTTTATCCTCAGCTCTTGGTGCCGGCGCCGTGGCTGGGCTATGTCGTGTACGCTGCCTGGATGGTGCTGCCTTGCGCGTTGCACGCGATTGATGAGAAGAGGTTTGACTGATGGCTCGGTTTGATAGGGGCTCGGCGGCGGGTGTGGCATATGGCTCGGCCGCGCCGGCGATTGAGGTGCGAGGCCTTAGTTTTGCCTATCCCGGGGCCGAGGCACCGGTACTCGACGGGCTTGATTGGCGTGTTTCCCAAGGTGCGTTTGCACTGCTTGTTGGCGGTACCGGTTCGGGCAAGTCGACGCTGCTGTCGCTGCTCAAGCCCGAGATCGCGCCGGCGGGTACGCGCTCCGGCGAGCTGCG
>CABUXM010000124.1 GCA_902495545.1 uncultured Collinsella sp. | reverse complement strand
GAACGTCATGGCCAAAACATCGTTTACAGCTTAAACACCACCGTCATGCAGGACTTGATCGGTTGGTTTATGGGCTTTACAAACACGGAAGGTGATAAGGATGAATAACGAAAACAAGGGCATTCACCCCACGGGGGTATCGTCGCGCGTGTGGATTGCGCTGGTCGTTCTGTGCGTCGCCAATGTCGTAGCGCACCTCATGGTGATGCCGAGCTTGCCTGCGCAGATTCCCACGCACTGGGGCGCGAACGGCGCCGTCGACGGTTGGGGTCCTAGCTGGATGGCCTCCGCACTCGGCGTGCTGCCTCTGGCGCTTCTCGCAATGTTCTGCGTGGTGCCGCGCATCGACCCCAAAGGTGAGGCATATCGAACCTCGGGCAAGTTCTACCAGGGCTTCGTAATCGCCTTCACCTTGTTCATGTGCGCCATAAGCTGGCTGGGAGAGCTTACGGTCTGGGGCGTGGTGCCGGCGGTCGGTTCGGTCAACGTGCTGATTTCCGGTGTTGTCGGCTTGCTGTTCATCGGCGTAGGCAACTACTTGCCGCGTGTGAAGCAGAACTATACGCTCGGCATCAAGACGCCCTGGGCGCTTGCCGATCCCGAGAACTGGCGCCGTACGCAGCGCTTTGGCGGTGCCTGCTTTATGGTGCTGGGTGTTGGCCTGATTGTGATGGGCGTGGCAGGTGCGGTGCTTTCGAGTGAAGTCGTCGCCGCGGTGATTGCGGTTCTGGCGTTTGGTTCGGTCGGAGCCATCTACGTCTACTCGTATCTGCTGTGGCGCAAATCGCAGCGGGCTGTTCGTTAAGGTTGCGGAAAACTAGCGTACGCAGTTCATAGTATGTTCCGGGGGACTTTTCCCAGGTAGTATTAGGGGGTATGGGCAACCATGCCCCTTTTTCGTTAAGTTTCAGAGCTGGTTTCCTCATTTCGTTTCCACTAAAGCGAATCAAGAATAGGGAAATAGCAGGTAGAAAGGATAGAACAGGCAAATGGCAGAGTTTATCTACCAGATGTATCAGGCTCGCAAGGCCCATGGCGACAAGGTGATCCTTGACGACGTGACCCTGAGCTTCTACCCCGGTGCCAAGATCGGCGTCGTGGGCCCCAACGGTATGGGCAAGTCGACCCTGCTCAAGATCATGGCCGGCATCGAGGAAGTCTCCAACGGCGATGCCAGACTTACCCCCGGCTACACCGTGGGTATCCTGCAGCAGGAGCCGCCGCTCGACGACGACAAGACCGTCATCGAGAACGTGCGCATGGCATTTGGCGACATGATTGCCAAGGTCGATCGCTTCAACAAGATCGGCGAGGAGATGTGCGACCCGGATTGCGACATGGACGCCCTCATGGCCGAGATGGGCAAGCTCCAGGACGAGATCGACGCCGCCGACGGCTGGGATATCGATTCCAAGCTTGGCCAGGCCATGGACGCCCTGCAGCTGCCCGATTCCGACATGCCGGTCAACGTACTTTCCGGCGGCGAGCGCCGTCGCGTGGCCCTGTGCAAGCTGCTGCTCGAAGCTCCCGACCTGCTGCTGCTCGACGAGCCCACGAACCACCTGGATGCCGAGTCGATTCTGTGGCTCGAGCATTTCCTGCACAACTACCAGGGCGCGGTGCTTGCCGTCACACACGATCGCTACTTCCTGGATAACGTTGCCGAGTGGATCTGCGAGGTCGACCGCGGTCACCTTTATCCCTACAAGGGCAACTACTCCACGTATCTGGAGACCAAGGCCGCGCGTATCGAGGCACAGGGTAACCGCGACGCCAAGCTCGCCAAGCGCATGGAGGCCGAGCTCGAGTGGGTACGCTCCAGCCCTAAGGCCCGTCAGGCCAAGAACAAGGCCCGTCTGGCCCGCTATGAGGAGATGGAGGCCGAGGCCCGCGCAAGCCAGAAGCTCGACTGGACCGATATCCGCATTCCCGTCGGGCCGCGTCTGGGCAACAAGGTTCTCGAGGCCCATCATCTGCACAAGGAGTTCGATGGCCGCGTGCTCATCGATGACCTTTCGTTCACCCTGCCGCGCAACGGCATCGTGGGCGTCATCGGCCCCAACGGTGTCGGTAAGACCACGCTGTTCAAGACGATTGTGGGTCTGGAGCCGCTGACTTCGGGCGAGCTCGAGGTGGGCGAGACCGTCAAGATTTCCTATGTCGATCAGAACCGTTCCGGCATCGACCCCGACAAGAACCTGTGGGAGGTCGTCTCGGACGGCCTGGACCACATGATGGTCGGCGAGACCGAGGTTCCGAGCCGCGCTTATGTGGCGAGCTTTGGCTTTAAGGGCCAGGACCAGCAGAAGCGCGCTGGCGTACTCTCCGGTGGCGAGCGCAACCGTCTGAACCTGGCGCTCACGCTCAAGCAGGGCGGCAACCTGCTGCTCCTCGACGAGCCTACCAACGACCTCGACGTCGAGACGCTGTCCTCGCTCGAAGCGGCGCTGCTCGAGTTTCCGGGCTGCTCGGTGGTCATTAGCCACGACCGTATGTTCCTGGACCGCGTCGCCACGCACATTCTGGCGTGGGAGGGCACCGACGAGAATCCGGGCAACTGGTATTGGTTCGAGGGCAACTTCGAGGCCTATCAGGCCAACCGCATCGAGCGCCTGGGCGAGGACGCAGCCCAGCCGCATCGTATTCACCGCAAGCTCACGCGTGACTAATTTGTTACGCGGTTTTACCAAACCGCGTAACTGCTCGACGCTGCGCGGGCCGCAAGCACCCCATCTTGCCGTTCAAGCCGTCGCTCGCGTACCGAAGTACACGTCGCTCCTCTTTTACGGCAACCTGGGGCACTTGCGGCCCGCTCGCTGTTGGTTACGCAACATCAACAAATAAAAACGGCTCAAATCCTGATTTGGATTTGAGCCGTTTGTCGTTACTGCTCGGGCTCTTCGACTTTATCGATGGCCCAGGTGGATCCGAGGCCACCGGTGGTGTTGCGGCGGATGCGCACGGTGACTTCGTGGCGCTCGCCGGCCTGCGTGTAGCGCAGGGGGAAGCTTGCGCGGTTTCGTGCGGCCTCGATGGTACCGTGCTCGCGGGCGATCCAGTAGTACTCGCCGACGATGCCGAGCGTGTCGGCGCCGTAGGGGAGATAGGTCGACAGCTGGTGTAGCAACGGGCCGGGGCAGAAGACCTCGGTTGCGAAATCGACGGGGAAGTCCTCGGGGATGGTCGGTGCTGCGGATGCGGGGGCCGGTACCATCGCCGGTGCGGAGGCCTGCTCATTGACGGGCGTCACCTCGATGACGGGCGCGGGTTCGGTGCCGAGCACTGATTCGGTGTCCGCTTTCGGCATCGCCGCGGAATCTGCAGGCTCGACGATGGCGGGTGCGTCTGCGGTCGCGGTGTCGAGCTCGACTTGCGGAGCGCTCTGATTCTCGACGCTCGACTTTACCTCGATGGGCGTGGAAGCCATGGTGGTGATGCCGGCGTTTGCGTTCTCGGGGTCATAGACGACCGTGAGCGAGATGGCGGGCTGCGGCGGCTCGGGCTCCGGCGCCGACTCGGTAGCGCCTTGATCGGCGGGCTCGTCGGACTGATCGTCCTCGGCCTCATTGCCAAAGACATCGCTGTTTTGGAACGCAGACGTCTCGGGTTGGTCAGCGGCTTCTTCGGTTGTCGACTTGGGCGCTTCGTTGAGCTCCACAGTGGCTTCCTGCTCAGATATGACTTCGGAATCGGTCGTGGCGGCGATTTCGGTTTCGGCTTCTGCCGTTACCTCAATAGCGACTTCGATCTCTGTCTCGGGCTCGGGTTCCGGCGCGGCTTCAACCATGGCTTCGGGCTCGGGACGCTTAACGTGCTTGGGACGCACGGCCTTGAGGTCTTTCTCACCGCGCTTTTTCTTTTTGTAGGACTGCTTGGCGCCCTTGGCAGCCTTGGGCTTGTCCCCGCCCTTGGCAAGGGCGGTATCCCAGGCCTCGTTGGCGATGACGGTGGCATACAGGCGGCCGCCCTTAAAGACGGTCAGCTTAATGCAGTCGTCGAGCTCCTCGAGCAGCTCGCGTGTGGATTCGAAGCCCAGGTCATAAGCGGCCATGTCGCCGGCGGCGAGCGCCTCCTCGACCTGCGTCATAAACGTTTGCTTGCCGCATCCGATTGCATCGCGCAGCAGGCGATACAGATAGATGTGGTTGCCCAGCGATAGCGTGGGCGTAACTATTGT
>CABUXM010000123.1 GCA_902495545.1 uncultured Collinsella sp. | reverse complement strand
CGACCAATCTGGGCTTTGGCGGACACAATGCCGCCATCGCGCTGCGTAGATATGCAAGGAGCTAGAGCATGGATTCCAAAAGACTTGCCGAGATAGCCGATGTCATGGAGGACCGCGGCCTCACGCGCGTGCGCGTTGAGGAGCCCGATGGCACCGCGGTCGAGCTCGAGCGCGCGAGCGCCGCACAGCCGGTTGCCGTGCCCATGCCTATGCCGGGTGCCATGGCCGCTCCAGTTGCAGCTCCCACAGTCGCGCCTGCCGCGCCGGAGCTCGCCGCGCAGGCGCCTGCCGCCACACCGGAGCCTAAGGGCACCGAGGTGACCGCTCCCATGGTCGGCGTTTTCTATGCTGCCCCGGCGCCGGGCGACGAGCCGTTTGTGCACGTGGGCTCCAAGGTCAAGGCCGGCGAGACCCTCTGCATCATCGAGGCCATGAAGGTTCTCAACGAGGTGACGGCAGAGGCGGATGGCGAGGTACTCGAGATCTGCGTGGCCGACGGCGACCTCGTGGAGTTTGGCAGCTGCCTCATGAGGATCGGATAGGTGATATCCATGAACAAAGAAGAGCTCAAGAAACTGTTGCCGCATCGCGAGCCGATGCTTTTGCTCGACGAAGCCGAGCTGGTGGGCAACGAGGCCCACGGCAAGATCACGATTACGGGCGACGAGTACTTTTTGCAGGGGCATTTTCCGGGAAACCCGGTCGTCCCCGGCGTGATTCAGTGCGAGATGCTCGCCCAGAACTGCTGCGTGCTGCTGATGGGCGATGAGGAAGCTCGCGGTGCGACACCGTTCTACACGAGTCTGGACAAGGTGCGCTTTAAGCGTCCGGTGCGCCCGGGCGACACGGTAGATCTGGTGTGCTCCATCACGCGTGCGCGCGGGCCGTTCCGCTTTGCGACGGGTACTGCGAGCGTCAACGGTGAGGTTTGCTGTCGCGCCGATATGTCTTTTGCACTCATGCACGAAAGTTAAGGAAGGCTTCATGTTCGACAAAGTGCTCATCGCCAACCGCGGCGAGGTCGCGGTCCGTGTTATCCGCGCGTGCCGCGATATGGGCATCAAGACCGTCGCCGTCTACTCCACGGCCGATGCGGACGCGCTGCACGTGCAGCTTGCCGACGAGGCGTATTGCATCGGCGGCCCGCGTCTTGCCGAGAGCTACCTCAACGACGATGCCGTGCTCACCTGTGCCGTAAAGTCGGGAGCTAAGGCAATTCATCCCGGTTATGGCTTCTTTTCCGAGAAGGCGAGCTTCGTGCGCGACTGCGACAAGTATGGCCTGGCGTTTGTCGGTCCTTCGGCCGAGGTGATCGACAGCATGGGCGACAAGGACGCCGCACGTCGAACGGCTGCCGCGGCGGGCGTGCCCATCGTGCCGGGCTGCGATTTGCTCAAAAGCCCCGAGGAGGCAACGGCCGAGGCTGAGCGCATTGGCTGCCCCGTGCTTATTAAGGCGCGTGCGGGCGGCGGCGGTCGCGGTATTCGTAAGGTCGAGCGCGTGGAAGATGCGGCAAAGGCCTTTATTGAAGCACGAGCCGAGGGCGAGGCCGTTTTTGGCGACGGCGAGTGCTACATGGAGAAGTTCGTCGCGCCGGCGCATCACGTTGAGGTACAGATTATGGCCGATAAGCAGGGCCATGTGTTTTCGCTCGGCGAGCGCGAGTGCTCGGTGCAGCGGCGCAACCAAAAGCTAATCGAGGAGAGTCCCGCGCCGTGCCTCGACGGACACAACGACATTCGTGCTCGCATGCACAAGGCAGCGCGTGACCTGGCTCGTGCCGTCGGCTACGAAGGAGCCGGTACCATCGAGTTTCTGTATTCGGACGACGGCAATTTCTACTTTATGGAAATGAACACGCGCTTGCAGGTGGAGCATCCGGTTACAGAGTTTGTGACCGATACCGACTTGGTCAAGTGGCAGCTGCGCGTGGCAGCCGGCCAGCCTCTGCCCTTTGAGCAGGAGGACATGCCGGTCCGCAACCACGCCATGGAGTGCCGCATCAATGCCGAAACGCCGGACTTTCTGCCGTCCTGCGGAACGGTCACCGCGTTGCGTGTGCCGGGCGGTCCGCGCGTACGCTGGGATTCCGCCATGTTTGCCGGTGCGAAAGTTCCGCCGTACTACGACTCCATGCTCGGCAAGCTCATCGTGTGTGCGCCCACGCGTGACGGCGCCATTCGCAAGATGCGCTCGGCCCTGGGCGAGCTCGTGATTGAGGGCGTGAGCGAAAACAGCGAGCTTCAGCTCGACGTGCTGGCAAACGACGAGTTCTTGTCGGGCATGTATCACACCGATCTAATGGGGCATCTCTATGCTGATGAATAGAAAAGCGAAGACGGTCAACGTCCTCGAGGGACCGATGACCGAGTCGTGCGCCGAGTTTCCCGCGCGCCACGTGTTTATCAAGTGCCCGGAGTGCCGCCGCGTGATCGATGAGGCGCGCCTGCACGACAACCTCGAGGTCTGCCCTCGTTGCGGCAAACACTTTCGCGTGAGCGGGCGCGACCGCATGCACATGACGATTGACGAGGGCACGTTTGAGGAATGGGATGCCAGTCTGGCGCCGGAGGACTTCCTTTCGTTTCCCGGCTATGCCGACAAGCTCAAGAGCGTGAGCGAACGTTCGGGCGAGCGCGATGCCGTTGTGTGCGGCAAGGGCAAAATCTGCGGTTGCGATACGGCGCTCTTCTTTATGGACGCCAACTTTATGATGGGCTCGATGGGTTCCGTGGTGGGCGAGAAGATCTGCCGCACATTTGAGCGTGCGACCGAGCTGGGACTGCCGGTTGTCGGCTTTACCGTTTCGGGCGGTGCGCGCATGCAGGAGGGCGTGACCTCGCTTATGCAGATGGC
This sequence comes from uncultured Collinsella sp., assembly GCA_902495545.1. Classification (GTDB taxonomy): domain Bacteria; phylum Actinomycetota; class Coriobacteriia; order Coriobacteriales; family Coriobacteriaceae; genus Collinsella. Next base: position 1,408 of record CABUXM010000123.1, on the reverse strand, counting down.
CAAGATTTCTGCGGCGGTTAGGCGCCACAGTGAGGCGGGCGGCCTGTATGTCACGGTGCTCACCGACCCCACGACCGGAGGCGTAACCGCGAGCTTTGCCATGGAGGGCGATATTATCCTGGCCGAGCCCGATGCCCTGACGGCATTTGCCGGCCCGCGCGTGATCGAGCAGAACATGCACAAGCGCCTGCCCAAGGGATTCCAGCGCTCCGAGTTTTTGCTGGAGCACGGCTTTTGCGATGCCGTTGTTCCGCGTGGCGAGATTGCGCTCACGGTAGGCGAGCTGCTGGCGCTGCACGAAGGGCACGCGCCCGGCCTGGGGGCACCGCATGAGATCGTGCATACGGGTCGTCGCGGCAAAAAGCTCGGTCACCTGTTTAAGCGCTCGGCGGCACCAAAAACCGCGCTCGAGATTGTCAAGCAGACCCGCTCGGCAGATCGCGCCACGGCAGGCGAGATGATCTCGCTGGGCCTGGATGGATTTGTGGAGCTGCACGGCGACCGCTACTTTGGCGACGACGCTGCTGTGGTGGCTGGCATTGGCTGGAAAGACGGACGCCCCGTAACGGTCATCGCCATCGAGCGCGGCACCACGACCAAAGAGCGCATGCGTCGCAACTTTGGTATGGCACATCCCGAGGGCTACCGCAAAGCGCGTCGCCTGATGCGCCAGGCCGAAAAGTTTGGTCGACCGGTTCTGTGCCTGGTCGATACTTCGGGCGCGTTTTGCGGCATCGGTGCCGAGGAACGCGGCCAGGGTGAGGCGATTGCCCAGAACCTCATGGAGATGAGCGGCCTTAAGACGCCGATTGTCTCGGTGGTGACAGGCGAGGGCGGCTCTGGTGGCGCGCTGGCGCTGTCCGTGGCCGACCGCATCCTGATGCTCTCGAGCTCGGCCTATTCGGTCGTGAGCCCCGAGGCCTGTGCGTCGATCCTGTGGAAGGATACCGAGCGCGCGAATGAGGCCGCCGAGGCGCTTAAGCTCACGGCCCCCGATCTGCTGGCGCTCGGCATCATTGACGGCATTGTTGACGATAAGGGCCTGTCGCATGAGGAGATCGCCGGTGCCGTCATGTCCTCGGCATTTGATGCCTTCGATGCGCTTGGGCAGCTCGACGACGCGACCCTCACAAACCTCCGCTACGAAAAGTACCGCGCAATCGGTCAGTACCGCACGATGTGACAAAGGGACAGCCCGCATGTCATATTGGGAAAGGCGTTCCATGCTACAAGTTTCTAACACCTCGTTTACAACGTCGGTTTCATCAAACGCCATGGCCGTGGTCGATTATCTGTCCAAAAGCATGATGTCGGCGCTGCCGTTTATTGTCTGCGCGGCGTTGTTCCGCACCGTCGCCGTCATTATGGGCGAAGGCATGCTGGGCCTGTGGTCTGCCGATTCCGAAAT
>CABUXM010000122.1 GCA_902495545.1 uncultured Collinsella sp. | reverse complement strand
TCGTGCACGCGGTCGGCCAGGGCGGTCATCTTCTTGCCGGCCTCGTAGACGTTCCTGCCGTCCTCGAGGTAGCCCTCCTGGTCGAAGTGCATGATCTCGATCTTCTCGGTCTCCTTCATGTGTGTCCTCCCATCACATGTGCGCAATTCTATACATCGCGCTTCTTGCTGATACCAATTATAGCCATACGATTGCTTGTTATTTAATACCAATCCAAACTCACGGAGATTTGCGGCGAACGGTCGGTTTCCTCGCCCGAGTGGTATTACAACGCCAATAGTTGTCTATTTCGAGCGCTACTGCCAACGGGTTCCCCACAACTCGCCAGCTATAAAAGCGTTGCGCCAGACCCGCCCAAGCGTTTCCGGCGCAACCGCGCAGTTTAGTTATTCGGCTTCCATCTCCGCTGTCACACGGCGATACATCTCGATAACCTGAGTCGTCGCCTTGGACGGATCCTGATAGTAGCGGCCATCACACGTCTCGGCCGAGACATAGCCCGTATAGCCGTGGCGCATGAGTGCCTCGAGGTCGGCACGCATATCACGCTCGCCGTCGCCCCAGGCAAGATGCGTCGTGCCGCCGCCCACATCTACAAAGTGGGTGTGAACGATCTTGTCGCCCAAAACCTCAAAGTAGCCGTCGATCGTGTCGCCGGCAACTTCCATGGCGCCAAAGTCGATACAGGCCTTCAGGTTGGGACGATCGACCGCCTCGAGGATGCGCGCGACATCCTGTGCCGTATTGACCAACACGGACTCCGACGGCTGCAGGGCCTCGAGCGCGACGCGAATACCGCGCGTATCGGCGTAGTCGCACACCGAGCGCAGCATGGCAACGCTGCGGGCCCAGGCGTCCTCAGCCGGCTCGTCCAGATAGGCCCAACCACTCGTCACCAGAATCTGCGGTACGCCCAACTCAACGGCAACGTCGATCACATTCTTAAAGTACGAGAGGATGCGTTTTTGGCCCGCCTCACCGCGCACCGCGACGTTCCATGGCTTGGGGTTGTTCTGCTCGGGGCACACGCACACGATCTTGATACCGTATTGGGCGGCAAGATCGCGAATCTTATCCACCGAATCGTGCTCATGGCAATCCACATACAGGTGCATCGAGCCGGTCCACAGCTCGATATTGCGATAGCCGGCCTCACCTGCAGCCTTAAAAAACGTCTCGATGCTGTAGTAACGATGGTTGATGTTCATGAGCGAAAGCTCGGGTACGACCATAGCCCTCCCCTTTCGTACGGAGTTTTAAAAAACAGGGGGCCGCCGCAGATGCGACAAGCCCCCCCCCAAAGATCGACGCAACCGTTAGACGCGATGGAAGCGCGATTCGAACATATTAGGCAAGCACGCCAAAGTAAGCGCCGATGATGCCCACGACCATGGTGCAGAGGATCAGGACCATCGGGTTGATCTTCTTGGAGAGCAGCCAGTAGTAGAGCCAGAAGGCGGCCATACCGAGCATACCGGGCATGATGCCGTCCAGGATGTCCTGGAGAGTCTGGGCGGAGTCGCCCTGACCAATGGCGATGGGCAACGAAGCCCAGAACATGTCCTTGCTCATGGCGCCGACGACCATAACGCCGACAATGCCGACGCAGGCCATGATCTTTTGCATCAGGCCGGTCTTCTGAGCCTCGTCGAGGAAACCAATGCCTAGCTCATAACCCTTGATAGCGCCAAAGATACGAATCAGGAACGCCGGGATGTTGTAGACGAGCAGGAAGGCGATGGGGCCAAAGACGTTGCCGGCCTGGCACAGGCTGATGCCCACGGCAGCGGCGACGACGCGCAGGGTGGACAGGAAGAAGGAGTCACCCAGGCCGGAAAGCGGACCCATGAGGGCGGCCTTGATGTCGTTGACGCTCTCGGGCTCAACCTCGCCACGAGCGACCTTTTCTTCCATGGCCATCGCGATGCCACCCACGAAGGGAGCGAGCTGCGGGGTGATGTTGAAGAATGCGCTGTGACGGTGCAAGGCCTCGGCGTAATCATCGGGACGGCCGGCATAGATCTTCTTGAGCATGTTGGCGACCATCAGGCAGAAGGCAATGTTCATCTGCTTGTAGTAGGTCCAGGAGAATTCCATGCCCAGGGCGCCGGTGTTCACGGCGCTCTTAATGAGGTCGGAGCGAGTAATCTGGTTCTCGGAATTAGAAGTCATCGTCCTCATCCCCTTCCACAGAAAGCTGGGACTGGGCGCCACCAAGGCCCAGCAGGTCGTACTTATCGATGCCGATGATGATTGCGATCAGGGCGACGCCGAGGACGGGCACGTTGGCATAGGAGCACAGCAGGAAGCCCAGGAAGTAGAACGGCACGAGCTGCTTGGTAAGCACCAGACGGCCGAGCATGGCGAAGCCCATGGCAGGCAGGATGTTGGCTGCGACGCCAAAGCCATCGAGGACGAACGTCGGGATGAAGTCGAGCAGGCCCTGAACAGCGTCGGCACCCAGATAGAAGGAGACCGAGCACAGGATAAAGGCCAGGACGACAATCACGAGACCGATAATCCAGTGCATAGCGTAGATACCCTTGAGGTTACCCTTGCTGGCAAAGACGTCGGCACGGTCGACCAGAAGGGGCATACCGGCGTTGACGACGTTCTTAATGGCCAGGCACAGAGTGGCGATGGGCATCGCGAGCGCGATAGCGGCCTCGGTGCTCTGACCCAGCTGAATAGCGAAGGCGCAGGCGAGCACACCGCCAATCGTCTCATCGGGCGGCACGTAAGCGCCGATGGAGATAGAACCCATGAAGAGCAGCTCGAGGCTCGCACCGATGGCGAGGCCGGACTGCAGGTCCCCGAGGACTATGCCGACGAGCGGGCACAGAACGATCGGGCGGAACGCATAGAGCGTACCGAGCTGATAATCGAGCTTACCGAAGGCAGCGATAAGTCCGATGAGGATCGCTTGAACAAGCATTGTTCCTCCCTTTGATCCCTCTTGGATCCGCGCGGCGATTCCCGACTTGTCAGCGCGCCCTTTTCCATGCCGACAATCGCCTAGACAGATCCAGCTTGTACCGGTGTGCTGTTAACACCTAAACCGGTGCAAATGATTTGATACCAATTATATAGTCATGAGAAAACTATTTAATACCAATCGCTCAACGGGCGTGTACTCCCGGTGAACGGTAGATGGGGGTAACGGGTAAAGCGTTTATCCGGTACGCCCACGAATAGGGGCGGCGCCGTGCGCGCCGCCCGTGGTTCCCAATTAGAGGGCGCTTAGGGCATCGACCTTGGGGTCGTCGGCCAGAGCGCGAATCTCGACCTCGACACCGCGGCCGACGAGCTCACGAATGTCCTCTTCCTCGGCAGCAGTCACAAAGATCTGGCGGGAGATCTTACGGGCATCGGGACGCTGCTCGTCCTTGGACTTGGTGTTGCCCAGGTTGATGGAGGTAATCTGCGGGCAGCCGTCGACAAGCTGCTTGGCCTCGGCGATGCTGGCGACGCAGATGATCATCTTGTACTTATCGGTAACACCGGAGTTGATGGCCTCGATGGCGTGCTCCATGTCCTTGATGACGAGCTTGACGTTGGCCGGCTTTCCCATCTTGAGCGTAGTCTTCCAGACGGGATCGTTGGCAACCTTGTCGCCAACGCAGAAGATGCAGTCAGAGCCCAAGCCCTGGACCCAAGAGACGGCCACCTGGCCATGAAGCAGACGATGGTCGACGCGAAGCAGTTGAATCATGATTGACCCCCAAAGGTCTCATGCCGGAAACCCGGCCCCATTAATAGCAGGCGGTGACTAGAACTCTTCCTCGTCATCCGCATCGGTCAGCAGGTCGTTGACAAACTTGACGCGCGTGTCGTCAGCCGCGAGGATCTCGCGGATAACCTGATCGGCGGGAGCCTCCTGGTCCGAAAAGAGCAGCTGGATCAGCAGCGGCAGATTCATGTTGGCAACCAGGTAGGTGTTGGGGCGCGTCTGGACGATCTTGGTGAACTCGTTGTTGACGCTGCCGCCAAACAGGTCGGTGCACACGATTACGTCGTCGGCGGGGTCGAAGGTCGCCAGGAGCTTGGCGGCCTCCTCGGCGACGTCGGTGCGGCCGTCGACAAACATCGACAGGTCGTGGACGTTATCGCGCGCGCCCGAGAGCAGCTCGGTGCTCTCCTTGATGCCGGTCGCAAAATGCGCGTGGCTGGCGAAGATGTATTGCCTCATTGCGGTTTCCCCCAAATGAAATTAGTAGTCGAACTGGTGGTAGTAGCGGCGGTACTTGAGGTTGTGCTTGGTGACCAGCTCGTAGTTGCGCGCGAGGCGGTCGGTGGTCAGCACGGACAGGATCCACGGCGACACGATGA
>CABUXM010000121.1 GCA_902495545.1 uncultured Collinsella sp. | reverse complement strand
GCCCTTGTTCTTAAGGTAGTTGTCGGCATAGGCGCGACGGCCGCCGGGCTTGGCGGTGAGGTCGCCCATCATGTTGGAGAAGCCGCCGTCGACCTTGATGGCGTCGCCGGTGGTAAAGTCCGAGCGCCTGGACGCCAGGAACATGACGGCGTTGGCGATATCGCTGACCTCGCCGATGCGGCGCGTGGCGATTAGGCGGCTGCGGCTCTTTTCGACCTTGGGGTCGGCGTAGAAATTGGCCGACATCGGGGTCTTAACGAAGCAGGGCTCGACGCAGTTGGAGCGCACGCCGTAGGGGCCCCACTCGGCGGCGAGCATCTTGGACATCATGTTGACGCCGGCCTTGGTGGAGCTGTACACGCCCGAGAACGTCTCGGGGGAGTGGCTGGCAACGGTCGAGATGTGCACCAGGCGACCCTGGCCGGCCTTGATCATCTCGCGACCAAAGCGCTGCGAGGTGATGAAGTAGCCGGTGAGGTTGACGTTGAGCACCTGCTCCCAGTCGCTCAGCGGCAGGTCTTCCATAGCTGCGAAGCGCAGGATGCCGGCGGTGTTGACGAGAACGTCGACGTGGCCGAAGTCGGCGATGGTGGCGTCGACGGCGGCCTGAACCTCGGCCTCGTCGGTGGCGTTCATCTTGTAACCCTCGGCGTGGATGCCAAACTCGGCGGCGAGGTCGGCGGCTGCAGCCTTGACCTTTTCCTCGTCCAGATCGAGCAGGACGACGTTGGCGCCGTTGCGGGCGAACTCGCGGCAAATCTCGACGCCCATACCGCCGAGTGCGCCGGTAACGGCGCAGACATCGCCCTCGAGCTTAAGCCAGTTGCTCATAGGAACTTCCCTTCTTGTGCCTCCCGGTGGGTCGCTCCTATTAATCGACCCACGTGGTTTTCGCTGGTTATCGTATGCTTTGCATTTGCGCAGGTGAATTGCATATTTGTTAGAATGGCGTTAACCGTAGGTTTACACCGTGCGATGCAGTTTTTCTCAATTGAGCGCGTGACCTGCGAAAACAACCCCCTGTGGCATCATGTGGCCACAGACGCGAAAACGGGAGATTGACGTGTACGATCGACGACTTGAGGCCATATCGGCCGCCGCGGAGCTGGGAAGCTTCTCGCGTGCGGCGGCAAAATTGCGCGTGTCGACCCCGGCGCTCGTCAAGCAGGTGTCGGGCTTCGAGGCCGAGTTTGGCATCACGTTGTTCGAGCGCTCGCATTCTGGTGTTAAGGTGACGCCGGCGGGCGCTCTGCTGGTGGACGACGCGCGCTCGATCATGCGGCAGTCCGAGGACGCGCTGCGCCGCGCCCGACGCGCGGCGGGCGATGGCGGTGCCGTGCGTCTGGGCGTGTCGATGATGTGCCCGGGGCGCCAAACGCTGTCGATGTGGTCGGACATTCACGATCTGGAACCGTCGCTGCGATTTGAGATCGTGCCGGTGAGCGACCTCTACGACGAACGCGAATCCGTCATGCGCAGCTTGGGCCGCGAGGTCGATGTGGTGCAGTCGAGTTTTTCGACCCCGCGCTGGGGCGACGCCTGCCAAAAGCTCCGCATCGTTAACGTGCCGTTTTATATCGACGTGCCACGCTCGAGCCCGCTGGCGCGCAAGACACGCATTACGGTTGCCGACCTGGAGGGCATGCGCCTGCGCGTGCTCCGTCACGGCAACGACGCAATGGACAGCCTGCGCATCGACCTTCTGGCCGACGGCGGCGTTGACGTGATCGACGTGGACAGCTTCGACTTTGCGCTCTTTAACGAGGCGGAGGAAAAGGGCGACGCGGTGCTCACCTGCGGAGCGTGGTCGGGGGTGCACCCAGCCTTTGTGGACGTGCCGTTCCTGTGCGGCCGCGAGGTGCCGGTCTTTCTGCACTACCCGCTCGAGCCCACCCTCCAAGTCCAAAAATTCGTCAACGCTATGGCCCAACTCCTCAAATAGCTATCGTGTCGATGATTCTTTAATTTCCGTCCTAGAAAAATCATCTGGTAGAGTTGACCTCACGTGAATTTCAGCACACTGCGTATCACCTGTGCTTTTGTCATTTGGGGGAGTGAACTTGTGAATACTTCTGTCGCCAAGAAAGCCAGCCGGGCGATGCGCCTGCTCATGATGGTGCTCACGGCAGTTCTCATCTTCTTCTTCATTAATGTTATGCTGCTCGTCTCCGATATCCAGGGCACGGCGCGCGTGGTCAACTATGCCGGTCTGGTGCGCGGTACCACGCAGCGAATCGTTAAGCTCGAGGACGCGGGCCAGCCTCAAGACGACTTGCTCAAAGCCGTGGATTCATACATCAACGGCTTGCGTTACGGAAGTGGCGACCTCAACCTCGTCCGTCTCGACGACGATGAGTATCAGGCAAAGATGACCGAGCTTGCAAATTATTTTGATGAGCTTTGCGCCGAGATCAGCCGCGTGCGCGAAGTCGGCTACGAGAACACCGATATCATCGCGATGAGCGAGGAGTTCTTTGGTATTTGTGACGATGCTACGCGACTCGCAGAGGACTACTCTCAGGAGAAGGCGTCGGCGCTCAACTATCTCGAGGGCTTGGTGATCATCGACATCGTGGGCTTGGTGGCGACCTTTGCGGTCGAACTTGTTCGCGCGGTGCGAACTGCCGCGCTCAATCGCGAACTGCAGAACAAAGTCTATCTCGACGAAGCCACGGGACTGCCCAACAAGAACAAGTGCGAGGAGATCTTGGGGCAGGAGCAGCCTGTCTCCGCGGAGGCGTCCGTTGCGGTGTGCGTCTTCGACCTTAACAATCTGCATACGGTCAATAACAACTTCGGCCACGAGAAGGGCGACGAATACATCCGTTCTTTTGCCCAGCAGCTGGGGTGCGTGGCGTCCGAGACCTGCTTTGTGGGCCGCGACGGTGGCGATGAGTTTATCGCGGTGCTGCGGGATGCCGATCGAGCTGCCGTGGAGTCCTGTCTCACTCGGGTTCGTGCGAACGTGAACGAGTATTCCGAGGCTCACCCCGACATGCCTATCAGCTATGCGGTGGGCTACGCGCTTTCCAGTGATTTTGATGAACCGCCTACGATGCGTGAGCTTTTTTCCCAGGCCGACAAAAACATGTACATCGACAAGAACCGCGTAAAGACAGCCGAGGCAGCCGGGCTGCAACGCGAGGAACGGTAAGCTTGTAACAAAGGGCACAGAAAAGCCTCCGCAGCTCGTGTGGCTGCGGAGGCTTTATTCGTTGCGGCGCATTGTGTTTGGGTCGTTGAGATGAGTCGATTTGCCCCGAAAGAGGAGGGCATTGACCTTAGGGTCATGCCCGACGAATGAGCGGCAAATCGGCCATCTCGGCGGGCCGAACTACTCCAGCTCAAACGCTCCGGTATAGAGCTGATAGTAGTATCCGCGCTTGGCGATCAGCTCGTCGTGGTTGCCGCGCTCGATGATGCGGCCGTGGTCCAGACAGATGATTGCGTCGGAGTTGCGCACGGTGGACAGGCGGTGTGCGATGACAAACGTCGTGCGGCCCTCCATGAGCTTGTCCATGCCCGCCTGCACGATGGCCTCGGTGCGGGTGTCGATGCTGGATGTGGCCTCGTCCAGAATCATCGCCGGCGGATCGGCGACGGCGGCGCGTGCGATCGAAATCAGCTGGCGCTGGCCCTGCGACAGCTGTGCGCCGTTGCCGGTGAGCATGGTGTCGTAGCCGTCGGGCAGGCGGGTGATAAAGTCGTCCGCGCCCGCGAGCTTGGCCGCCGCGATGCACTCCTCGTCGGTAGCGTCCAGGTTGCCGTAGCGGATGTTATCCATCACAGTGCCGGTGAACAGGTTCACGTCCTGTAGCACGACGCCCAGCGAGCGGCGCAGGTCGGCCTTGCGAATCTTGTTGACGTTGATGCCGTCGTAGCGGATCTTGCCGTCGGCGATGTCGTAGAAGCGGTTGATGAGGTTGGTGATGGTCGTCTTACCGGCACCGGTGGCGCCGACAAACGCGACCTTCTGGCCCGGCTTGGCAAACACGGACACGCCGTGCAGCACCTCGTGGTCGGGCGTGTAGCCAAAGTCGACGTTGTCCATGACCAGGTCGCCGCGCAGCGGTACGTACTCGATCTCGCCGGTTGCACGGTGCGGATGTTTCCATGCCCACATGCCGGTGTGGTGGTCGGCCTCCTCAAACTCCCAGGTCTCGGGGTTCACCTGCGCGTTGACGAGCGTCACGTAGCCTTCGTCGGCCTCGGGCTTCTCGTCGATGAGCTCAAAGATGCGGTCGGCGCCGGCGAGGCCCATGACCACGGCGTTGATCTGCTGCGAGATCTGGCCGATCTGTCCGCAGAACTGCTTGGTCATGTTGAGGAACGGCACCACGACGGCGATGGACAGTGCCATGCCCGAGATGCTCAGGTTGGGCACGCCCAGCGCCAGGAAAATGCCGCCTGCCAGTGCGACCAGCACGTAGAGCAGGTTTCCCAGGTTCATAAGGATGGGCATGAGGATGTTGGC
>CABUXM010000120.1 GCA_902495545.1 uncultured Collinsella sp. | reverse complement strand
TCGTGCACGCGGTCGGCCAGGGCGGTCATCTTCTTGCCGGCCTCGTAGACGTTCCTGCCGTCCTCGAGGTAGCCCTCCTGGTCGAAGTGCATGATCTCGATCTTCTCGGTCTCCTTCATTCCCGCTCCTTTCACGAGCAGTTTGAATTGTCGCACGGAATGAACGGGCTTGCCGCCCCGTCGCACCGCTTAACCTTGTGGACATCTTGGCCCCAAGCTCAACAATTCAAAGGTTCTTAATACCAGTGAACGATTACAGGTTAGCCGTTTTTAATACCGATTTTATGATTTCATCCTCCCCTCTCGGTAGACGGTCAGTTTTTGCCGCTCATCGGTCAAGCGACATATATCCGTAAAAACGAGCGCCCCCGCCATGCGCAGGGACGCTCTAGACGCTAATAGTTGTAGGTATATCCGCCGGCGTCGCCGCGGGTAAAAGACTTGGCATGCTCGATTGCCTGCCCACTCGAGTCATAGGTCAGGCCTTCCAGCACGAGCGCCAGATCGCCCGGCTCAAGATTGAGCAAACTCGCATCGCGTGCGCCCAGCGCCTCGATATCGAGTTTCTCTACCGACTGATCTGGCTTGCGTCCCAACATATCGTAGGTCTCGAACAGGCTGAAGACCGAAATGTCCACGTCTTCGATGCCCGGAAACAGCAGGCACGGAATCAGTGTCATCTCGATCGATACGGGCTCACCATCGATGCAGTTGAGGCGGCGCACCGAGTAAAGCAGATCGTCCTCGGCGATGCCAAACAAGTCGGCATAATACGGGCCGGCGTAGCGTTTGGAGCGCGCCAGGATGCGCACCGACGGCGTCGCGCCCGATGCCAAAACCGACTGGCGGAAGCCGCCCTTGCGTTCGTGCTCGTCAAACCACTTGTGTCCCACAAAGGCGCCTTTGCCCTGCACGCGACGAATCTGGCCACTTTTGACCAGCTCGTCCATGGCGCTTCGGATTGTCAGGCGTGTCGTGCCAAACTCCTCGGCCAGCTCGTTTTCGGACGGAATCATCGAGCCCGTCGGGTAGTCGCCGCGCTCGATTCGCTCCGCAATGCAGCGGCGAATTTGTTTGTAAACCGGCAAGTCTTCTACTGCATCAGCCATTCGACACCCACCTTCGTCGCAACGCCGTCTGCCTCGCCGTTATCGGCAAAACGATACTTGGTCGGCAGAATCACGGACTTGCAATACTCGACAAAGCCATCGGTCTCGTCGCGCTCGTGCGAAGCCTTGTAAAACACCGGCGTGCCCTCCTGAGCATTCAGCAACTTGGCCTCGTCGGCGTTCAGACGGCTGATGGAAATATGCTCCTTGCCGTGCGTCACATGGACATTCCCCTCCTTGAGCAAAACGTCGTAGAGGCTTTCCTGCTCAAAATCGTGATCGGGAAGCGAGGGGCACAAAGACAGATTGACGTAAGCCGTCTCGATCGATGCCGGGGAACCGTTGACCACACGCACGCGCCGAATGCAGAAGAGCGGCATGCCCAGGTCGATCTGGGCTTTTTGGGCAAGATCGATATCGGCATACACGACCTTGGACCAAACCAGGCGCGCGGTCGACTTTGAGCCAACCCTCTCCACCGCCTGCGTATAGTTCCATGTTTCCTGAAAGATGTTCAGCGGTTTGGGAGGACACACATAGGTGCCCGAACCGCGGCGGCTTTCCAAAGTTCCGCACGAAATAAGGCGCGTGATCGCAGCACGCAACGCCGTGCGCGACACGCCCAGCTCTTCACAGAGCACACGCTCGGCGGGCAGCCGGTCGCCACTCTGCAGGTCATAATGTTTGATATACCAAAGAATGCCCTCAAAGGCGCGGTCTTTGGGCGGAATCGCATATGGTTCACTCGACATGGGCAAGACTCCTCAACTGCTTGATGCTGCAGGAATCATTGCTCCGGACGCCTCATGGCGTCGAAGGCTTCTTTGATCTGCTCCGCAACGTTCCGATACGACCGATATAGGCCGGAGTCTCGCTTGACTTCGCCCGCGGTCACCGGAATCTCAAGCTTCGAAATCTCATCCTTGCCGGTTTGCACGACAACGATGACACCCATACCAAGGCACATATTACGCTTGGCAGCGTTGTTTTTGGTAGCCTGAGCTGGATTAATCAAAATCTGCTGAGCCAGTTCGCGTTTGCTGAGCTCCGGCACATCCTCGGGATTTCCGGTCTCGGCAATCTCGCACTGCAGCACATCCGCATAGTCAAAAATCTTCGGCTCGCCGCCGCGCTGATGCACGGCCCACTTGCGGCGCGTGGCATCCTGGTAGATAGCCGGCAAAAACGTAAACCGCGGTGGGTCCAAAATCGTATCCGTGATGGTAAACACATCGGGATCAAAGGCATCCTGCGGGTTTTTCTTCTTGAACAGCCCCATATCACCCTCCCGTACTAGCATTAAACAACTCAAGCTGAATATAGCACCAATTTCAAGCCGCCACTTTACCGTATCGGTACGCGGCGTCTATGGCTCGCCCAGCGGAAGAGTTTACGGACGAGGGCCGGGGTGCCTGCCTTGTTTTGAGAAGTTCGCGGAGCCCACTTTTCAAAACAAGGCAGGCACCCCGGCCCCGCCGGCAAATAGCGGACACTCCGCATGCAATCTATGCAAACAAACAAGTACGCTTAGCTACATTCGGTAAGCTCGAGCACGCTGCCCTTAACGATAAGCGCCGGCTCCAGGACGACCTCTTCGGCACGCCTGCCGCCCCTACCGGCAAGACGCTTGGACATGCAGCCAAAAGCATGCTCCGCAAGGACACCAGGATCCTGCTCAATCGCGGTCAGCGCCGGCTCAAAGAGAACGTCGGCCGCCGAGTTGTCATAGCTCACCACCGAGATATCGCCCGGGATGCTCTTCCCCATCTCGTGCAAGCGCTTGAGCAGACCGAGGGCGATGTTATCCGAACTTGCGAACACAGCGGTGGCATCAGTTGCGAGCACCGCCTCCGAGGCCTCATAGGCACTCGGAATGTAGTACTCGCTCTCAAACTCCAAACGTGCGTCGATAGGCAGGCCAACCTCGCGCAGCGCGCGCTCATAGCCGGCAAGTCGCTTACGCCCCGTATTGGAACGGCGCGCGTTAACCAAGCAGGCAATGCGACGGTGGCCCTGCTCGATCAGATAGCGAGTGGCCATGTAGCCACCCATCTCGTGGTCGAACATCACCTTGTCGCACTCGAGCCCCTCAATGGCACGGTCGACCATCACGGCAGGGATAGGCAGATGGCTGACTTCTTCGCGCAGGGCGCGGTCGTCGGAGAACTCGTCGCCTACGACCAGGAAGACGCCATCAACGCCGCGCGTCACCAGCTGGCGCAGCAGCTCCAGATCGTCATCGGCGCTTCCGCCCGAGCTGGTAATGAAGAGCGCATAGCCGTCCTCGCGGCAGCGCTTTTCCAGGCTACCGGCGAGCGAGGCAAAAAAGCGGCTCTCGATGTTAGGGACGATAAGGCCCAGGGTGCGCGACTCGCGCATGACCAGGCTGCGCGCGATCTGGTTGGGAACATAGTGGTTGCGCGCCGCGACCTCTTTGATGAGCTTGCGGTTTTCTTCCGAGATGCGACAGGGCCGATTATTGAGCACAAGCGAGACCGACGAGGGGGAAAGCCCCACCTCCTGGGCGATCTGCTTGAGGGTGACTTTGTTGGCCATCTCGCTCCTTCCGGGTTTACGCGCAATCTCTTGAAAGTATAGCGACTACCCCTCTACCTCGGTGATAAACACTTTACCAATCCGGTAGACGGCTGTTTTATCGCCGCCAGCGCACCAAATCCGTCCGGGTGGGGTATATTGCAATCGATTGATGACAACGACCACCAAAAGGCGGATATTCGTATGCACGAGAACGACTTTTTTAACGAGGACCTGCTGTGCGCGCTTGCTGGCGTTGCCGGCGAGGACAACGTACTGATGAGCGAGCCCATGCGCGAGCACACCACGTTTAAGATCGGCGGCCCGGCCGACGTCTTTGTCACGCCCGATACCGAGCAGGGCCTCGTCGCCACGCTCGATACCTGCTATCGCTGCGATCTGCCCCTCACCATCGTGGGCAACGGCTCCGACCTACTCGTCGGCGACAAGGGCATCCGCGGCGTCGTCGTGGCGCTGGGCGAAGGCCTCTCCGACATTACGATCGACGGCACGCACGTCACGGCGGCAGCCGGCGCGCTGCTTTCCGATGTCGCAGCCGCGGCAGCCGAGGCCGGTCTCACCGGCATGGAGCCCATCTCGGGCATCCCCGGATCGGTCGGCGGCGCCTGCTACATGAACGCCGGTGCCTACGGTGCCTGCATGGCCGATGTGCTGGAGTCCGTGCGCGTCTACAAACCCGCTCGCCAGCTCGACGACGGCACCCGCGGCAGCGGCAATATCATCGAGTTCGATGTCGACGAGCTCAACCTGGGTTATCGAAAGAGCCGCATCGCCGATGACGGCTTTATCGTGCTTTCGGCCACCTTCAATCTCGCCCCGGGCAACGCCGCGATGATCAAGGCCGACATGGACGACTACCGCCAGCGCCGCGAGGACAAGCAGCCGCTCGACATGCCGAGCGCCGGCTCCACTTTCAAGCGCCCC
>CABUXM010000119.1 GCA_902495545.1 uncultured Collinsella sp. | reverse complement strand
CTATGTTGCGGTTACTCTTGTACTTCATGGTATAGATATTATACAGTATTGAGCTGCATAATATCTACCGTCTTATATCCCCGTAGTTGAAACCAGGGGTTTTACGACGGTTTTGATAAATTTTGAGTCACTATCAGTAAAAAGCTGCGAGCAAAGGCCGCTCCACGTGGGGCGGCCTTTTTGGTGGATAGACGTTGCGGAGGATGATTGATTGAGGTTTTTGCTCCGCATGGAAATCGAGTGAGGATTCTGTCCCGCGAGGGGCGTGTTTTGAGGCTCTTGGCGGTACGTAATTCTCGTTCGGCGTCTTGACGGGACAAAACCCTCGGTTGACTTTTCGTTATGCACGGAACCGGGACGTCCGTCGTAACGGTGGTGCTCTTGTATCTGTTTGAAATCGAGCGAAGGAGTACCGCTATGGAGCAATCGAGTCTATTTGATGACGGTGTGGACATCGATCTCGAAGCGCCTGCGAGCGTGGACGCCGCCGTACCAACCGATGCCCGTGCCCAGGCGGCAGCGCGCGTGGCTCAGCACCGATAGCGGTGCGTATGTGGCGAGCGTCGTCGAGGACGGTCCCGCCGCCAAGGCCAGCATCCAGGAGGGCTATGTCATCACCAAGCTGGACGATGACGAGATTACGAGCGCTGATGGTCTGATCATCGCGCTGCGCAGCCACGAGGTGGGCGAGAAGGTCGAGATCACGCTCATGCGCGGCAAGGACGAGAAGAAGGTCACGGTCGAGCTGGGCTCCGACGAGGAGTTGCAGAACCAGCAGCAGGACGACAGTTCGACCGACACCGGCAACGGCGGTATTACCGACGAGCAGCTGCGCCAGTACCTGGAGGAGCTGCTGGGCCAGCAGGGCCAGGGCCAAGGCTACGGTCAGGGTTACTAGCGAGCCGTATCGCACATATCGAAGCCGGCGGGAGTCAGCCGCTCTGATAGACTCGTCCTTGCTGTCGGCAGCCCTCGTGCCGGGCAGAGCCCTCCATTTGATGGGAGGTGATGCCCATGACCGATTTCACCGAGCTCGTGAAGCTCCTGACCGCTATGGTCTCGCTCCTCACGGCCCTTGTCGGCCTTTCCAAGGCACTCAAGCAGGGCTCGAAGCCCAAAAAGAAAGGTCACCGTCGCTAAGACGATGACCCAACTTCGTTAAGCAACGGCTCTGCCCAGCTCTCTACAACTTGGGCTGCCGTCGGCACTATTTTACCCTCTTGACGAGGAATTCGTCCATATTTCAAAAATCGAATCCTGTTCGCGCGTGGGCGTAAACTTTTAGTTGGGCAAATCCGGCAGATTGGAGCTTGAAACATGAGGGATATGCACCTCATGTCGCTCATAAAACGTCTCCTGACCTCGAAGGAGAACGTTTTTTAGCGACAGAAGGAGACATAAATATGATCTGGTTTACCAGCGACACCCACTTCGGGCATGAGAACGTGCTGAAGTTCACCGACCGCCCGTGGAAGACGATTTGGCAGATGAACGACGCCATCGTCGACAACATCAACGGCAGGGTTGCCGTGGACGACGAACTCTACATCCTGGGGGATTTCTCATTCAAGATGACCGCCCAGGATGCCTACGGGCTGCGCAAGCGGATCGCCTGCAGGCGCATCCACCTCGTCCCGGGAAACCACGACAAGGACTGGACCCAGCCGGCGGTCGCGGGCGCCTTCACCGTGGAGCCGCCGATCTGCGTGCTTAAGATCGACGGGCAGAAGATCGTCCTGTGCCATTACCCCATGGCCGACTGGCAGGGCATGAGCCATGGATCGTGGCACCTCCACGGACACATCCACAGCAGCGGCGGCGCGTACAACGAGTTTAACCGCAAGCAGGGCCTTCTGCGCTACGACGTCGGTTGCGATGCCAACAGGCACTCCCCGGTGAGCCTTGACGAGCTGAGGGAATGGTTCGCCGGAGTCGACGAGCCGTGCGGCCGGGTGAAATGGCCCTGGTGGGTCAACGAGACCGGCGACAGGCAGGTCGAGCGCGAGCTGGCGGCGTACAAGAGGGAAGAGGTGATTCGATGACGGTCTATGTGACGGGCGACATCCACGGTGGGCTCGACATGCAAAAGCTCCGCGACTGGGGGCTTGGCGATAGTCTTACCAGCGACGACTATCTCATCGTTGCCGGCGACTTTGGCTTTCCGTGGGATTTCTCTGCCGAGGAATGCGCCGACATCGCCTGGCTGGAGTCGCGCCCCTACACGGTACTGTTCGTCGACGGCAACCACGAGCGCTTCGATCACTGGGAGGAGCGCCCCATGGAGTTATGGCATGGCGGGCTGACGCAGCGCCTGTCGGACACCTCGCCCATTCGGCGCCTGACGCGCGGCGAGGTCTTTGAGCTCGACGGTTCGACAATCTTCACCATGGGCGGTGCCACGAGCGTGGACAGGGAATACCGTGTGCCGTATTCCAGCTGGTGGCCTCAGGAGCTCCCGGATGAGCGCGATTTCGATACCGCGCGGACAAAGCTCGACGAGGTCGGCTGGAAGGTCGACTGCGTCATCACCCATACCTGCTCGACGCGCATGCTCTCGCCGACGCTCTACCCGGACCCAGGCTGGGAGCGTCCCGATGTGGACCGGCTGACCGGATTCCTCGACGAGCTCGAGGACCGCCTGGACTACAAGCGCTGGTATTACGGCCATTTTCACCGAGACGGCAATCCGGACGAACGGCACACGGTGCTGTACGACCGGATCGCGAGGCTCGGGGACAAACTCCTGCCGTGGGGTGCGTACTGATGGCTGTCTATGTGACGGGCGACGTGCACGGCAGGGCCGAGTACGGGTCCAGCAGGTTCGCCTTCAGGTCTTGGCCACTGGGCCGCACGCTGACGCGCGATGACGTGGTGATCGTGGCCGGCGACTTCGGCTTTGTCTGGGACGGCTCGAATGCTGAGAGGTATTGGCTCGACTGGTTCGAGTCGAAGCCGTGGACCACGTGTTTTGTAGACGGCAACCATGAGAACCACCATGCCCTGGCTGGGCTGCCGGTGCTGGAGTGGAACGGCGGGCTCGTCCATGAGGTGCGACCGCACGTGCTGCACCTCATGCGCGGAGAGGTGTTCGGCATCGCGGGAACCACGGTCCTTGCCATGGGCGGCGCCGCGAGCAACGACAGGCAGTATCGCAAGGAGGGGAGGAGCTGGTGGCCCGAGGAGATGCCGAGCGAGGAGGAGATGGACCACTGCCGTGCCTCGCTCAACCGCGTAGGCTGGAGGGTCGATTACGTGGTGACGCATGAGGCTCCTGCTGCCCTGGCCAGAGAGCTGTGCCGGGAGCGCGGACGTGAGTACCGTGGGGATCAGCTGCAAACCTTCCTGGGCGAGCTCGATGGGCGGCTCGACTACCGCGCTTGGTTCTTCGGGCACTACCACGGTGACGAGTGGCGTGACGACAGGCACCGTCTGGTCTATCGAGACATAGTGCCGATCGAAAGTGCTGCGCCCGGTTCTCAGTTCTAGAAACCCCCTAGAAATGCTCTAGGGGGTTTCTAGAAAATTAGATGCTATGCGGCCTACTCGATCTTCATCTGGGTCATGACCTCGATCTTGGCCTCGGCCACGGCCGCACGCTGCTCGGAGGCGGCAAGGCGGTCCTTGAGGGCGGCGACCTCGGCCATCAGGTCGCGCTGGGCCAGGAGTGCGTCGTTCAACTCGGCTCGGGCTTTCAGCGCGGCGTCACGCTCGCCGCGCAGTCGCTCGATCTCATCGACCATGGCCACGGCCTCGGCATGGAGTTGGACGACCTGCCTGTCGAGTTCCCGAGCATCGGCGAGATATCTGACGCTCGCGGCATGGAGCTCGTTGTTCTCGAGCTCGAGGCTCGCGGTATCGAGTTCGAACTTCTCCTCTATAAAGGCGACCCGCTCATTGCAGTCGGCCTCAATCTTTTCATTCCGATCCGTCGCCTCGGCGAGCTTGCGGCTGAATTCATCCACCTGGGCCATGAGCAGTGCGTTCTCGGTCCTGAGGTCGGCAGTCTCGCGCAGCAGCTTCTCCCGCCATGTCGCCTCGATCCGCTCGGCAGCCTCATCGAGGACGGCCTTCACGCCGGATGTCTCGCTGATTTTCTTTTCGCTCGGATTGTCTGCCATGGTGCGGCACTCCAATCAACAACGGCATGGCTCCGCCATGCCATATGGCTGGGAACAATGCACGGCTGCTGTTGATTTGTAGTCATCCTGCGATCGGTGAGTTCTAAAAGGCGCCTCAAGTCATACGTTATGCGTTCACGCAGGGGGTTTCAGTTGGAGAAATACCGCACTCTTATATAGTAGCGCACTCGGATTTATCTTCTGACGCCCACCAATCCGCGTTCACGGAGGATGCGGTACAAAGTCGATTTCGATATACCGGTGGCGGCGCAGATGTCGGGGATGGGCGTTTCCCGCGCAAGGTAGAGTTTCACGGCAGCATCGGCCTTGACGTCCGCGATGCGCGGGCGGCCCCCGACGTTGCCACCATGGTTCCGTTTTACGGCGATGCCCTCGGCCTGGCGCTGCTTGATCAGGTCGCGCTCGAGCTCGGCGGTGCAGGCGTGAGTGCCGAGGACGAATCGACCGAAGGCGGTATCGAGGTCGACCGGCTGTTTCAAGGAAGTTAGCTTCACGCCGAGATTT
>CABUXM010000118.1 GCA_902495545.1 uncultured Collinsella sp. | reverse complement strand
GTCACCGCGCGGTCCGCATCTGATGGTGTCGACGTCAATGGTATACGGGTGCATCATCGACGTCTTCAATACAGAAAATATCAGTGCGGAATGTTTTGGGAGGTAGCCCAAACAGCCCCGGCTGGGTCCTGTGTAGTCACCCTTTAGGCGGAACTCTCCAAATTATTTGGATGAGTCGTCTACTTACTTGTGCTGTTACCGTCTTCCCACTGTTGTTGGGGTATGCTTTGTTCGTATGTAAACGTATGACATGTTGATGGGGGAGGGTGCCATGGCTCGCGAGAGTGCTCGTTCTAAGGATACGGCTAAGCCTGGCATCAAGGAAGTTGCAGCGGTGGCGGGGGTTTCGCCTACTACGGTATCTCGCGTGCTTAATAATCGCGGCTATATTAGCCAAGAGACCCGCGATAAGGTCCATGCCGCGATGAAACGCATCAACTATACGCCCAACGATATCGCCCGTGCCATGCTCAACGGTCGCCTGAATCTTATCGGTATGATCGTCCCCTATGTCAGCAGTCCGTTTCATGCCCAAGTGGTTCAAGTCATTGAGCATACCCTGGCCGAAAACGGTTTTAAGATGCTGCTGTGCAATAGCGCCAATCGACCCGAGCTTGAGCGCTCTTATATCGACATGCTTCGACGCAATATGGTTGATGGCGTCATCGTCAACTCGCTTAATATCGGTGCCGAGGCGTATGCCGAGATGGGCTTGAGTCTGGTTGGTATCGACTGCGACCTTGGCGAAGCCTCTGTTCAGATTGCGAGCGACAGCTATAGCATCGGCGAACTTGCCACGCGTCGCCTGATCGATGACGGATGTTCACGCATCCTGTGCCTGCGCAGCAATAGCCGCATGCGCATGCCTGCCAATAAGCGTACCGATGCCTACCTCGATGTTGTTGAGCAGGCCGGTTTGCCCGCGCTTGTCCGTGAGGTCGAGTTCGTTAAGCCCGACGACGAAAAGAGTGCGGTCGTTGCGAAGATCCTCGATGAGAACCCCGATATTGACGGCATCTTTGCGGGAGACGACACGATGGCGGCTATCTGTCTTAACGTGATGAAGCAGCGCGGCTTGAGCGCTCCGGGCGATATTAAGGTCGTGGGCGCGGATGGTGCCCGCCGCACTATGACGTTTATGCCTGACTTAACAACCGTACGCCAAGATATCGATCGCATCGGAGAGCTCGCGGCGCAATCCATCATTGCTCTTGTTAACGGCGAAAAGCCCGAATCGAATATCAAGCTCCCCGTTGAACTCATTGAGGGTAAAACCGCGTAGTTCATCCCGTGTCAAAAGAATTCCTCAAACACCTCTGATGACCGTTCGCCGGCATATGTCAACCGTTTGCCGACGACTGGAACTGCGAAAAGACGTATTGGTGTGAAAACGTTTGACATATGAAAACGATTGACATATCTTGCCATTGTACCGAGTTAGTATGTCGTGGAAAGGAAGTCTCGGATGCACAAGGTGTATTACCAGCCTGAGGGAATTTGGGTAGGCGACATCATGCCGTACGGCGAGGACGGAACGTTCTATCTCTATCACCAGCGTGACACGCGTAACCCCGGACCTTTCGGAGAGCCGTTTGGCTGGGCACTCGCTACGACCAAGGACTTCGTCAATTACAAAGACTTTGGCGAGAGCCTTGAGCGTGGCGGCGACGAGGAAGTCGACCAGTATGTTTATGCCGGCACGGTGTTTAAGGTGGGCGACAAGTACCATGCGCTCTACACTGGTTGCAATCGCGATAAGGTCAAGGCACGCTTGATGAAGCAGGTTCTTCTTCACGCAACGAGTGACGACGCCGTCAAGTGGGAGAAGAACATCGCCGAGACGCTGCTTCCGCCCCAGGAGGGTTACGATGACCGCAACTGGCGCGATCCCTTTGTGCTTTGGGATGAGGAGAACGAAGAGTACATGCTCATCCTCGGCACGCGTGTGGGCGAGGACAAGCGTCTGATGACCGGTCGTCTGGTCAAGTTCACCTCCAAGGACCTGGATACCTGGGAGTTCCAGGGCGACTGGTGGAATCCGGGCCTGTACACCATGTTCGAGATGCCTGATCTCTTTAAGATGGGCGACTGGTGGTACCTCGTCTTTTCCGAGTACAGCGACGGCAACAAGACCCGTTACCGCATGTCCAAGTCCATCAACGGTCCTTGGATTACCCCCGCTGACGACTCCTTCGACGGCCGCGCGTACTACGCCGCTCGCACCGCATTCGATGGCGAGCGTCGCGTTCTCTTTGGTTGGGTTCCTACGCGTGACGAGGGCGGCGACCCCAGCTCTTACCTATGGGGTGGCACCTTTATGCCCCTCGAGATCGTTCAGCGTGCCGACGGAACGCTCGGCACCAAGCTCCCCGACAGCATGCTTGGCGCCTTTGGCGAGGCTAAGGCAGTCGAGACCTTTGAGCTTTCCTGCGAGTCGGGCAAGGTCGAGCAGGTGCTCGCCGCAGATGCCGGCTCCACCTACTTGCTCGATGCCGACATTGAGCTCGGCGGTAACGCTGCCGGCTTCTCGGTCAAGTTCGCCGAGGACGCCGAGACTGGTCTTGCCTATGAGTTCCGCGCCAACCTGCGCGAGGGCAAGCTCGAGTTCACGCCGGCTCCCCAGTACCCGTGGTTCCAGGTCAACAACATGGGCCTCGAGCGTCCGTTGTTCTTTAAGGGCGAGGGCACTCACCATGTGCGTCTGGTCGTCGACGACGACATCGCGACCATCTTTGTCGATGATGTTGCGCTCAACGCTCGCTTCTGCAACAAGCAGGGCCAGGGTGTGGCGCTTACCGTCACCGACGGTGCGCTCAAGTGCGCAAACGCAACGATCGCGTCTCTGTAGCGGCAACGAACCGTTTTATGATTTAGAAAAGGAATGGAGAGGAACATGGACTACAAGGCAGTGTCCCAGCAAGTCGTCGACAACGTCGGCGGACTAGAGAACATCGAGGGCGCCACGCATTGCGTGACCCGTCTGCGTCTGGTGCTCAAGGATACGAGCAAATACAACAAGGCCGAGCTCGAGAACATCGATGGCGTCAAGGGCGTGCTGTACAACAGCGGCCAGCTCATGATCATCTTCGGTACCGGTACCGTCAACAAGGTTTACGATGAGTTTATGGCTCTGACGGGCGTTAAGGAGATCAGCGCTTCCGAGGTCAAGGGCGCCGAGGCGGACAAGAAGGGCAAGTTCTTCTCGGTCCTCAAGGTATTCTCGGACATCTTTATCCCCATCATTCCCGCCTTCGTCGGCGCTGCAATCATCATCGGCCTTAAGTCGCTGATCGTTGCCAACGGCCTCTTTGGCATGGAGGGCAGCCTCGCCGATCACAGCGAGTTCCTCAAGAACCTCGCAAGCTTCTTTGCCATTATCGCCACCACGTTCGACTACCTGCCTGTCCTGGTTATGTACAGCGCAGTCAAGCGTTTTGGCGGTAACCCGATCCTGGGCATCCTCGTCGGTATCGTCATGGTTCACCCGAGCCTTATGAACCGCAACACGTTCGTTATGGACCCGACGGGTGCTGAGTACTGGAACTTTGGTCCGCTCTCCATTCCCATGGTTGCTTTCCAGGGCGGCGTGTTCCCTGCAATTCTGACCGCCTGGTTTATGGCCAAGGTCGAAAAGATTGCCCAGAAGTACATCCCCGAGGTCGTTTCTTTCGTCTTTGTCCCGACCGTTACCCTGATTCTTGCTAACGTCGCCCTGTTCACCGTGTTCGGCCCGCTCGGTAACCTGATCGGTGACGTCCTCGCCGGCGTAATCGATATCCTGTACAACAGGATGGGCGTCTTTGGTGCCTTTGTCTTCGCCGCGTTCCTGCAGCCGCTCGTCGTTACCGGTACGCATCAGTTCATCCAGGGTATCGAGGCAAACCTTGTTGCCACGACTGGCTTCAACTACATCCAGGCCATCTGGTCGGTTTCCATCATCGCCCAGGGCGGCGGCGCCATCGGTATGTACCTCATTCACAAGAAGCACTCCAAAGAGCGCAACATCTGCATGTCGTCCTTTATCCCGACGCTGGTCGGAATCTCCGAGCCCGCTATCTTTGCTGCAAACATGCGCTATTCGATCATTCCGTTCATCTGCGCATGCATCGGTGCAGGCTGCGGCGGTGCCTTCGTCAAGCTCTTTGAGGTGCGCGCTATCGGTCAGGGTCTGACCGGCGTGCTTGGCCTGCTCATCGTCACGCCCGAGACCCTCGTGTGGTATGTGGCTGGCAATCTCATCGCCTTTATCGTGCCGATCGTCTTGATCTTTGCCTACAACAAGGCAAAGGGCGTGCCGACCACCGATGAAGAGGGCGCTGGCGCTGGCTTCGACGTTAGCTTCTAGTTGAGCCGTTCAGTGTAATCTGAGGATAAGTCCATTTGAGGAAGGGCGTTCGACTCGTGTGAGTCGAGCGTCCTTCCCCATAGACGAGAAAGTCAACGGCGATGTTTAATCAAAAAAATAAGGTGACACGCGCGGACTATGAGCAGTGGCGTGCCGGACAGGATGAGACGGCGGGTCGCATCGCGTCCGACCCCGATAGGCTCCTGTTCCATGTGGAGCCTGAGCTTGGCTGGCTCAACGACCCCAACGGTTTGGTTCAGATTGGTGATACGTATCACATCTATCATCAATACGATCCGTTCGATGCTGCGCATGGCGGTCCAGTGCTTTGGAACCATCTGACGACAAAGGATTTTGTGACGTACGAGAATC
>CABUXM010000117.1 GCA_902495545.1 uncultured Collinsella sp. | reverse complement strand
CCGGGGGTCCGGTGCGCCCTGTTTTTATTTGACCATGAGGCGGCACGCAGCCATACGCGTGCGGACACCACGCCCAGATTGAGTGCGAGGATGTTCCATGGCCCAATACGCTGCCAACGAAATCGAAAACTTGCCCGATAGCCCAGTAGCCCGTGAGGATTTGGGCGCGGGCGGTATTCCCCGGGGCGCCGGCGCACGCTCTCCGCTGTTCTGGAAGGTTCTGCTCCTTTCGGTGGCGGTCATCTGGGGCTACTCCTTTACCACTATGAAAGACGCACTCGGCACCATTCCGGTGTTCGCGCTGCTCTATGTACGTTTTCTGCCCGCAGCGTTGGTCATGTTTGCCGTCTTCCACAAGCGCATCATCGCGCACCTCAACGCTCGCAACCTGATCGTTGGCCTGAGTATGGGCGTGCTCATGTGGGCGGCCTATGCGTTGCAGACGGTCGGTCTGGCACATACTACGGCGGGCAAGAATGCTTTTTTGACGGGCACGTATTGCATCCTTGTACCGTTCGCGAGCTATTTCCTGAGCGGCGAAAAGCTCACGCGCTACAACTTGGGTGCCGCGCTGCTGTGCCTAGCGGGCATTGGCCTCGTCGCACTCGATAGCGTTGAATTCAACATTGGTGACGTCATTACGTTGGCGGGTGCGGCCTTTTTCGCCATCCAGATGGCGGTGACTGCCAAGTACGGTCGCAAAATGGACATCAACGTCATCACGTTTTGGATGTTTGTGGGCAACGGCGTGCTGAGCCTGGCAACGTCGCTACTATTCGAAACCCAAGCGCCTCTGTCCGTGTGGACGCCGAGCTTTATCAGTGCGATGGCGTTTCTCTCGGTGGGCTGCACATGCGTGGCTCTGCTCATCCAAAACGTCGGCCTGGCGCATGTCCCGGCCTCGACGGGCTCGCTGCTCCTTTCGATGGAGTCGCCTTCGGGTGTGCTGTTCTCGGTGCTGCTGATGGGGGAGGCGCTCACCTCGCGCCTGCTCGCCGGCTTCGTGCTTATCTTCCTGTCGATTATCTTGAGCGAGACTCACTTCGATTTTTTGCGTCGAAAGCCGCGCCCGCAATTGTAAACAACTTGTTGCGCCGCCCTCCCGGGGCGTCATTTTTTATGCCTCGCCCTTAAAGTTGTACCTTGCACTTTACGCTATCAAAGTGCTTGCTGCAAAAACGATACTGGAGGGCATCTATGGCACCAGCTTTGTCCGATCTTCAACCGCAATCAGCGCCCAAGGCCACCGCGGCGGCGCAGGCCGCTATCGGTGACGGTCTTGTTGCAGAAGCTCAGGCTTTTGCAGACGAGCTCGCTGCGTGGCGACACGATCTGCACCAGACGCCCGAGTTGGGTAATCGCCTTCCGCAGACCTCTGCGTATATTCAAGCGCGCCTGACCGAGATGGACATCCCATTTGCCACGCTCGTCGACGGTTCCTGCGTTGTGGGCCTTGTCGGCGCCGGTGCCGCCGCGGCCCAGGGCAATGGCGTCTGCACGGACGAACAGGCCGGTACGGTCGTTATGCTTCGTGGCGACATGGACGCCCTGCCCGTTGCCGAGGAATCCGGCGAGCCCTTTGCATCCACCAACGGCTGCATGCACGCTTGCGGTCACGATATGCACGCGACGGCGCTGCTTGGTGCAGCTCGTATGCTCAAAGCGCGCGAGACTGAGCTTGTTGATGCCAACGCCACGGTTAAGCTGCTGTTCCAGCCGGGCGAGGAAACCTTTGAGGGTGCCCGCGCCGCCATCGCCGACGGTCTGCTGCAGAACCCGCGCCCTCAGGTCGCCTTTGCCATGCATGTCAATAGCCAGTCGCCGCTTGGCCTGGTGCTTTACGGCAGTCCGGCGCTCTCGGGCGTGTACGGTTTCCGCATCACGCTGCAGGGCAAGGGCGGTCATGGCTCGAGCCCCGAGATCTGCATCGACCCCATTACGGCGGGTGTGCACGTGCATCTGGCACTTCAGGAGCTTATCGCTCGCGAAGTGCCGGCGGCCAAGGAGGTCGCGCTTACCGTGGGTAAGTTTGCCGGCGGTCAGGCTGCAAATGTCATCCCCGACACTTGTGTGCTCGAGGGAACGCTGCGTGGCTTCGATGTCGAGCTCATGGAGCACCTCAAGACCCGCATCGCCGAGGTCGTCAAAGGTGTTGCCACGACCTATCGCACGCCGGCGACTATCGAGACGCTCTCGGATGTTCCCCCGCTCGTACTCGATGACGATATGACGCAGGCGTCGCTTGGCTACGTGGGCGCGGTGCTGCCCAAGGCCGCCTTCCTGCCGCTGTTCCACGCCATGGCGAGCGAGGACTTCGCGTTGATTTCGAGCGAGATTCCGAGTGCGTACTTTACCGTGGGCGCTGCCGTGACTGATACGGACGAGCATTTTGCTCAGCATCATCCCAAGGCACGTTTTAGCGATGCCGAGCTTCCCCTTGGCGCCGCGGCTTATGCCGCCGTCGCTTTGGGCTACATCGCCGACCACCGGTAGCACCCAATCTTGCTACTCGTTTGTTTAAAAAAGGAACAGTATGTCCCAGCAACGTAAGTTCTTTCCCGGCTGGCTCGTGGTGGCCTCCGGCTTTGTGATCATGGCCACGTGCTACACCATTTTCGTCAACTGCATGAGCCTGTTTCAGCCGCTCATCGTAAGCGACCTCGGGATTACGCTTGCGCAGTACAACATCTCCAATGCGATCTCCACCGTGGTGAGCGTTGTGGGCTCCTTGGTCCCATCGTGGCTGCCGTGAGCTTTGGTATCGGAACGTGCATGGGCACCATCACGCACACGATCGCGGCTTCCAAGCAGTTTGGTATGGCCGACCTCGGCAAGGTCACGGGCACCATCACCTCGCTCGAGATGGTCGGCGGCACCGTGGGCGCCATTGTCTCGGGCGTGCTGTTCGACGCCACGGGCTCCTTTGCGAGCAGCTGGATCGTGTGCTTGGCGTGCTCCGTGGTCATGCTCGTGTTCCTGCTGGTATCCGAGCCCATCGCCGCCAAGCTGCGCGCGAGCGTGGCGGGGGAGTAGGTAGGCCAAAGCGCATCGCCGCTTGTCCGCTTCGTCCGCGGCGGCGCGTCTGGCCGAACGAGTCCCCATACCCTCGTTCGGTCAGGCGCGCCGCCGCGTTGCTGCTTTGTGCCGTATAATGTCCACTACCTATGACGCGATACAAAAGAAAGGTGTTTGCCCATGCAGGCACAGAAGGCGGAGGGAACCCGCGACCTTATCGGCGCCGAGATGCGCGCCTGGCAAAAGATGCAGCAGATTGCGGCCGGCGTGTTCGAGCCGTTTGGTTTTAAACCCATCGAGACGCCCGCGATCGAGCAGGTTGACGTGTTTGTCCACGGTATCGGCCAGTCGACCGACGTCGTGCGCAAGGAAATGTTCCGCGTGTTCAGCGGTGCCAACCTGGAGCGCGTCTTTACCGAGGGCACCGACACCAAACTCAAGCCCAAGCAGCGCCTGGCACTTCGCCCCGAGGGCACGGCCGGCGTGGTGCGCGCCGTCGTCGAGAACAATCTGGTGCCCCAGGGCTCCACGCCGTTTAAGGCTTACTACGCTGAGGCCATGTTCCGCGGCGAGCGTCCCCAGAAGGGCCGCTTGCGTCAGTTCCATCAGGTGGGCATCGAGTGGCTCGGCGCTCCCGATCCGGCGGCAGACGCCGAGTGCATCATCATGCTCATGGAGTTCTACAAGCGCCTGGGCTTCGACCTTTCCAAGCTTCGCCTGCTCATCAACTCGATGGGTGACGCCCAGTGCCGTCCGGCTTACCGCGAGCAGGTCAAGCAGTTCATCCTCGATCACGCCGACGAGATGTGCGACGAGTGCCGCGAGCGCGCCGAGCTCAACCCGCTGCGTGCCTTCGACTGCAAGAACGACCACTGCCGCGAGATCATGGCCGACGCACCGCTGATGGGCGACAACCTGTGCGATGAGTGCCGAGAGCACTACGAGCAGGTCAAGCGCTATCTGGATGCCGCCGGTATCGAGTATGTCGAGGATCCCACCTTGGTGCGCGGCCTGGACTACTACACCCGTACTGTCTTTGAGGTCGAGGCCCCTGGCGCCGGCGTCGGCTCCATCGGCGGCGGCGGCCGCTACGACGGCCTGGTCGAGCTCGAGGGTGGCAAGCCCACGGCAGGCGTCGGCTTTGCTGTCGGTTTTGAGCGCGCCCTGCTGGCCCTGCAGGCCTTTGGCAGCGATTTGGGTGCCGATGAGGCCCCGTGCGTCTATGTCGCCAACGCCGGCAAGGAGCTGCGTCAGAACGTCTTTGCCATTACGCAGGAGCTTCGCGCCGCAGGTATCGTGACCGAGGCCGACTATCAGGGTCGTTCGCTCAAGGCCCAGTTTAAGCAAGCCGATAAGGTAGGCGCCAAGCTCATCTTGGTCCTGGGTGGCGACGAGCTTGCCGCCGGCAAGGTCAAAGTGCGCGACATGCAGAGCCATGACGAGGTGCTCGCCGATCTGGACAACGTCGTCGAGGCGGTTCGCGAGCGCCTGTAGCGCATCTTTTTGAGCTTCGGGCCTGCTAACGTGCCCTGCTCATGGAGAGCGATTGTTACGGGGGTGTTTCGCTTTTATGCGGAATGCCCCCGTTTACGTATGCCGCCCACCGAGAAATACGACCATTTAGGGCAAAAACCTTTGCAATGCAGAAAATACTTTTGTGTGGTAAAGCGCAATCAGTGTCGAAAGTATTTCTCAAGCGCCTATAATGAATACCGCATGTTACGTGCATAGAAGGAGGAATGGGAGGAAACGTG
>CABUXM010000116.1 GCA_902495545.1 uncultured Collinsella sp. | reverse complement strand
TTTACGGATGCCGGCGCCCCCGATGTCGCCAACGAGCTCTACGAGTACTTCTTGACGCTTGTGCGCGAGGACGTTGAGCACGTGGCGCACGGCATCTTTGGCGCCGACATGAAGGTCGACCTGGTCAACGACGGCCCATTCACCATCGTCTTGGACACCGACAACCTTTAGGTTACGCGGTTTTACCAAACCGCGTAACAACTGGTCATGCGAGGTTGTCGTCTGGTACGTATTTGGGACGGGGCTTATTTAGCTACTTGCGTATGCAACAGCAGGGTGCTATAGTATTAGAGTTTTGTCTATCTTAGGGGTATTATCCCCTTTTTGAATTGCACCTTCTGGAGGCCCTGTTCATGGAAGAGATGGAAGTCAATCACGTCGACGACATCCACGAGAAGCTGACCGATATGGTGGGCGATCGCGTCAAGGTTAAGGCCAACATGGGCCGCACCCGCGTTGTCGAGCGCATGGGCACCATCAAGAGCGTCCACCCCGCCGTCTTCATTGTCGAGGTCGACGAGCGCCGTGGCCGTAAGTCGCGTCAGTCCTACCAGTATATCGATGTCCTCACCGGTCAGGTCGAGCTGTTCGACCCCGAGAGCGGCGAGCACATCTTTACCCCGCTCGGCAATCAGCTCGAGGAGCATTAACGGTGACCGATCGGTCCCTGACTCTTTCCGCGCCGGCAAAGATTAACCTCTACCTGGGGGTTCATACCGAGCGCGATGACCGCGGCTACCACAGGGTCGATTCCCTGATGGCAGCCGTCGGTCTTTCCGATACCGTGACGGTCACGCCGGCGCAGGCGCTGGCCGTTCAGACGGTTCCGGCATCAGATTTTCCCATGCAAAAGAATACGGCGTATCGGGCTGCGGTTGCTATGGCCGAGCATTATGGTCGCGAGGCAAACATCTGCGTGACGATTGAGAAGCGCATTCCATTGTGCGCCGGCTTGGGCGGCCCCTCGACGGATGCGGCCGCGGTCATTGTCGCCTTGGCGGAGCTCTGGGGCATTGATCGCACCGACCCAGCACTCGACGACATCGCGCGCGGCATTGGTGCTGACGTCCCGTTCTTTTTGCACGCGAGCCCTGCGTTCTACGTAGGTGGGGGAGACGTGCTGGCAACTGAGTACCCAGCGCTGCCCGCGACGCCCGTCGTGCTGGTTAAGCCGCGCGAGGCGAGCGTTTCGACAATTGAGGCTTATCGACGTTTTGACGAGGCCCCGGTGCCTGCGGACAAGCCCGGCGCGATGGCTTCTGCCTTGCGTGCTGGTGATGCAGAGACGGCATATGCGCTCATCCATAACAACCTGGGTGTCATTTCCGCACAGATGGAGCCGCAGATTCAAACGGTTCTCGATTGGCTGCGTAAACAGGACGGCACCGTTGCTGTAGATGTGTGCGGATCGGGTGCCTGCTCGTTTGCCATTTGCGACACCGCCGACATGGCCGAAAGGCTTGCCGACGCTGCCCAGCAAAACGGCTGGTGGTCCTGCGCGACGGAGCTCATTCCCAACACGGTTCGCGTCGAAGTGCCAAAGAAGTAAAAATTTCTCTAGCACACGACGGAAATCTTTGTTACTATAGTCGAGCTAACGGGTTGTGGCTCAGTTTGGTAGAGCACTGCGTTCGGGACGCAGGGGTCGCTGGTTCAAATCCAGTCAACCCGACCAGAGCATGAGGAGGGACCGCTTCTTGCGGTCCCTTTTTTTAGCTATTGTTGTGATACCGCGATAGCCGCGGTATACTCATTCGAGCTTGTCTCGCTGTATTGTGGAGGTCTACATGTTTGGACTGAGGGCTCCTGAGCTCATCATTATTCTCGTCGTTGTCCTGATTATCTTCGGGCCCAAGAACCTGCCGAAGCTCGGCAAGTCCCTCGGCTCTACCGTCAAGAATATCCGCGAGGGTATGGAGGGCGACGATAAGGCCGAGACCAAGCAGGCCGAGGAGGTCGTGGTCGAGCAGTCCGAGGAGGACAAGGAGATCGCTGAGCTCGAGGCCAAGCTCGCTGCTGCCAAGAAGAAGCAGGCAGAGGACAGCGACGCGGACGCAGAGTAGTCCCATCCCTTTGGGGTGAGCACCTGACCGGCTTGCCCGCAGGCTAGCCGGTCTTTTTCGTTTTGTTGACAGTTGATTGTTTGATCAGAGTTGGGGAGATATCCGTATGGACGCAAGCCAGATCGTACTGACCGCTGAGGGCCGCCAGAAGCTCGTCGAGGAGCTCGCTTGGCGTGAGGGCGATTACGCCAAGGAGATCGTCGAGGACATCAAGGAAGCCCGCGCGTTCGGCGACCTTTCGGAGAACTCCGAGTACGATGCCGCCAAGGACAAGCAGGCCCAGAACGCCGCTCGTATTGCCGAGATCCAGGCCATCCTCGCCAACGCTCAGGTTGCTGCCACCACGGGCGATCTGACCGTCTCCATCGGTTCCACCGTTTCTCTGATCGATCCCAACGGTGAGGTCATGGAAGTCACGCTCGTCGGTACCACCGAGACCAACTCGCTCGAGCACAAGATTTCCAACGAGTCTCCGGTCGGTCACGCCATCATCGGTCACGGCGAGGGCGACTCCGTCGAGGTCGTTACGCCTTCCGGCAAGACTCGCGTCTACACCATCGCCAAGATCGCACGCTAGACCACGGTCCCGCGTAAAGGTATGTTTTCGCTCCCTGGGACCGAATCCTGGGGAGCGTTTTAGTTTGAGGAGCTAACTTATGGCAGAGAACCAGAACGCCGCCGATCAGGCATCGACGCTCAACGACGAGCGCGCCACCCGCCTGGCCAAGCGCGCCGCCCTGTTCGAGGCGGGCCAGAACCCCTATCCCGAGCACTCTGAGCTTGAGGACTACGTCGCCGATATCGAGACTAAGTACGCCGATCTTGCCGATGGTGAGGACACCGAGGATGTCGTGAAGATCGCCGGCCGTGTGGTCGCCAAGCGCGGTCAGGGCAAGATCATGTTCATCGTCGTGCGCGATGCGACTGCCGAGATTCAGCTGTTCTGCCGCATCAACGACATGGACGAGGCTGCCTGGAATACGCTCAAGGCCCTCGACCTGGGCGACATCCTGGGCGTGGCCGGCGTGGTCGTGCGCACCCAGCGCGGTCAGCTTTCCGTTGCCCCTAAGAGCGCGACCCTGCTTTCCAAGGCCGTTCGTCCGCTGCCCGAGAAGTTCCACGGTCTTTCCGACAAGGAGACCCGCTATCGCCAGCGCTACGTCGACCTGATCGCCAACGACGACGTTCGCGAGACCTTCCGTAAGCGTTCGCAGATTCTCTCCACCTTCCGCCGCTTTATGGAGTCCGACGGCTACATGGAGGTCGAGACCCCCATCCTGCAGACCATCCAGGGCGGCGCTACTGCCAAGCCGTTCATCACTCACTTCAACGCGCTCGATCAGGAGTGCTACCTGCGTATTGCCACCGAGCTGCACCTCAAGCGCTGCATCGTCGGTGGTTTTGAGCGCGTGTTCGAGATCGGCCGCATCTTCCGTAACGAGGGCATGGACCTTACCCACAACCCCGAGTTCACCACGATGGAGGCCTACCGTGCCTTCTCCGACCTCGAGGGCATGAAGGCGCTCGCCCAGGGCGTCATCAAGGCTGCCAACAAGGCTATCGGCAATCCCGAGGTCATCGAGTACCAGGGCCAGACCATCGATCTGTCCGGTGAGTGGGCCAGCCGTCCCATGACCGACATCGTCTCCGACGTGCTCGGCAAGCAGGTCACCATCGACACGCCGGTCGAGGAGCTTGCCGCCGCCGCGCGCGAGAAGGGCCTGGAGATTAAGCCCGAGTGGACCGCCGGCAAGATTATCGCCGAGATTTACGATGAGCTGGGCGAGGATACCATCGTCAACCCGACCTTCGTGTGCGATTACCCCATCGAGGTCAGCCCGCTTGCCAAGCGTTTTGAGGACGACCCGCGTTTGACCCACCGCTTTGAGCTGGTCATCGCCGGCCACGAGTACGCCAACGCATTCTCCGAGCTCAACGACCCGGTCGACCAGGCCGAGCGCTTTGCCGCCCAGATGGCCGAGAAGGCCGGCGGCGACGATGAGGCCATGGAGTATGACGAGGACTACGTGCGCGCCCTCGAGTACGGTATGCCTCCCGCGGGCGGCATTGGCATCGGCATCGACCGCGTGGTCATGCTGCTCACCAACCAGGCTTCCATCCGCGACGTGCTGCTGTTCCCGCACATGAAGCCCGAGAAGGGTTTCCAGTCCGGTGCCGCTGCCGCCAAGGCTGCCGAGGCCGGCAACGCCGCGAGCCCGTTCGTCAAGCCGCTCAAGCCCACGCTCGATTACTCCAAGATCGCCGTTGAGCCGCTGTTCGAGGAGTTCGTCGACTTTGATACCTTCTCCAAGAGCGATTTCCGCGCTGTGAAGGTCAAGGCATGCGAGGCCGTCAAGAAGTCCAAGAAGCTGCTGAACTTTACGCTCGACGACGGTACCGGTACCGACCGCACCATCCTCTCCGGTATTCACGCTTATTACGAGCCCGAGGACCTGGTCGGCAAGACCTTGCTCGCCATCACCAACCTGCCTCCGCGCAAGATGATGGGTATTCCCAGCTGCGGCATGCTGATCAGCGCTGTCCACGAGGAGGAGGGCGAGGAGCGCCTCAACCTGATCCAGCTCGACGCCTCCATCCCCGCCGGCGCAAAGATGTACTAACTAGTTACGCGGTTCTACGAACCGCGTAACGGCTCGACGCTGCGCGGGCCGCATTTGGACAATCTGACGTTCAACTTCAAGGGCGCGACCAGAAGGTCAGCGCCCTTTCGTTTCACGTCA
>CABUXM010000115.1 GCA_902495545.1 uncultured Collinsella sp. | reverse complement strand
GGTCGCTAGCAGCGCGTCGATATAGTTCTGGCCATAGAGCGACCAGAGTTCGGAGAGACTCATGCGGACCTCCTGCCGATAAGGAAAGGGGCTCCCGTGTGTACGGAAGCCCCGACAACTCAGTGAGGAAACAGTTTACCGCAATAAAGCGCATCATGCGTTTCCATATGGTTTCGTTGCGGCCGTTACCAGGCTCGCTGCCTAGGCGCCGATCTCGGGCAGCTCGGGAACGTTGGTGTCGCCCGTACGGTCGCCGATGCAGATCTGCCACAGCTCGGTCCAGGTGCCGTCGTCCTCAATCTTCTTAAGGAAGTCGTTGACAAAGGCGACACCGTCGGAATCGAGCGGCAGGCCGATGCCATAGGGCTCCTTGCTGCCGAAGGGCTTGCCGGCGATCTTGTACTTACCGGGCTCGCGCACCAGGGCGCTCTGCTGCATGTTGTTATCGATGACGTAGGCATCAACGCGACCCTGCTGGAGTGCCTGGCGGGCCTCTTCGTCGGTCTTGAACTCCTGCTGGCTGGCCTTGGGAGCGAACTCCTCCAGGATGGCGGGGCCGTTGGAGCCAGACTGGACGGCGACGTTCTTGTCGGCCAGGTCGTCGACGCTCTTGATGTCGTCGTTATCGGCGAGCACCAGGATGGCCTGCTGGGTGTAGTAGTAGGGACCGGCAAAGGAGACGAGTTTCTTGCGCTCGTCAGTGATGGTGTAGGTGGCAAAGACGGCGTCTACCTGGCCGTTCTGCAGGACCGACTCGCGCGTGTCCGAGGTCACCTGGGTGATCTCGACCTTGTTCTCGCCCAGAATGTAGTTGGACAGGAGCTGTGCGATACCGGCATCGAAGCCGCGGGTCTGACCGTCTTTTTCGTTGAGGAGGGAGAAGAGCGTGGAGGTCTGAACGCCACCGATCTTAAAGACGCCGGCATCCTTGACGGCCGTCGCCCAGGTGCTGGCGGCGATGGCGTCGTCATCGGCCTTGGGGCCGTTGTCGACGAGCTTGTCGAACGCCTTGGCGTCGAGCGTGGTGGAAGCCTCGGTATCTTCGGAGCTCTTGGAGGCGCCGGCGGTGGAACCCTTGTCGGCCTCGGCGCTGGTGTCAGAGCAGCCGGCAAGACCAAGGCCGGCGACGGTTGCGAAGGTGGCGGCAACGAAGCCGCGGCGGTCGAGAACGACCTGCTGGGAGAGGTTCTTGCTCATGGTAGAACACCTTTCTCAATAAAATCCCTAGCGGTTGAGTAGAGTTATACCCTATCCCGCTCAAATGGGTCAACACGAAATAACTCAGAAACATACTTACCTTATGGGTTATTCTACCTACCAAAAAGGGACAGGTTTATTTTGGCAGGTTTTATCTGGGCAAACGGCGGTTATTGCAGCCGGGACGCTACCTTTTAGCCGGGGCAGGCGCTCGCAGCGGTCGCTATAATGGCGGCAACGCGACGCATATAAAAGTAAGGAGATCGCGTATGAACGGTTATTCGTTTTTCGCACCGACCAAGGTGTTGTTTGGCGCGGGCAAGTTGGGCGAGCTGGGCGCGCAGAAGCTGCCCGGCACCAAAGCGCTCATCGTTACGACCGGCGGCAATTCGGTTAAGCGCTTTGGATATCTGCAGCGCGTGGAGGCGGAGCTCGACCGCGCCGGCGTGGCGCACGAGCTGTTCGACCGTATTGAGCCCAACCCGCTGCGCGAGACCGTCAATGCGGGTGGCTGGATGGCGCGCACCCATGGCTGCGACTTTGTCCTGGCGCTCGGCGGTGGTTCGGTCATGGACGGCAGCAAGGGCATCTGCGCGGTGGCGGCCAACCCGCATACCGATGCCGAGGGCAACGAGTGCCCCGGTGACATCTGGGACTTTGTGAATGGGGGCACTGCGCTCGGCCTGCCGATCCCCAACGATCCGCTGCCGCTTGTCTGCGTGACCACCACGGCGGGTACCGGCTCCGAGGTCGATGCGGGCGGTGTCCTGTCCTGCGAGGAACATGACGAGAAGCTTCGCTTGGGCGATCCTCGCCTGTTCCCGGTGCTTTCGATCGTCGATCCCGAACTCATGGTGAGCGTCCCAGCGCGTCTGGCCGCCTATCAGGGATTCGACGCCCTGTTCCATTGCGTTGAGTGCTACATCTCAAATACCAACACGCCCATGGGTGACATGGTTTGCCGCGAAGGCATCCGCCGTGCCGCCGCGGCACTGCCTGCGTGCGTCAATAATGGCGATGACCTGGAGGCGCGCTCGAGCCTCGCGTTTGCCAACACGCTCGGCGGTTATGCCATGGATGCCTCGGGCACCACGGGCTCGCATGGTCTTGAACATGGCATGAGCGCGCATCATCACGACTTACCGCACGGCGCCGGCCTCATCATGATCGCCCGCGCCTATCACACGTGGATGATCGATCACGGCGCCGCACCCGAGCGCTATATCGACATGGCACGCCTGATGGGCAATGCTACCGCCAGCGATCCGCACGATTTTGTAGTTGAGCTCACGCGCCTGATGGAGGCCTGCCATGTGGCCGACCTTGCCATGAGTGAGTGGGGGATTACGGACAAAGAGCTGCCGGCCATTGCGCACAACGCCCTGACGACCAACGGTGTCCTGTTCAGCCACGACCCCGTGACGCTGACCGACCCCGACGTCGTCGAAATTCTCAAGAACAGCTACCGCTAACTACCTTGCTGTTTTGTCTCAATTTGTAACATCTGCAGCCGTTTTTGCCGAGTAACTGTTACAGATCGAGATTATCTCCTTAGGGGAATTCGAATGTCTCAATCTGTAACATCTGGACGGCCAAAAGGTCTCTATCTGTTACAGATTGAGACAAAGGTCAGGGACTAAGACGTCTTGTCTAGATCTGTAACAGTTAGACGGGAATTCGGGCCCTAGATGTTACAGATTGAGATAATCGCGCCGCGAAAACAAAAACCTCCGCAGGGGCGCTTTCCTTGCGGAGGTTTTCTTACTCGTTGAGTAGTCTCACGGCTTCGGCGGCCATGTTCTCGACCGTCATGCCGTTCTGAGCGAGCAGCTCGTTGGGGTCGTAGCGGTCGGGGAAGCCCTTGGCAATGCCGAAGGTACGCGTGCGCAACGGCGTGCATGCCAGATAACATGCCACGCGCTCGCCCCAGCCGCCGTCCAAGATGCCGTCCTCGAGGGTGACGACAACGCGATGCTCGGCGGCAAGGCTGTCGAGGAACTCGCGGTCGAGCTCGGTTGCAAAGCGCGGGTTGACGAGCGTGGCCTCGATACCGTACTCGGCGGCCAAGCGGTTTGCCACGCGCTCGCCCAACTCAAAGAAATCGCCAAGCGCGAGCACGGCAACGTCGCGGCCCTGACGCACAGCGTTGTAGCGTGCAACGCTGTAATCGGTGTCCTCGGCAGGCGCCAGATCGGGGCGGCTTACCAGGCCGATGCCCGGTACGCGGATCGCCGCGGGATGCTCGCGATGGTCGAGCGACCAGCTCAGCATGGACAGGTATTCCTCCATGCAGGCCGGCGCCAAGTAGCGCATGTTGGGAAGACCGCCCAGCATGGAAATATCAAAGAACGAAAGGTGCGTCTCGGACGTGGTGCCAAAGATTGACGCACCAAACACCAAAATGGTTGCGGGGGCGTCGTTGAGGCACAGGTCGTGCCACAGCTCGTCGTAGGCGCGCTGCAAAAACGTGCCGTACACACCAAAGACTGGCTTGGCGCCCGAGCGCGCAAGCGCGGTGGCAAAGGTCACGGCGTGCTCCTCGGCAATGCCCACATCGACGAACTGTTTGCCGGCGGCAGCGCGAAGCTCGGGTGTAAAGCCCATGATGTAGGGCGTGGCGGCCGTGATGCCCACGACCTGTGGATCGCGCTCGATGGCGGCGCTGAGTGCCTCGCCCGTAATGTCGGCATAGGTGCGCGGCGCAGGCTCGCTCGGATGGCCCGGGCAGAGCTTGCGCCCAGTCGCCATGTCAAACGGACCCACGTGGTGCCAGCGCTCCGGGTCGCTCTGGGCCGGCTCGAAACCCTTGCCCTTGGCGGTGGAGACGTGCAGCACGATGGGGCGATCGATATCGCGCAGCTCCTGCAGCGCGTCGACGAGGGCCAACACATCGTTACCGGTGTCCAGATAGCGGTAGTCGAGCCCCATCGCGCGGAAAACGTTGCGCTCACAGGTGCCGTTGCTGGCGCGCAGCTCGGCCAGATTGCGATAGAGGCCACCGTGGTTCTCGGCGATGGACTGGTCGTTATCGTTGACGATGATGATCAGGTTGCTGTCGAGTTCG
The DNA here is from genome assembly GCA_902495545.1 of uncultured Collinsella sp. GTDB lineage: Bacteria > Actinomycetota > Coriobacteriia > Coriobacteriales > Coriobacteriaceae > Collinsella. The sequence continues at coordinate 587 of CABUXM010000115.1, read as the reverse complement.
GCGGCATTGTTGAAGCCCTCAAACGCCAGGCCGCCCGAAAGCGAGCCGTCGCCAATGATGGTGATGACGTTGTACGCATCGCCCGCCAGGTCACGAGCGTGCGCCAGGCCGCAGCCCAGGCTCACCGACGTGGAGGTATGGCCCATGGCGAACAGGTCGTGCTCGGACTCGTCGGGATTGGCAAAGCCAGAGGCCTCGCCAAAGCGCTTCGGATCGATATAAGTGTACGCGCGCCCAGTCAGCGCCTTGTGGGCGTAGGTCTGGTGCGAAACGTCAAAGAGAATCTTGTCGATAGGGGAGTTAAACACGCGATGGAGCGCGACCGTAAGCTCAACGACGCCCAGGTTGGGGGCAACGTGCCCGCCGACGGCGGCGGAGCTTTCGAGGATGGCGTGGCGAATCTCGTCGCAGAGCTGCGGGAGCTCGGCACGATTAAGAGCCTTGACGTCCTCGGGCGTTGTCGTTTGCGTAAGCAGCATCGTTGTGGGTTACTCCATGCGAATCGAGTGCCGGCGCTCCCTCGGCCGACACAATTGCACAAGACAGTCTCGCACATTTTGGCGTTTGATATGTGACGGCGGCGCGGT
>CABUXM010000114.1 GCA_902495545.1 uncultured Collinsella sp. | reverse complement strand
CATGTCCATGAGGGTATAATTTGCACCGTATGTCTGCACAACGCCTGTGCGCGTACGGTTTTATTCGGGCTACCGTCCATTTCCGTGGAGGCACGGTTCGGCGGCCCTAACAAGAGAGGGGTTCTATGTATAAGATCCTGGAGAAGACGCAGTTCTCGGAGAAGGTGTTCAAGTTCCGCATCGAGGCGCCCGCTATCGCCAAACATGCGCACGCTGGACAGTTCCTCATGGTTCGCGCCAACGAGACGGGCGAGCGCGTCCCGTTTACCCTGGCCGGCTGGAACGGTGACGAGGGCTGGGTCGAGTTCATCTTCATGGTAATCGGCAAGACCACCGAGATGCTTTCCACCTACGAGGCCGGCGAGTCGTTGCGTGACGTCGTGGGCCCGTTGGGCGCTCCCACCGAGATGGCCGAAGGCCCCTGCGCCGTCATTGGCGGCGGCGTCGGCCTGGCGATTGCCTTCCCGGTCGCCAAGCACCTGGTCGAGACCGGTCATGAGGTCCACGCCATCATGGGCGCCCGCACCAAGGACCTCCTGCTCATGGAGGACCAGTTCCGCGAGCTCCTCGACGAGGACCACATCCATATCACCACCGACGACGGCTCCTACGGCGAGCAGGGCGTTGTCACCGCTCCGCTGGAGCGCCTGCTGCAGGACAAGGCCGTGAGCCAGGTCTTCTGTGTCGGCCCCGTTCCGATGATGAAGTTCTCGACCCTCACCGCCCAGAAGTACGACACCCCCATCACCGCGTCGCTCAATCCCATCATGGTTGACGGCACCGGTATGTGCGGCTGCTGCCGCGTCGAGGTGGGCGGCGTGACCAAGTTCGCTTGCGTCGACGGCCCCGACTTCGATGCCACCCTGGTCGACTGGGATGACCTTCGTGCCCGCCAGGCCGCTTACCGTTCCGAAGAGGGCAAGTCCCTCAAGGCCTATGAGGAAAAGAGCTGCGCATGCCACTAGTTAACGGTCGTTTCGTTGCCGATATGAAGTCGCCCCGCACCCCCGATAACGAGGAGCCGGCTGCCGAGCGCGCCTGCGACTTCCGCCCCGTCGACAAGGGCTTCACCGAGGAGATGGCGCTGGCCGAGGCCGAGCGCTGCCTCAACTGCAAGAAGCCGTTCTGTGTTGAGGGCTGCCCCGTCAACATCAACATCCCCCGCTTTATCGAGCAGATCCGCGCGAAGGACTTCGGCGGCGCTCTCGATACCATCCGCGAGGACTCCATGCTTCCCGCTATCTGCGGCCGCGTCTGCCCGCAGGAGAACCAGTGCGAGGGCAAGTGCATCCGTGGTAAGAAGTCCGAGCCCGTGGCCATCGGCCAGCTCGAGCGCTTCCTGGGTGACCGCCCCGAGCTCGCCTCCACGCCCAAGATGGCCCCCAAGAACGGCAAGAAGGTCGCCGTCGTCGGCTCCGGCCCGTCCGGCATCACCTGCGCCGGCGAGCTCGCCCGCAACGGCTTTGACGTCACCGTCTTTGAGGCCTTCTTCACCGGCGGCGGCGTGCTGGTCTACGGCATCCCCGAGTTCCGTCTGCCCAAGGCAGTCGTCAAGCGCGAGATCGACGGCCTGGAGGACATGGGCGTCAAGTTTGAGTACAACTCCGTCGTGGGCAACATGGCCACGGCCGAGGAGCTGTTCGAGCAGGGCTTCGACGCCATCTACGTGGCGACCGGCGCTGGCCTGCCCAAGTTCCTCAACGTCCCCGGCGAAAACCTGCCCAACGTCTTCTTCGCAAACGAGTACCTCACCCGCGTGAACCTGATGAAGGCCAACAAGTTCCCCGAGTACGACACCCCCACCAAGCATGGCAAGAACGTCGTTGTCTTTGGCGGCGGCAACGTGGCTATGGATGCCGTCCGTACCGCCAAGCGTCTGGGCGCCGAGCACGCCATCATCGCCTACCGCCGTACCGAGGACGAGATGCCCTGCCGTCGCGCCGAGCTGCACCATGCCAAGGCCGAGGGCGTCGAGGTTCTGCCGCTCGTCTCCCCGCTCGAGTTTGTCGCTGGCGAGGACGGCTCCGTGTGCGCCGTCAAGGTCCAGAAGATGAAGCTCGGCGAGCCTGACGAGTCCGGCCGTCGTCGCCCGGTGCCCATCGAGGGCGCCATCGAGGAGATCCCCTGCGACGTCGCGATCTCGGCTATCGGCACCAACGCCAACCCCTTCGCAAAAAAGATCGGCGGCAAGATGGAGCTCAACAAGTGGGGCTACATCGTCGCTGACGAGGAGACCGGTCAGACCACCGATCCCCGCATCTGGGCCGGCGGCGACATCGTCACCGGTGCCGCTACGGTCATTCTGGCGATGGGCGCCGGCAAGAAGGCCGCCGCTTCGATCACCAAGAGCCTGCTGGGTGAGTAATCACCTGCAGCGCTAGCCACCAAACGGCAAAGTCCCCGTCGAGCACACGCCCGGCGGGGACTTTTTCTATGCCGGCCAACCCATCACCACAAAGGGGACATGCGCCTTTGTGGTGGTCGGGGACTTGGCCGGCGAACCAATTCCGACGTTTGTCTCAATCTATAACAGTTAGACCCTGTTGAGCCTCGTAGTTGTTACAGATCAAGATATTGCGCCAGCCGCCTCCTCTTTGTCTCAATCTGTAACAGTTAGAGGCCAAATTCCTCGCCACGTGTTACAGATCGAGACGTTAGGTTAGCGGCTGAACAGTTCGTCTCAATCTGTAACACCTAGAGCCCAACTATCAGGTTTGGTGTTACAGATCGAGATTTTGTAAAAGCCGAGAATGGGCGCTGCCACCAAAAGCCTAGCGCTTGCGGCGCTTGGTTGCGGCGATGCCGGCAGCGGCAACGGTTGCGCCGGCGATGCCAAGGGCCGCTGCCGCCGTCGCGGCGTTGTCGCCCGTGGCGGCCAGAGTGCCCACGGACTTCTGGGCAGCGGTGGCCTTCGCGGCCGGCTTGGAGGCAGCAGTCGTGGAACTCGCCTGAGTCAGCGTCACGGACGGCGTGCCAGTCTCACTTCCGCCGCCTGGCTGCGGCGTGGGAGCCGGGGTAGGCTCAGGCTGCGGCGTGGGCTCAGGCTCGACCGCATCTCCGGAGCTGATTACCACGCTGCGGGCAACCTCGTCGGAGGTCCTAACATCCTGGATAGTGGACGACCCGGCAGCACCGATGACGAGTCCGTTTCCCGTAGTTTCTCGCACAGTGCCGCCGGCGGGAGTCGTAACTACCGATCCGCCATCAATTGAGAGACAAGGGGCTGCATCACCTTGATTGACAGCGTAGATTGCCGCTGCATTACCCGACACCTCAACATTTGAATTAATGATGTCAATTCGAGGGATGGCGGACTGGGAGCCGGACTGGGAATATATTCCGTAGCCATGTTTACGACTGTGGCCAGTTCCGTCACCGCATCGAACTGTAAGGCTCGAATTCTCGACGAGCACCCGCGACACGCCGTCCTGCGCGTGCATCCAAACACCATCCAAAACCTCGACACTATCACTCGCCACGAGCGTAGCATCCGCCCCGTTGGTAATACTCAAATATGTATCCTTACCCCCGGACGAATACAGGGCGACCGACAACATGTTTGCATTACGCGCCGCCGCATCTAATTTTGCGTTATCCACCGCGATGCGGCCTCCATGCTCGGAGGAGATGTTTTCGGCATAGACTGCAACGGCATTGAGCCCCCCATTCGCCTCCGCCTCGACGTGGACGTCGGCGCCCTCGTTAATGGTTATGTTGCCTGCCCGCGTATGAATGCCGATGGTATGAGGCACTTTGTTCGTTGCCGTCACGTTAACGTTGGCACCGCGGATGTCCACGTCGCCGCCGGCCTTACCGTCCCCCGAAACCGCTATCGTATCGGTCCCGGCCGTCGCGTTGAGAGTCACGTCGCCCGAGATGGCAAGGCTACCGCACTCGACCTTAACAGCGCTCCTGCTCTTCTGTGGTTCGGCCGTCGCGTTGAGGGTTCCCTCCCCCGTGATGGCAAGGTTGCCGTCCTTGACCTCGATAGCGCTCTGCAAGGAATCGGCCGTTACGGTGTTGGTGCCCGTCACGCCGATATTGAGGTTGCCCTGAGCGCTGATACCGGCGCCGTTGTAGCCATTGAGCTTCATGTCGTCGGCGCCGTCCCAGGACCACGTTCCGGCCTCGTCGCCGGCGCCCTTGTTGTACTGCGTGCCGCCGACGTTGACCCATTTGGCGGCGAGCGCCACGCTGGGTAGCAGCAGCTGACCGACCATGAGCGCGCAAGCCCCCGCGCAGGCGAGCTTGGCGCCCACGCGTCGCCACGTTCCGTGGGAGAGCGCGCACGCGCGGCCGTGGTCGATTGGGTTGTCATGGATTTGCTTTCGCATATGAGCCTCCTTGTCGTAAGGGGTGCTTCTGTAACACCATGTTACGGGAAGATATCCGGATCCCGGGGCACAAATTCTCATGTGGCGCACCTGCCAGCGCAAAAGGCAACGAGCATGCGATTGCCAAGCGCGCCCCCCGAAAGGCCTGCCATCAATCCCTTTGTTGAGCCCTCTCATGCCCTCGCCAAACAGGCATGCTGGAGCATCGCGCTCGTCATGATTCTTGCCTGCTTGTTCTCGACCCTCGACAACGTGGTCACACTCTCCAACGCCCACGGCACCATTGCCGTGCAAGCCTGGCCGCGCCTCTTTTTGGCGGCAAGCGGCCTTGCCGCCGGTTTTATCTTTGATCTTGCCGAGCGCCGCTACATGGGACTTGTCATGCTCGGCATCGCCGTGCTCTCGACCATTTCCATCCTGGCCGTGGAGGCCGGCGCCGATCCCAACCTGGGCCTTGTCGTCTTTTACCTGAGCTCGGGCTTTTTCGTCACGTTCTTTACCGCCACCTTTACACAGCTGGCACCGCGCATGCATGCGCCCGCCCT
>CABUXM010000113.1 GCA_902495545.1 uncultured Collinsella sp. | reverse complement strand
GCGTTCACAGCCGCAATCGCGGGCGTCTTGGCGCGGAACGCGCGACCCTCATGGAAGCCCACCGAACCGGCAGCGCCCATCGAAACGACAACCCAGGGAATACCGGCAAAGCGGTCATCGGCGGCAAGCGCCTCGCGTAGGGCATCGACATCATCGGTCGTAAAGGACGTACCCAGCAGGCCGTTAATCTCGGTCAGATTGGGCTTTACGAGCTCAGGCTTAGCGTCGGACTCCAGCGCGGCCTCCAGCGATGCACCCGAGGTGTCGAGCAACACCTTGGCGCCCGCCTCCTCGGCGATCTTGACGAGCTCGGCATAGTAGCCGGCATCGACGCCACGCGGCAGCGAGCCCGAAAGCGTCACAACGTCCGCCTTCGCTGCAAGCTCGGCGAACTTGGCCGTGAAGGCCTCGAGCTCGGCCGGGGCAATCTGCGGGCCGCTCTCTAACAGCTCGGTCTGATTGCCCTCGTGCAGAATATTCAGGCAGATGCGCGTCTCGCCGGCAATGGGCACAAAGTCGTTCTTGACGCCATCAGCATCCATAAGCTCGGCCATATAGGCGCCCATGTGGCCGCCGAGCAGACCGGTCGCGAGCACGTCGTCGCCCAGCTGCAGCAGCACACGGCTCACGTTGAGGCCCTTGCCGCCAGCGGTCTTTTCGGGCGTCACACGGTTCACGTCGTCGATGATCAACTTGTCGAGCTGATAGCGCGTATCAATCGACGGGTTCATGGTAACGGTCAGAATCATATTGAACTCCTGTTTCCGGGGCACGACACGCGCGGCCCCAAACATACGATAGCTCGTTAAAGGATCTCGATCTCAAAGCCGCGGGTGACGGCCTCCCCCGGCTTGGCAACCAGGCAGCCACGCTTGTGCTCCAGAATATCGTCCTCGTCGGAGCAGGTGGACAGACCACCCCACGGTTCAACAGCCACAAAGTCGCCCTCGGGCTTGCTCCACACAATCAGGTACGGCATATCGGGGAACGTCAGGCGCACGCCCTTGTCCTCGGTTTTCTTGGTCAGCGTAACCACGTGGCTCTCGAGCACATCAAAGATGGTCTCGGCGAAGTCGAAGAGCTCATGGGTAAGCGGCAGATCGTGGCCGACCATCGGGTTCTTGCTACGGTGCTCGACATCGATCAGGCCTGTGGAGGGAACAGCGGTGCAAAGCTCGGTCGCCTCACGCTGATCGAAACGAAGTTCATAGTCGTCGTAGGACTCGCCCTCGTCGAGCGGGCACTTAAAGCCGGGGTGACCACCCACAAAGAATGGCATATCCTCGATGCCCTCATTGGTCACCTCGTACGACACGGCCACCTTTTCCGAATCGATCGTGTAACGAGCAACGATCTTAAACGGATACGGGTACTGCTCGAGCAACTCGGCATGGTCGGCAGAGCTTAGGCTCAGCGCAACCATGTTGTCACTCTGCTTCTCGAGCTTCCACTCCTGCTTGCGGGCAAAACCATGGCGGGCGAGCTTGACCTCGCGACCACCCATAGTCATCGCGCGACCGTCACGAAGGCCGCCGCAGATCGGGAAGCAAATGGGTGCCTGGCCCGACCAGACCGAAGAATCACCCTGCCACAGGTACTCACGGCCGTTAGCCGCAATAGAAGTGAACGACCCGCCCGCCGTGCTCAGTGCTACGCGGATAGAACCGTTATCAAGAACAAACTCCATAGGAGCCTTCCCTTTCTTACGACAGCCCGCCAAGTCAATAGGGCCGATAGAAAACCGGCCCGCGCCCCCTCACAGAAACGCGAGCCGTCAACGGGCTAGTTAATTACGCCGGATACCCGCTAATCATGGTATTCGCCGCGGTCCCACTTCTCCAGGAACTCGTCAAAGAAGTGCGGGTCAGCCTGAGCCTCGGCGTCGGCCTTGTTGCAGGCATCGATCTTGGCGATCAGGGCATCGTGCTCGGGGGTCTTCTCGTAGGGCTCCTCCAGGAAGGCAAGCATAATGTCGGCCATCAGGAACTCGCCGGTGATCTTGCCGCCAAAGCCCACGATGTTGGCGTTGAGCTCGCGACGGGCATACAGGGCAGAGGTCATGTCGCGAACCAGGGCGCAGCGGGCGCCGGGAACCTTGTTGACGGCGTTGGTGATGCCGATGCCGGTGCCGCACAGGGCCACGCCAAAGTCGGCCTTGCCGCTGGCAACAGCCTCGCCCACGGCCTTACCGTAGATGGGATAGTGCGTACGGGTGTGGCTGTAGGTACCGCAGTCGAGCACCTTGTAGCCAGCCTGCTCCAGGCGGTCGGCCAGATAGATCTTCTCGTCCGTAACGATATGGTCGCAACCGATTGCGATGGTCTTCTTCATCAGAACGTCCTTTCGTCTGAATTCACAAGTTGAGGTAGAAGTTCGAGTTCTCGGTGGCTCTCGTTAGGCCATCTTGTTGAGCATGTCGACACGGATCTGGTGACGGCCGCCGGCGTACTGGGCGCGCAGGAACTCGCGGGCGATCTTCTTGGCGACCTCGGTGCCCACAACGCCCGGGCCCATGGTGACCATGCGCGAGCCGTTGTGCTCGCGGGTCATGTAGGCGGAACGCTCGTCGGAAATGTTGGCGACGACCATGCCCTTGATCTTGACGGCGGCCATATAGGAGCCGACGCCGTACTTATCGAATGCGAAGCCCTGGGAATCCTTGTGCTCCAGCAGGTCCTTGGCAACGGCGGTCGCGGAATCGACAAAGTCCGCGGCAGGGGTCTCGGAATAGTCGACGACCTCGTGACCGTCGGCGATGAGCATCTCCTTGATGGACTCCTTCATCGACATACCGTCGGCATCGGAAGCGATTACAACCCTCATGACATCCTCCTTGAGAGATACGCAGGTGCGTAGTTTCTGTTTGGAAGTGTTGAATCGCGTTCAGGTCCGGGCATCTGAATGTGCGGTTCTTCACTGTTCATGTTTATTTGAACACATTCGAACAGTAACTGCAACAACTATTTGTTTATCTTTGTTCTTTTTTGAACAAATACCGTTCACGGATGATTGCTGACCGTTTGAGCCGGGCGCGGACGCAGCGACCATGTGTTCAACAAACAAAAGGGCGACCGAGAACGCGTCTCGGCCGCCCTTCGGCGGTATTCCCCGGTATATACAGCTGTTTTAGCTACTCGGACTGCCCGCCCTTTTTGGCGTGCTTGGAAGGAGCACTCAAGAAACGGCCCGTCAAATAGTTCGCCGGGCCGGAAATATCGATCCCCAGCAGCACGTGTCCTAGCCATAGGAACGCCACGAGCACCAGCAGCGGGATAACGCACGAGGTCACGATCATCACGATGGCGCCTTCAATCAGATCGGTCACCTGCCGCACGATCTCATCGGTCATCTGCTTGGCGCCGCTGGTCACCGACGTAACAAGGCTCGATGCCCCATCAGTCAACTGCTCGAGCACGTTTTTGGACTCCGTGGCCTCGGATTTTTTCTTGTTCGATTTTGAGCTGGTCTCGGCTGACTTGTCCGTGGTGTCGGCCGCGTCCGCAGCGTCCGCAGCCTTTTGCTCAGCTTGCTCAATACTTACGCGATACGTTTCATCGACCTTCTGCGACACCCATACGCTCGCGGGCACGAGCGCCATGCCGATCACGGCAACCACCAGCACGCGCGTCGCCACACGGCGCAGGACAGCGCTCGTGCTCCAGCGCCCGTGAATGCCGAGCGACACCGCAAAGAGCGCCAACGCAAACGGGATTAAGATGCCCAGGCCAACCGACCACAAAATCGTGAGCAAATATTTCTCTAGGTATAGCACGGCAAGCACGATACCAAGGTTGCCTGAAAGCTGCGCGAGCTGCTCGGCAACCGGCGTTCCCGTATCACCCGGCAGCGCGGTAATGCCCGCAGACAGCGCCACGCACGAGGTCGTGAGCGCCAGTACGTTTCCTTTCTTTTGATCGATGACCTCGATGGTGGAGTCCCAAGTTTTGGTATCGGCGAAATGCGGACGAGCTACAAAGCCCGACAGCAGCGCCAGTACTACGAGCGCAACGATAAAGCCAATCTGCAGCTTTTTGTTTGCGCACACGACATCGGACAGGCTGGGCTGCAGCTCGGTTACCGTCGTGTGCTCGGTTATCTGGACAGGACGCCCATGAGCCATCTCGTGCGTGCCTCTCTTTTGAATCGATCCATTGTCCGGCATTTGGATACCTCCTCATTCCGGCCTGTATTGCGGATGGAAGTATACCCACCCAGCGAAAAACCGAACGGGAGGGCGTGCAGAAGCTCCATAACGCTGCTAGTCGAATAGTGCCATTTCAAAACTATGCCGGTTTACTACGATAAAACCGATAGGACCGACCACATTTGCTATTAGTAGAAAATGACAAGCGTTCTACCTGCGGTTTTGATAACGCTGTTCTTTCCATAGTTGAAAGAATGCGATTCATCGTAGTAAACCGGCATAGTTTTGTAACCGACAGGCCGATTCGGCAGCGCAGCAAACCCAATAACCCGTTTTCTTCCATCCTCAAAGGATCAAATGCATGGCAGGAGTGTCCCTAACTGCCGGCAGATAAGGAACGTCCCCAAGTGCCGGGTAAAAAGAAAAACCCTGCCGCGGATAGCGGCAGGGTTTTTGGAAGGGGACGAAGTTGTGCGGACTCGTTAGGCGAGCTTGGCCTCGAGCTCGGCGATACGCTTGTAGGCATCGATGGTAAAGCGGGTCTGCTTCTCCAGGATCATAGTGGTCATGAGGGTATCCTGAGCGTGAGCCATGATGAAGGTCATCTCCATCTCGCCACCGCCGGCCTCCTGCGAAAGCAGCTTGGTCTGCGTGTCGTGAGCGCCGATAAGTGCATCGCTGGCATCCTTGTGCAGTTGCTCGGCCTTCTCAAAATCACCCTCGCGAGCAGCATCGAGCGCTGCAAGCAGATCGGTCTGGGCGTCACCTGCGTATGCGACGATCTCGAATCCAACCATCGAGATTTCTTCTTTGGTTGCCATGTTGCGTTCCTT
>CABUXM010000112.1 GCA_902495545.1 uncultured Collinsella sp. | reverse complement strand
TGGTCGCTGTCGCTGTGCGAGCCAAAGGCCTCGCGCGGGTTAAAGACCGCAGCCGGGCCGTCGCCCTCGACGCCCAGCGTCAGGTCCAGATGCCACTCGGCCATCCAGGCGCGCAGGTCGGCGGAGCACATGTGGTCGGCCTGAGCGCCCTCGGCGTCATCCAGGTCAAAGCTGTCGATACCCAGCTGGTTGGGCATGGTCACATAGGCGTCATCGGGCACGCGCTTGGCGATCCAGTGGTGGCCGCCGATGGTCTCGAGCCACCAGATCTCGTCCACGTCGCTAAAGGCGATGCCGTTGTTCTCGTAGGTGCCATAGCGCTCGAGCAGGTCACCCAGGATGCGTACGCCGTCGCGGGCGGATTTGGCATATGGCAGCACCAGGGTCACCATGTCCTCCTCGCCCAGACCGCCGGGCTGCGCCGGAACATAGCCGTCCTCGCCCTCGTTGCCCTTGGCGAGCACGTAGTCCACGAGCGGATCGGCGCCGCGGACGCGCTCGTTGGTGGTGAGTGTCTCGGTTGCGGACATGCCAACATTGAGCTCGTTGAAGCCGGCCTCGGCCCAAATGCCATGGCCCGGAACAACGTCGGGGACGCTTGTGTAACGCATGGGATTATCGGGCAGCTCAACGGTCAGGTGGCTCAGGACGCTCGTGTAGACACGCGGCTGCTCGTCGGGATGTACTACGCGCATGCGCTTGGGTTCAAATACCCCATTGGACGAGTCCTCATTGCGGGCAACCAGCGTCGAGCCGTCGTAACTCGCGTTCTTACCAACCAAAATCGTTGTGCACGGCATGCGCATCCTCCTTGAGCGAAGAAATCAAACGGCAACAGTGTATCGCTTCGGCGCAAAAAGGGCGAAACCGCGACCCCTCGGGACCCCCCTCGGGACCCCTGTGGTCAAAAAATGCCAAATATGAGTACTGCCACCAATTTAGTAGCAGCAAATTTCCTTGTAACGAGTGCCAGAAATCCCCATTTGTGAAAAAGCAAGACAACGTTATTCCCCATAGGTTCAATAAAATGGGCTTCCTAACGATAATGTATATCGCTAGGAAGCCCAAATGTCATAAAACATATGTGACTATCTTGGCATCAGTACTCATATTTGGCATTTTTTGACCGCGTGGTATATAGCTAACCCCTCAAACAGCCCAAAACACCTATTTCGATGCGCGCTCCGCCGCCTCGATCACGTGCTTGGCGAGAATCGCCGTCGTTACAGCCCCCACGCCGCCCGGCACGGGAGTAATGGCGCCAACGATCGGTTCCGCAGCATCAAAATCCACGTCCCCGACCAGCTTGCCAGCGGCCTCGTCCCAATTAATGCCAACATCGATAATCGTCTGGCCATCGCGAACCGCATCCGTGCCAATCGTGCGCGCGCGTCCAACGGCCGCAACCACAATATCGGCCACACGGCACTCGGCAGCCAAGTCGCGCGTATGCGTATGGCACGTCGTCACCGTGGCATTGCGAGCCGTAAGCATGGCGGCTACGGGACGACCAATCACCAGCGACCGACCAACAACCGCGACCTTGGCCCCATCCAGCTCAACGCCGTAATGGTCCAGCAACGCCAACACGGCCTCGGCCGTGCAAGGAGCAAAGCCCTCGCCACGACCCGAAAGCGTGGTGAGCAGCGATGCCGGCGTCATGGAGTCGACGTCCTTGGCGGGATCGAGTGCCGCGGCAACCGCATCCTCGTCAAGCCCAGCGGGCAACGGACGAAACATCAGACAGCCATGAACAGCGGGGTCGGCATTGATGTCTTTAATAGCCGCCAACAGCTCGTCCTGCGAAACATCGGCGGGAAGCAAAAGGCGGCGAGCCTCAATGCCAACCTTCTCGCAGCGCTTGAGGGCGCCGCGCTCGTAGGACAGGTCGTCCTCGCGCTCGCCCACACGCACGATGACCAGCGTCGGAACAACGCCGCGCTCGCGCAAAGCCGTGCAGCGAGCGGCGAGCTCCTCGGTCAAAGCACGGGCGACGGGAGCGCCCTTCAACAGCTCGGCCATGGCTACCCCCTCTTCCTTGCGGCGTCGGCAGCACGGCGCGCCAGCGCATCGGCGCGCGGCAGCCACGTATCCAGCAGATCGTCGCACGCTGCCTCGAGTTCCTCGGCGCGCGCCCGGTCTTTCATAGATGTGGTGTTGGCAAAGAGCGTCAGGCTCGCTCCCTGCATGGCGGCGCGGCAGAACACGGCACCGCACGCCACGTCGGACAGCAGTTGGCGCGAGCCCTTATCGGCCATATCCTCGAGCAGCGCCAGCGCGCGCCCGCAGGTGTCCATGATCCGATACGGTGGCATGGCGGCCACGTGCAACGCGTCCTGGATCGCCGCAGGTCGAGCCGGGTCCTCACGCGAAATACCGTACGCCGCGGACACCTGGCCGTACGCACGAACGTCCTCGGCGACCAGGCCCACAAGCTCCTGCGCCAACTCATCTGCCTGGGCAAATGCGCGCGTCAGATCGTCTGCGCGATCGACAAGCGCGGGATTGGTTGCCCCGTAGCGGGCAACCATTCCGCACAGCGAGGCGCCCAGCGCGCCCACAAAGGCGCTCGCGCTGCCACCGCCGGGAACCGGCTCGCGCGCGGCAAGCGCCTCGGCAAACCCGCGGCAGGTCTTGTCCATCATCTCTTGGCTCATACGCATGCACCTTCAAGTCATATACATCGGTCGGGTGGAAACCGCCGACCGACCGCATCGATCACATAATGGTGCTAAGTCTAGCCCATAAGTACATAAGCGTCAGCGCACCTGGCCATCGCGGATTTCTATGACGAACGATAGGCGTCGGCACCGCAAACATGGAACACATGGCCCACCTTTCGAGACTTCCGGGCAGCGGCAACTGGGGCATACATATAGGTAAGGAGCCCTATGTTGGGGCAAGCTCATCACGGCACCGGACGACGAATGGAAGAATAACCGCACAGTAAACAAAGACATCATGCGCATGCGTAACCGCCGCCCCAGCGATCCGCGGCACACGATGTCCCTGGCAGACAAGGAGGACGCCACCATGAAGAAAAAGACCCTATCGATCCTTTCCCTTTGCATCGCCCTCTTTGCCGCGTTTGCCCTTGTCGGCTGCGGCGGGAGCGCATCGGGCGGCGGCAGCGCCCCCAAGAGCGAGAGCAAGGAAAAGGTCCCCGTCGCCAAGAAGACCGACTTTATCTGGTTTAAGGTCGAGATGCCCGAGAGCGTTGGCGTGAGCGACTCTGCCGGCAAGAATGCCGACAGGGTCCAGCTCACCTTCCCCGAAGACGAGAACGCCTCGGCCGATCGCCTTATCCCCGTTTGGAAAAAAGCGCTGACGGCCGAGGAACCCCACGCCGACCAGGCGGAAAAGAAGGGGGATACGTTCCAGTGGAAGGATGGCGGGTCCGTCGAGTATAACGGCAGGACGTGGCTCGTCGGAACATACGAGGACAACAGCGGCATCTCAACCATGCTTTTTACCGATGTTGAGCCGGGAAGCGTCTACGTCCTCATCTCGAACTTCGACCAGCACAAGAAAGAAGCCGAGGCACTCCTCAACTCCATCGAGTTCCCCGATGACATGAAGGCGGCTGTGAGTGAGGCCCGCGGCGTCGAAATTGCGAGCATCGAGATCGAGTAGCAAGAGTCCACGCACGTCCGCGCACGCGCCCCAATAAAAGCGCGGGCACCCAACCCCGGGGTGGGCCGACAGCATCGGCCCTCCCCTCTTTTGCGCCCGGACATATTGCCACTTGCCGGCGCAAATCCGGCCCTCAGAATGGGACACATGGCCCACCCTAGCGAGCCGTCCACGCGTACAGTAAAGACAGGTAATCCATGGGCGGTTACAGATCGAGGAGGACACGACCATGAAAAAGAAGGCCTTTGCGATTCTCACCCTCTGCATCAGTCTCTTTGCCGCAGTTGCCCTGGTGGGCTGCGGTGGCAGCGGCGACGCTACCGGAAGTGGCGGTGGCGGCGGCGCAGAAAAGCCAGCCGTGGATATGAGGACCGACTTCATTTGGTTTAAGGTCGAGGTCCCCGAGGGCGTCGAGATCACCGACGTCGCAGGCGACACTGCCGACAGGGCCCAGTTTAAGTTCACCGAGAGCGAGCACGCCAACGATCGCTTCATCCCCGTCTTCGACTCTGACAAGAACGCCGACGAGCTGTTCGACTACGAGGCAAAGTGGAATGCCAGCTTTGAGTGGACCGAGAATGACCCCGTCAAGTACAACGGCAAGACCTGGCGCAACGCTTCCTACACACACTCGGGCGGCGTGACGACCGAGTACTTCACCGACGTTGACGGCGGCAGCGTGTACGTGCGCATCGACAACGTCGAGGAGCACAAGGATGCCGTCGAGACCATGATGAAGTCCCTGGAATTTGCCGACGACATTGCCGAGGCCAAGACCGAGGCCATGGACGTCATGCTCGATGATATCGAGATCAAGCGCTAAACGACTGGCGAGCGCAACGGGAAACACGGTCGCAGTGCAAACAAGCGACGGTACCCCAGCGCTTCGTACCCAGGGAGGGCTGGTAAACCGACCCTCCCTTTCTTATGCCGGTAGCCGACGAACGCGAGGATGCCGGACGCCGGAACCACCCCAAATGTGGCAGCAGTACGAAAACGGCAAGCGCCTCAACGCGTCCGCCCGCCGATATATAGCGCCGCGCAGACAATTAAACCAGCATCTTTATACATCTGGGCAGTATAGTGACCAAAACTATCGCATAACCGCACTCTGCGAATGGAGAAGTTATGACCGAACACCATGCCATCAGCCGCCGAGCGTTTACGCTGGGCCTAGGGCTTGCGGCGTTGTCGCCACTTGCAAGCCTGCCCGAAACCGCAGCGCCGGGCATTCCCCTGCGAGCGGCATTTGCAGACAACACACCCGCACCGTCGGACAGCCTCGACAATTTCGTCATTCGCCTTCGCCCCGCGGGCTATTTTCGCACCGCGAGCGTCAACCAAGACGGCAACGTTCG
>CABUXM010000111.1 GCA_902495545.1 uncultured Collinsella sp. | reverse complement strand
CAGGCACCCGACCTTCCGGCTCCAACCCTCCTCGCGTACTTAAGTACGCGTCGTCGGGCTTGTCGCTCGGAATCTCGGGCACCTGGACAACCCTCGCCGACCTGTGGGGTTTACGGTAATTACTTGGGAGAAATGATGACTGAGGTAATAGAAGCGTCTGATCTTAAATACGACGCCTGCGGGCTGATTCCCTGTGTGGTTCAGCAATATGACACCGGCGAGGTGCTTATGGTTGCTTGGATGAACGAGGAGTCGGTGGGGCTGACGCTCAAGACCGGGACCACGTGGTTTTGGAGCCGCAGCCGCCAGGAGCTCTGGAACAAGGGTGCGACGAGCGGCAACATGCAGGAGGTCAAGGAGCTCTGGGCCGATTGCGATAGCGATACGCTGCTGGTCAAGGTCGACTCGCCAGGCCCGGCCTGCCACACCGGCAACCGTACCTGCTTCTTTAAGCGCGTGGAAGGGGGAGTGCGATGAAAGTTGTGACGCCGTTCGAGGTCGCCGACTGCAACACCGAGCTCCTCCGCGCGGGCGTGCCATGTCGCGTGCACCTGACTGATGCCTGCGGGGCGCAGTCGCTTTGGCTCGAGGCCGAGAAGGAAAGGCTCGATGAGGCCCATGCCGTCATCGTCGAGTTCTTTGAGAAAAAGGGCGCAAAGCCTCGGTTCGATGAGATCGGTACCTACTTTACGCTGCAGTAACGAGAGGAAATAACCATGGGAGTCAGAACGGCGAACGTGCAGCCGGGAAATATCGGCGAGACGCTGACGGGACTGGCCGAGGTGATTCACGGTCGTCGCGATGCGTCGCCACAGGAGAGCTACACCGCCCGTCTGCTGACCGACGTCGAGGACGAACTGCTCAAGAAGCTTGCCGAGGAGGCGAGCGAGGTCATCATGGCCTGCAAGGACAACGACCACGACCACATCCGCTACGAGGCCGGCGACCTGGTCTACCACCTGCTCGTGACGCTTGAGCGCTACGGCATCACCCTCGACGAGCTGGCTGGCGAACTCAACGCCCGCCGCCACTAGTCATTGGGGACGTTCTTAAACGACTAGTTAGGCGAGGGGTGTGGATTCCCATTCGCCGGTGGGGTGGGGGATGTCGAAGGTTCGGTAGCCACAGTCGTAGGCGTGTGCCTGGGCCTCACGGATGTTCCAGCAGATGTCGCAGGCGCGGTGCGCGTCCGAGCCAAAAGTGATCGGCACCTCGGCATGGGCAAAGCAGCGCAAAAGACCGGTTGCGGGGTAGTAGTCGTCGAGGCCCTTGCGCGGTGCGGCGGTCGAGACCTCAATGCGGCGGCCCGTATCGTGGGCGCATTCGGCCATCTGCTGCCAAAACGGTGCGGGGTCAAAGTCGGGCGCAAAGCCTTCCTTCGAAAAGCGCATGACCAGGTCGGGGTGAGCCATTACATCAAAGTTGAGCGGGCTCTCGCAGGCGCGGCACCAGTCATCGACATAGCGCTCCCACACGCCGCGCACGCCTAAGTTTTCCCAAACATGCAGGTCGGTATCATCGTCGATCCAACCGCAGCGCGAATCGGGCGTATCGGGACGAGCGACGTCCTCCGTCCCCGCCGTGCCCGCAGCGCCTGCCGCAATATCGCCTGGGTTGCCAATCCAATGCACACTGCCCAGGCGCACGACGGCGCCCTGGGACCAGCGCTCAACCAAAGGCTCGCAGTCCTCGTACCAATCGCATTCAAAGCCATAGATAAGCTCGAGCTCCGGCGCGATCTGCGC
Source organism: uncultured Collinsella sp. (assembly GCA_902495545.1). Lineage (GTDB taxonomy): Bacteria > Actinomycetota > Coriobacteriia > Coriobacteriales > Coriobacteriaceae > Collinsella. The sequence continues at coordinate 3,302 of CABUXM010000111.1, read as the reverse complement.
GGCGAGCTTGCGGGCGTCCTCAAATGCCAGGCGATGTGCCGGCAGGTCGCCCTCGACAACCTGCACTTCGCAATTGGCGTCCATGCTGGCGGGCAGGGTGAGGTGGTCAGTCGAGACCATAACGCGGCAGCCGGCGGCGGCAGCGGCACGGACGTTGTCCTCAAACGAGGCGTGCCCGTCCGAAAACGAGGTGTGGGTGTGGCAATCGACCAGCGGGCAAGCAGACACGGCGGCTCCTTTGCGTCAAGCGAATCCGCTTCATTGTAATGGCGCAGCTCTCAACACGCCGGGCACACCGGGGGTCGAAATCGATTGGAAAGGCTGCGCGGCGCGCGGTGCGGCCTCGCTTGCGCTCTCAAAACATGTACATCAGCCTCCAAAAGCTGAAAAAAATGACATGTTTGGAGGATGACGTACACGTTTGAGTGGAGCGGGCCGGCGTTGGAGCGCGCCAGCACTTGTGCCCAGCAAAAGTCGCACCTATCCCATGACGCCGCCCCTGCGCCGCCTGCGATGTGCTAGCGTTTGGATGAACAAAACGAGCCCGTGCGGAAAGGAGCCGGACCGTATGCCATGCGATAGCAAATCTCCGCTGTCTCGCGAGACCGATGCGCCCGAGACCATCGTCAAGCTGGAATGCGACATCGACGATGCGTCGCCCGAGGTGCTTGCCTACGCCGCCGACCGCCTGCGCGAGGCGGGTGCGCGCGAGGTGCATTGGCTGCTCCTCTATTGCAAGAAAGGCCGCCCTGGCTGGCAGCTGCAGGTAATCTGTGCTCACGAGGATATCGAGCGCCTGCAGACGATCATCTTTTTGGAAACCACGACCAATGGCATCCGTCGCCAGGTCATGGAGCGCGTTTGCCTGCCACGCCGCTTTGAGCGCGTAGCGACGCCATGGGGCGAGGTGTCCGTTAAAGTGGCCACCCTGCCCGACGGCAGCGAGCGTGCAGCGCCCGAGTACGAGGACTGCGCTCGCCTTGCCCGTGAGCACAATGTGCCGCTCCAACGCGTGATGCAGGAGGCTCAGAGCGCGGCACTGCGATTTGAGTGACACAGGCCAACGACGCGCCGCACCAATTCTATTAGCCCCACCGAAAGGACCACCATGAAATACCTCATCGCTTCTGACATCCACGGCTCGGCATACTGGACCGAGCGCCTGGTCACCGCCATCGAGTCCGAGCATCCCGACCGCATCGTTCTGCTGGGCGACCTGCTCTACCACGGTCCGCGCAACGACCTGCCGCGCGACTATGCTCCCAAGCGCGTGATTCCGCTGCTCAACGCCCTAGCCGACCGCATCATCGCCGTGCGCGGCAACTGCGACGCCGAGGTCGACCAGATGGTCCTCGACTTTCCCGTCATGGCCGACTATGCCACGCTGTTTGACGAAACCGGCCGCGAGCTGTTCCTGACGCACGGCCACGTCTTTGGCGCCGGCATGCACAATAGCGTCGACCACGCGCCCATGCTGCCCGAGGGCTCCGCGCTCGTCTACGGTCACACGCACATCAAGGTTAACGAGGCAAGCGAGGCGCACCCGGGCCTGTGGCTCTTCAACCCCGGCAGCGTGAGCATCCCCAAGGACGGCACGCACAGCTACGGCATCTACGAGGGCGGAGCGTTCCGACATGTGATCCTGGAGGAGGAATAACCGTGGCGCAGCACATGGCTCAGCAAAATGCCGAGGGTTCGCGCGATCTGTCCACGCTGGTCGATGCGTCGGCTGAGCTGCAGCATCTGGTGCAGACCGTCTGGCGCCTGCGTCAGCCCGATGGCTGCCCGTGGGACCGCGAGCAGACGCATCAGAGCATTGGCAAGAACATGATCGAGGAAGCCTATGAGGCGCTTGACTGCATCGAGGCCGATGATGCGGCACACCTGCGCGAGGAGCTGGGCGACGTGCTCATGCAGGTCGTGCTGCATGCGCAGATCGCGGCGGACGCCGGCGAGTTTACGCTGGCCGACGTGGCGCGCGATATCGACGCCAAGCTCATTCGCCGTCATCCGCACGTGTTTGGCGATGTGGATGCCGACAGCTCCAACGAGGTACTCAAGATTTGGGACGAGGTCAAGCTTGCCGAGAAAGCCGCCAAGGACAAGGCCGTGGCGGCGGGCGAGGCCGCGCCCGAGGGTCTGCTCGATGGCGTGCCCACGCATCTGCCGGCGTTGATGCAGGCGCAGAAGGTGTCACGCAAAGCGGCCGCCGTGGGCTTTGAGTGGGAGACGGTCCAGGACGTGTGCGACGAGGTCGCCGAGGAACGTGCCGAGTTTGAGGCCGAGGCCCCCGGAACGCCCGAGCGCGAAATGGAGTTTGGCGATCTGCTCTTTGCCCTAGTCAACGTCGCGCGCAAAGAGGGGATCGACGCCGAGAGCGCCCTGCGCGCCAGCACGGCAAAGTTCCGCCGTCGCTGGGCCGCGATGGAGCAGATGGCGTCCGACGCTAACGTGGGTCTGGCCGAGCTTTCGACCCACGGCCTCAACGACCTGTGGGATGCCGCAAAGGCGGAGGAGTAAGACTGCGGGAACGACGGGCTGACACGCCTCATCGTTCCCGCTAAATTTTTCGAAAATCAAGTGTATCCCTCGGCTGACTTAGGGCATAATGCAAAAAGTGCGACATGGCTAACTTACGGAGACGCACCGATGGTGCACGGTCAGCCGGTCGCTTGCATCCACTACGTTTCCAAGTGAGAGGGAGACAACATGAGCGATATTTTGGACGTCTACGGTCGCGAGGTGCTCGACAGCCGCGGCAATCCCACCGTCGAGGTCGAGGTCGTGCTCGAGGACGGCAGCTTTGGCCGCGCAATGGTGCCTTCGGGTGCTTCGACCGGCGCCTTTGAGGCCTGCGAGCTACGCGATGGCGACAAGGGCCGCTACCTGGGCAAGGGCGTTTCGCAGGCCGTCGAGCACGTCAACAACGAGTGCGCCAACGCCGTCGTGGGTCTCGACGCCTTCGACCAGCGCGCCGTCGATGCCGCGCTGATTGCCGCGGACGGTACCCCCAACAAGACCAAGCTCGGTGCCAACGCCATCCTGGGCGTGTCGCTGGCCGTTGCCCGCGCCGCCGCCGAGTCGGCGGGCCTGTCGCTGTACCAGTACCTGGGCGGCGTCAACGCTCATCTGCTGCCCACACCTATGATGAACATCCTCAACGGCGGCGTGCATGCCGACAATAACGTTGACTTCCAGGAGTTCATGATCATGCCGGTGGGCGCCCCGAGTTTTGCCGAGGGCCTGCGTTGGTGCGCCGAGGTATACCACACCCTCAAGGGCGTGCTGCACGAGGCCGGCCT
>CABUXM010000110.1 GCA_902495545.1 uncultured Collinsella sp. | reverse complement strand
GATACGGGCGACTTTATGGACGACGACAGCAACTATGACGATCTGCGCCGCGCCATCATGGTTTCGCGCTACCTGGATCGCATCGCCTCGATTTCCATCGATGCCGCCTGCCGTCTGACGTTCCTTTTGACCGGCCAGCGCATGACTGCCGGCGATATCGCCCGCACGGACGAGGACGAGCTCGAGAGCATGCGCGTACCTTCGGGCGAGGGCGTTATCATGAGGCCCGCCATCGACGCGCACTACGTTGCCAAGGTGCCCGCTAACGAGGTCAACGAGGGTCTTCGCTACCTGCTCGATCATCTTGAGGATGAGGACGATGGCGAGGACGACGAGGAGTAAGTAACCCCGTTCGTCGAAAGATTGTAAATACCTAAGTGAGCGCGGCCTTGCACATGCGGGGCCGCGCTCTTGCGTTAGCATGGGACTACTTGTTTGGCTGTCAGCGGAGGCGATTGGCAATGGATAACTATTTGGACTTGATGCGCGCTCGCCGCGAGCAGATTCTGGAACGTTTTTATGCGGCGCTCGATCGCGCAGGCCGCCCCCACGACGCCGCGCGCCTCATTGCCGTGTCAAAGACCGTTGGTGTCGATGAGACCGTTGCCGCCATCCAGACGGGGTATCGCCATTTTGCCGAGAACCGCCCGCAGGAGCTGGTTCGCAAGCTCACGGGTCTGGCGGAGCATCCGGAGCTGCCCGAGGTGCGCTTCGATATGATCGGGAACCTGCAGACCAATAAGATCAATGCGGTGCTGGGCTCAGCCGAGCTGATTCACTCGGTGGGTTCGCTGCATCTGGCGCAGGCGATCTCGAGCCGTGCTGCCCGCAAGATTGAGGCAGGCGAGCTCGCCGGCCCTCAGCGTGTGCTCATTGAGGTCAATGTGAGTGGTGAGGAGTCGAAGGGAGGCTTTTCGCCCGATGAGATTCGCGCCGCCGCGGGCGAGCTTGCGGAACTTGAGGGAATTTGCGTACAGGGGCTTATGACTATGGCGCCCCGGGGGAACAAGGATGTGGCACGCCGCACCTTTGCGGGGCTTCGTGAGCTGAGGGATGAGCTGGAGGCGGCGCATCCCGATTTGAACCTGCCTGAGCTTTCCTGCGGCATGAGCGAAGACTTTGAGCCTGCCCTTGAGGAGGGCTCTACGCTCGTTCGCCTGGGCAGGGTAGTATTTAGCCCGGAGTTTGCAGTAAAATAAGGCTCTGAAGTGCGCACTGATTATCGGGGCGCCTGCACTAAACCGCGAGAGGACACAACCATGGGCTTCCTTGACGAGATTAAAAATAAGATGCACCTGGGCGGCCAGCAGGGTTACGACCAGGGTTATGGCCAGGACGACGACTACGGCTACGATGATGGCTATGACGATGGCTATCAGGGCAACGGCTACAGCGGTGCTTCGGGCGAGGGCTTCTACACCCAAGACGAGCCGAGCAACGGCCTGCTTGGTCAGACGCGCCGTGGTGAAGCTGAGTCGGTTGCCGTGTATACACGCTCCGGGCAGCTGGTCGGCGATGACTCCCGCCATGCCACGACGTATAACCCGCCTTCGCGCTCGCAGGACAGTGTTGCGAGCGGTTATCGTCCTGGTGCCTATGACACGCCGTCGAGCTACGCCGAGAACACCCGCGCCCGTGCCGCCGCTGCGCCCGCGTCTGCACCGAGCGATGCCTCGGCCTATGCGAGCAATATCATCAACGCCACGCCGCAGCTGCCGGCCTATGTCCTGCGCCCCGAGAGCTATGACGACGTGGAGACCGTGGTTCGCCGCGTTCGCACCAAGCAGCCTGTCGCACTGATTTTTGTGGGCGTACGCACCGAAGTTGCCAAGCGCGTCTTGGACTTCTCTTACGGCTTTGCCTGCGGTCTGGGCGCCACGGTCAAGGAGGTGGGCGACCGCGTGTTCATGGTGTTGCCCGCCGGCTGCGAGGTCAAAGATTCGGACCTCAAGAAGCTTCGTGCCGACGGCTACCTTAAGTAAAGACAAGACGAGGAGATTCCCATCAACATCTACACTATCGTCCAGCTGGTCAACACGCTGTTCAACTTCTATTCCACGCTCATTGTCGTCTACTGCTTTATGACGTGGATTCCGATGAAGCAGGGTGGTTTGCTTCAGGATATTGCCGCGGTGCTCGATAGCGTGTGCGGTCCGTGGCTCAACCTGTTCCGTCGTTTCATCCCGCCGATGGGCGGTATCGATTTTTCGCCGGTCGTTGCGATTATTGCGTTGCAGTTGGTGCAGAGGCTGGTTCTGCAGCTTCTTATAGGTATACTCGTGTAGAACTGACTTAGTAACTTACGTCGGGCGTGTAGCGCCGAGGCGATGAAAAAGGAGACTTGTTATGGCTATTACCCCTGCAGACATCCAGGCTCAGACTTTCTCTGAGGCCAAGCGTGGCTACGATCCTGCCGAGGTCGACGTCTTCTTGGAGACGCTGTCCTCCGAGGTTGACGCTATGCTCGCTAAGATCGTCGACCTTAAGGGTCGTCTGACTGCTACCGAGCAGCAGCTTGCCGATGCGCAGGCTCAGCTTGCCCAGGCTCAGGATGCCCCCGCCCAGGCCGTTCCTGCCGCCCCCGTGGCTGCTCCCGCCCCTGACTTCTCCGCTCAGGAGCGCCAGATTTCCGCTGCCCTGATCGCTGCCCAGCAGACCGCTGAGACCATCGTCAACGATGCCAATGAGAACGCTGAGCGTATCCGCAACGAGGCTGACGCCAAGGCACGCGAGGTTATCCGCCAAGCTCTGACCGAGAAGCAGGCCGAGCTCGAGGAGATCGATCGCCTCAAGGCTTCCCGTGAGGAGTTCAAGGCCGAGTATCTCAAGCTCATCCAGCACTTCATGGACGATGCCCAAAACTCCTTCCCGGCCGACCTCATGGCCTCCACGCCGGTCGGTTCCGCCGCTTCTCCTGCGGTGACTGTTCCCGCCGAGCCGCTGCCCGTCGCTGACCCGGTTGTCCCCGTGGCCGACCCCTTCGCCCCGATCGACAACTTTGCCGCCGACGACTTGGACTAACATTCGGCCTACAATTTAGTGCCTAGAAAGGACCCGCAGCTTGCGGGTCCTTTTTTATGACTGTGCCGGGGTGTGTAACATAAAAAACCGAGCCCTGCACATTAGTGACGCAGAACTCGGCGAACGGGTGAGCGGTCAAGGGTGGGTTTTAAGGCATGTCCCAAAACCTACTTGAGGAGGAAGTCGGGGAGGGGAATGGTGCGGGCCTCGCGATGCTCGGGATCGGCGATGTGGTCGGCAGGATAGCCACAGACGAGCATGTGATAGGGATAGACGCCCTCGGGCAGGTTGAACTGCTCCTGTGCCACCTCAGGCTTAAAATGGCATACCCAGCACGTTCCCAGGCCCTGCTCGGTGGCCTCCATCATCATCTGATCGCACACTATGGACGTATCGATTTCACTGGAATTCATCTGGTCATACGGGCGCACCCAAGCATCATCGGTAACGCTGCAAATAAGGAAGACAAGCGGAGCCCCAAAGATAGACCCATCACGAGCAAACCGAGGCTGACAAGCAGCGGCCTTCTCCAGAAGCTCAGGCGTATCCAACACCATCGCACGGGTTGGATGATTATTACAAGCAGAAGGAGCAATCCGCCCCGCCTCAACAATGGCATCCACTACCGACTGCTCAACAGGACGGTCCTCAAAAGAACGACAAGAATACCGACCACGAGCCAGATCCAAATAAGACATACAAGCCCTCCTAAAATTAAAAATCAAATAAACCAAATGTAACCCAAAGAGTACCCAAAGCAGCAATCAGCCAAACGCTCATCAAGGGCCAAAGTGTCCGAACGGATACCAAAGGTCCCTTCAGCCAAACCCCCATCGCGCTAAATCTATCAGCCAAAGTTCCCAATGGTGGTACGTAAGGCGAAGGGCCGGCCACGGTTTACTTTCGAACGACTCTGCAAAGCAGCCGGAGTGAGAAAGCAAACCGTGGCCGGCCCTTCGCCGCCGGGACACGTACCCCCAATTAACTGTTCTTCATGACAATCGAATCCACAACATCGGCCACATTCTCACAGCAGTCAGCGCAGTACTCCAGGAAGGCGTACACGTCACGCCAAGCGATGACCTCGAGCGGGTCCTTGCCGTTAACGTGCAGGTTACGCATGGCGTTGATATAGAGCTCGTCGGCCTCGGACTCGATGGTGTTGATCTGGATGACGAGCTCGCGCAGCGTTTTGGACTTGCGGTAGTTAGGCAGCTCGACCATCAGGTCTTTCATGGCGCGGCAGGCGTCAGTCACCTTGTGAGCGATGACGATGGCGTCGGGATGGATGCTCTGGATGTTGGTGAAGTAGACGCGCTGCACGACGCCCTCGATGCGGTCGAGCACGGTGTCGAGCGAGCAGCTCATCAGGTCCAGATCCTCGCGCTCAAGCGGGGTGATAAAGGCGGTGAGCAGGGCGTCTTCGAGCTCATGGTGCTTCTTGTCGGCCGCATGCTCGATCGCATGCATCTTGTCGAGCATATCGTGAATCTTTGCGGGATCGAAGTTCTCGAAAATCTTGGTAAGCAGCTCGGCGGCCTGGACGGCGAGGTCGGCGCAAGCGACGTAGTTGTCAAAGTAGAACGAATCGGGTTTCTTTGCCATGAGTGGGTCCTTTCGAGGCGAAGACGGGTGGGCGAGGTGTTACGGTCCGGATGGACGTTCGGTTTGACTAGATGAACATCACGAACAGCTTGGCCATGACAAAGCTGATGAGTCCGCAGGCGGGGAAGGTGAAGAACCAGGTGAACATCATGTCCTTGACGACGCCGAAGTTGATGGCCGAGAGGCGTTTGACGGCACCGACGCCCATGATGGCGCAGGTCTTGATGTGCGTGGAGGACACGGGGATGCCGGTAAGGGTGGCAAGCAGCAGGTTCGCGGCGCCCGCCAGGTCGGCGGAGAAGCCCTGGTACTTTTCGAGCTTGACCATGCTCTGGCCAACGGACTTGATGATGCGCTCGCCGCCCACGCTGGTGCCGATGCCCATGGTGGCCGAGCATAGCAGCATAATCCAGATGGGGATGCCGGCATCGCCGACGCTCGTCTGGCCGCTGGCAAAGGCCACGCCTAAAAAGAGCACGCCGATGAACTTCTGTCCATCCTGCGCGCCATGCATAAAGCTCATGGCCGCGGCACTCGCGATCTGAGCGTATTTAAAGAAGACATTGGCACGTCG
>CABUXM010000109.1 GCA_902495545.1 uncultured Collinsella sp. | reverse complement strand
GATGCGGTTGCCGGGGCTCTGCATCAGATTGCCGCCTGTGCCGCGACGGGGGAGATGCCGCCGTTTATGCGTCAGATGGATGCGACGGGTTTCGACGTCACGAACGTCTAGGGAGAAAGCCATGAAGCTCCAGCAACTCAGATATGTCGTCAAAGTTGCCGAATGCGGCAGCATCACCGAGGCCTCGCGCCGGCTCTTTGTGTCGCAGCCTTCGATTACCGCGTCGATCCGCGATCTCGAAAACGAGATGGGTGTGCATATCTTTGAGCGCACCAACAAGGGTGTCATTGTGTCCGAGGAAGGCGAGACCTTCTTGGGGTACGCGCGCCAGGTGCTCGACCAGGCCGATCTGCTCGAGGGCAAGTACAAAGGTACGTCCGAGCAGGTGCCGCACTTTAGTGTGAGCTGCCAGCATTATTCCTTTGCCGTTAATGCGTTTGTCGATGTGATCCGTGAGTTCGATGCCGCGCGCTACGACTTTACCCTGCGCGAGGAGCAGACCCACGAAATTATCGAGGATGTCGCGCATATGAAAAGCGAACTCGGCATCCTGTATCTGTCGGAGCACAATCGCGAGGTCATCGAGCGCATGCTTGCCGCCAACGAGCTCGTGTTCGAAGGGCTCTTCTGCGCCACGCCGCATGTCTTCGTCTGCGCCGACCATCCGCTGGCGGGCCGCTCCAGCGTGACGCTCGAGGATCTGGAAGACTACCCGTTCCTGTCCTACGAGCAGGGCAGCTACAACTCGTTTTACTATTCCGAGGAGCTGACCTCGACCTTTGAGCGCCGCAAGAATATCCGCGTGCGCGACCGTGCGACGCTGTTCAACCTAGCTATGGGCCTTAACGGTTACACGGTGTGTTCGGGCGTGATCAGCCATGAACTTAACGGCCCCGGTATTATCTCGATTCCGCTCGATGTAGACGAGTACATGGAGATTGGCATCATCACGCGCAAGAACACGACGCTCACGCGCTATGGACAGGCCTATATCGACGCGATCCGTCAGCACATCTAGATTGCTGCGTTCTGCACGGGTCAAATCTCTTTGCGGCAGTCTCATTTGATATAGGAAGCATCTATATCAAACTGTTATAAACGTATATTTTACGATAGCCATATGAGCGCTCATACTCTGTCCCAGTAAAGCAACCAATGCAAAGGGAGATATCTATGAGCACCTTGATTCAACCGAACGCGCCGTTTCGCGCCGATATCGTCGGCAGCTTTCTTCGTCCCCAGGCTGTTAAGGATGCACGTGCCGCCTATGCCGCGGGCACGCTCGACGCCGCCGGCCTTAAGGCCGTCGAGGATGAGGCCATTTGCGATTTGGTGGCCAAGCAGAAGACAGCCGGCTTACAGGTAATTACCGATGGCGAATACCGCCGCAGCTACTGGCACCTCGATTTTATGTGGGGCCTTAACGGCATTGAGCGCCGCACCTCACGCACGGGTTATATGTTCCATGACGAGGAGACGACGGCCGACACCGCTGTGGTTACCGGTCCCATTAGCGGCGAGAACCACCCGTTCGTCGAGCATTTTAAGTTTGTCAAGGCGCTTGAGGGGGAGGGCCAGGTCGCGCGTCAAACCATTCCGGCGCCGATCCAGACGTTCTCGGAGGTTACGCTCGACCGCTGCGATGGACAGCAGGAGAGTCTGCGCGCCGTCTACAAGACCGATGAGGAACTTGCCGACGCCATTGCAGCCGCTTATCGCACGGTGATCGCCGACCTGTACGCAGCAGGCTGCCGCAACATCCAGTTTGATGACTGCACCTGGGGCATCTACTGCGATACTGATTTTGTCGCCAAAACCGGCATGAGTCCGGTCGACCTGCAAAAGGTAAGCGAGTTGGGCGTGGCGCTCAACAACGCCGCCATCGAGGACAAGCCCGACGATCTGGTCATCAACACGCATGTATGCCGCGGCAACTATCACTCCACGTATGCCTTCGAGGGTGGTTACGATCCCATTGCACCGTACCTGTTTGCGCACGAGGATGTCGACGCGTTCTACCTTGAGTTCGATACGCCGCGCGCCGGTGGCTTTGAGCCGCTCAAGTATGTTGCTCCCGGCAAGAAGGTCGTGCTGGGCCTGGTGACCACCAAGGCCGCTGAGCTCGAGAACGAGGATGTTATTGTCGAGCGCATCCGCGAGGCCGCAAAGTACGTGCCGCTCGAGAACCTGTACCTGTCGCCGCAGTGCGGCTTTGCCAGCTGCGAGATTGGCAACAAGCTGACTGAGGACGAGCAATGGGCAAAAATCGCGCTGGTTAAGCGCATTGCCGAGCGCGTTTGGAAATAGCGCTAGCGTTTGCAGGTGGCGGCGCGTGCGAGGTACTGCATATCGCGTACAATGGTTCGGATCGTATCGTTCGGGCAGGTTATCCGATATGCCTGATCGCCCTTCCATTCGAAAGGACTTCCATGTCCCAGTCTTCGACGCCCGCCGTCACCGATGCCATCTACGATGCATCGTCGCTCGGCCGCCCGCGCATGTTTGTGTTGGGTTTGCAACACATGTTTGCGATGTTCGGAGCCACGGTGCTCGTGCCCGTGCTCACCGGCCTTTCCGTTTCGGCGACGCTTCTGTTCGCCGGCATCGGCACGCTGCTGTTTCATTTTCTATCGCGCGGTAAGGTGCCCGCGTTCCTGGGCTCCTCGTTTGCCTTTATCGCGGGTTATGCCGCCATTGCGCCCAACGGCGAGGCCGAGCTTTTGCCCTACGCTTGCCTGGGCGTAGCTTGTGCCGGCCTGCTCTATCCGGTGCTTGCGGTCCTGTTCCGCGCCTTTGGCGCCAAGCGTGTCATGCATTTCTTCCCGCCGGTGGTGACTGGCCCCATCGTCATTTCCATCGGCTTGATCCTGGCAAGCTCTGCCATTGCTAACTGCCAGACCAACTGGTTTGTTGCTGTTATTGCCGTTGCCGTGATCATCATCTGCAACATTTGGGGCCGCGGTATGGTCAAGATCGTGCCGATTCTGCTGGGCGTTGTGGTGAGCTATGCCGTTGCGGCGGTGCTGGGCGAGGTTGATTTTTCGGGGGTTGCCGCCGCGCCGTGGGTCGGTCTACCTGTCGTGTGGGACAACACCGTGTTCGCGCTCTTTGGACCGCAGTTCGATAGCAGTCTTGCCACGACGGCCATTATCACCATCATGCCACTGGCCTTTGCGACCATGATTGAGCACATTGGAGATATTTCCGCCATTGGCTCTACCTGCGAACGCAATTACATTGCCGATCCCGGTCTGCACCGTACCCTGCTCGGCGATGGCCTGGCGACTATCTTGGCATCGCTCTTTGGCGCCCCTGCCAATACGACGTATGGCGAGAACACCGGTGTGCTTGCCCTGACGCGCGTGTTCGACCCGCGCGTGATTCGCATTGCCGCCTGCTGTGCCATTGTGCTTTCGTTCTGCCCCAAGTTTGCCGCTGTGATCGCTGCTATGCCGGCATGCGTTATCGGTGGCGTGTCGCTTGTGCTCTACGGCATGATCAGTGCCGTGGGCGTTCGCAACCTTATCGAGAACCAGGTTGATTTCCAGAACAACCGCAACGTGCTGGTGGCGGCTCTGGTGCTCGTGCTTTCGCTCGGCATTGCTTACAGTACCACCGGTGCCATCGTGCTGGAGCTGGGCGGCGTGACCATTTCGCTTTCCGGCCTTGCCGTGGGCTCGCTGGTGGGCATTGTGCTCAACGCCATCTTGCCCGGTAATGACTTTGAGTTCGATACTTCCGAGCTTGAGGAGACTGCTGAATAATAGCTGCGTTCAGCCAAATTAAAAATGGCGTCCATGCGTATGTACGCGTGGACGCCATTTTTAATGCGCCAGTATCCAGTGGATGCCGCGCGCCATGCGCAGGTCAGTTTGGGCAAAGTGGTTGCCGGGGTTGAGCTCCAGCGTTGTTGGAATGTCACGCTCGACAAACAGCTCTTCCATCGCGCGCGTATCGTCGAGTACGTGCCGCATCATGCGGTTGGGCGTCTTGGTTTCCTTTTTACCGAGCGACAGATAGGCGGCGTCGGGCGTAGCTGTCATCGTGCGCTCGCGCGCGTAGTCGATAAAGCCGGGGAACCACAGCGACCCCGATGCACTCGCTGCGCGCTCAAAGACATCTGTTTGCCAAAGTGCCCACAGTGCAAAAAGACCCGCCAACGAGTAGCCGGCAATGCCGCGCCAGGTGGGCGGTTGCGGGAGCGATGATTCGGCCTGGGGGATTATCTGCTTCAACAACTCGTCAAGAAAACCAGCAGCCTGTCCGCCAAAGGGCTCGGCATCTCGTATAGTTCCGTCGCATTCCCAGGGGCTCAGCTCGCGATTCCAATCGAGCCCTCCAATGGCGACAAGGGTGAAGGGTGGGCAGTCGAGCTCTCGGCAGCGGTCATAAACCTCGCTGCCGTCGCCCATGACAACGGGGAGATAGACGACGGGTGCGCTTTCGGCATGCTTTGAATGAACGGTTATCTGCTTTTGGCACGCTTTCATGACGGGCTTCTCTCTGCATTTCGACATCTACAAACACGATTGTCGCACGTCGGTGTAGGGACCGTTGCTGAAAGAAAGGCGCAGAGCCGCTTGGTGCGACTCTGCGCCTTATGGTTTTGCTTTGGCAGACTATGCCGTTACGCCACGAAGAAGTAGACGAGGAAGGCAAGGGCTGCGATCCACATGAGCGGCTTGATCTTGGAGGCCTCGCCCTTAAAGAGCGCGACGATCACGTAGGCGATAAAGCCCAGACCGATGCCGGCAGAGATGGAGTAGGTGAAGGGCACACCGGCGACAATCATGAACGCCGGGAAGCCCTGCGACACGTCGGACCAGTCGATCTCGGAGGCCTCGCTCATCATGAGGTAGCCGACGTAGACCAGAGCACCGCAGGTGGCGGCGCTGGAAACGATGGTGACGATGGGGGAGAAGAACGCGGCGAGAATGAACAACACGCCGGTGGTGACGGAGGTGAGGCCCGTGCGGCCACCGTCGGCAGCGCCAGAGGTGGACTCGACGAAGGTGGTGATGGAGGAGACGCCCATAAAGCCACCGGCAGCAGCGGCCACGGAGTCGACGACCAGGATGGGACGGATGTCCTCGACATTGCCGTCCTCGGTCAAGAACTCGCCCTGCTTGGCGACGGCCATCGCGGTTCCCATGGTGTCGAAGAAGTCACTCATGAGCAGCGAGAAGGCAACGACGAGCAGCATCGGGTCGGTCAGAACCTTCACGATGGCCATGTTGCCATCGGCGGTGCTGGCAAACGGGGCGCCAAAGGTCGAGAAGTCGAGCGGTGCGATGAGGCCCTCGGGGGCGTGGGTGACGCCCAGCGGGATACCGGCGATAACGGCGACGATGATGCCGATGAGCAGCGAGCCCGGCACGTTGCGGGAGGCCAAGGCAACCGTCACGACGATGGAGATGATGCCGACGATAAAGGTGG
>CABUXM010000108.1 GCA_902495545.1 uncultured Collinsella sp. | reverse complement strand
TGAGGTCGGTATAGTCGCGCAAAATGGGCAGCGCCATGCGGCAGAACTCACCCACCTGCTCGGCGGCAATATGGGCGGGCGTGCGGCACGGCAGCAAGCGCGACAAAAAAGGTGCGGCATGCTGAGCAAATGCAGCGTCGGTACGGCGCGCGCGGCGCGTATCAACCAAGTAGGCGGCATCGCCCGACGCAAAGCAGTACATATCGGCGGGCAGGCGCAGGTCATAGCTACCACCAGCCGCCGGCGCGATTTTGGCGGCAAGCAGCGGTGGGCGCTTAGCGGACGCCTCGTCCTCCCCTTGCGGAGACAGCTCAACCGCCACGTCGTAGGTGCGATGCGTCGTCGTCCCCCGCGACCAGGCGGGCTCAAAGGAGATGGTCTGGCCGCGCAGCAGGTCCAGCACATATACGATGCTATGCTCGGACAGCGGCAACTGACGCTCGGCAACAAAACCGCTGCGGGCAAAGTCGTACGACGCCGAACGCGAGCTTGTGATGTCATCGAGATAGGCAACTGTCGTCACAACAAGGTTGAGCAGCTTTGCCGATGTTTCGTCAAAGGCCTCAGGTGAATGGACAAACGTGAGCTTCTTGCCATAGGAGAACGTGCCGCCGCGCACGTAGGCATCGGCCATGCCGTCGATGTCCTTGACCACGTAGGAGACCGATCCACAGCGGATGCGGAACTCGAGCGCCCAGCTAAAGCGGTCAGCGAACAGCGGATTGTAGTACGGCACCAGCGAGGGCTCCAACGCCGCTTTGGGGGCGTCGGGATCAACGGCACCGGCAAGCTTGCGGCGCATACTCGCCAGCTCATCCATGCGCGCGTCCGAAAGATCGGAAAGCGCCGCCACAAGGCTCGGGCTCGTGGGGACGGGCGCCGGAAAGGGAAAGTTGGGGTTGACGGCCGGCGCTTTGGGCGCGGTGCGCGCGGGCTGTTTCGGCTGCGCCGTAAACGTGCGAACCGGCGTGCGCAGCCCCTCAACAGGCTCAATGCCGCTGGTGTCCAGGTACGCCAGCGCTGTGGCGATGGCGTGCTTGCACATACCGGGATAGCGGTATGCGGCGGGGCAGTCGCAGTTGTAGTCGATAACCTCGTGCTCGTCCATATCGAGCGCCACGTGCGTCTTGTACAGGTCGCCGCGCGAGCCGCGCACCAAGCCCTCAACCGTCACGTTTTTGGAGAAGCGCGAGCCGCTGTCCTCAATCGACAGCACGGCACCGTTGAGCATGAGCGAACGTCCCTTCATAAAGGTGCCGCTCAGCGCCGCCTCTTTGCGAAGCGTCTGCACAAACGTCCCCTGCGCCATCACTTCCTCCAATCTCGCACGGACCAGCAAGGTCGCCCTTAGATCACCGTCACTCTGCCTTGGTTACCCACGATGGCCTTGGCCTCGGCCAGCAGCGGAATCGAGCGCGCGTTGACCTTGGCCGGCACCTCGGCACGCAGCACGCGCCCGTCCACCTGCTCGATAAAGATCTCCACGCGGTCACCGCCCGGGTTGGCGGTAAGCACCGTGGCAAGGCGCGCCATATTGCCCTGGCTAAAGCGGCTGTTGGGCACCATGACCTCAAACACCTTGGGCTTGTTGTTCTCCTCGTTAAGCTCCAGCGGCACAATCTCCTGCGCGATGATCTGGTCGCCGCGGTCCGAGCGCTCGAGCTTGCCCTTAATGCGCACAAACGCATCGGACAGCTGCGCGCCGGTCTCGGGATCGACCTCGCCGTACAGGTACCCCTCGGCCTCCTTGTAGGTCTTGGGGAACACCACGACCGTGGCCTCGCCTTCCATGTCCTCGAGCTGCACGATGCCCATGGGGTCGCCGTTTTTGGTCACGCGCTTGGACACGCTCGAGACCATGCCGGCCCACCACAGTGCCTTGCCCTCGGGAATCTCCTGGTTGATGGTGCCGCCCGTAGGATTCTGAACTTCGTAGCCGGTATCGATCTGCGAGAACGAGAAGTCGCGCGCCTTGGCCAGTGCGTACTCAAACGGGCGCAGCGGGTGGTCCGAGACATAGATGCCCAGAACTTCCTTCTCCTGGCTCAGCTTAAGGTGGCGGTCCCATTCCTGGCCATCCGGATCGGGCACGCTCACCTCAAAGCCCGAGCCCTCAACGTCGCCGAACATGTCGAAGAACGACGTTTGGCCGCTCGCACGATCCTTCTGGCGCTTTACCGCGGCATCGATGATGTTCTCGGGGTTGTTCTTATCCACAAAGTGCATCATCTGGCGACGCGGATACCCCGTGGAGTCGAAGGCACCTGCCTTGATGAGCGATTCGATCACGCGACGGTTAGCCTGGCTCGAGTCCACGCGCTCGACAAAGTCGTGCAGCGTCTTAAACGGACCGCCTGCCTCGCGCTCGGCGATAATCGCCTGCGCCACGCCGGTGCCCACGCCGCGGATGCCGGCCAGACCAAAGCGCACGCCCTCCTTGGTAGCCGTGAACTCGGTACCGGACTCGTTGACATCTGGCGAGAGCACGGGGATGCCGTCGTGACGGCATGCCGAGACGTAGTGCACGATCTTGTCGGTCTTGCCCGTATAGGACGTCAGAACAGCCGCCATGTACTCGTGCGGATAGTGCGCCTTGAGCCACGCCGTCTGCATAACCAGGATGGCGTAGCCGGCGGAGTGCGACTTATTGAAGGCGTAGGACGCGAACTCGAGAACATCGTCCCAAATCTTCTGGGCGACCTCGCGCGTGTAGTTGTTCTTGATGGCGCCGTTCATCCAGTGGTCGTAGGTGGTCTCGTCCGAGCCATCCTCCCAGTGAAGCACCGTCGACGTGAGCAGCTTGATCTTTTTCTTAGCCACGGGCTTACGGATACGCGAGTCCGATTCGCCCTTGGAGAAGCCGCACATCTCGACGGAGATGAGCATAACCTGCTCCTGGTAGACCATGGTGCCGTAGGTTTCGCCCAGGATGTCGTCCAGGCGGTCGTCGTAGGAGACCGCCGGCTCCTTGCCGTTCATACGGTTGATGTAGGACGAAACCATGCCGGCGCCCAGCGGGCCCGGGCGGTACAGGGCGATCAATGCTACGACGTGCTTGTACTCGGTGGGCTTCATGTTCTTGATCGTGGCCGTCATGCCGGCGGACTCGACCTGGAAGACGCCGGCGGTGTGGCCGGAACCCATGAGCTTAAAGATCTCGGGGTCGTCAAAGGGAATCTCTTCCTCTTTGATGTCGATGCCGAAGTTCTTTTTGATGTTTGCCTTGGCCTTGGAGATAACAGTCAGCGTGCGCAGGCCCAAGAAGTCCATCTTGAGCAGGCCCATATCGGCAACGGTATGGCCCTCGTACTGGGTAATCTCGACGCCGCCCTTGGTGTCGAGCTTGGTGGGCACGTGCTCGTTGACGGGGTCGCGGCAGATCAGAACGGCGCACGCGTGCACGCCCTCGCCACGGGTGAGGCCCTCGATCGAGAGTGCCGTGTCGATGATGCGGCGGGCGTCGTCGTCCTTTTTATAGGCCTCGGCAAAATCGGGGTTAAACAGATCCTCTTTGCCGGGCTGCTTGTCGAGCACCTGCTTGAGCTTGACCTTGGGGTCGCTCGAAACCATCTTGGACAGGCGCTGACCCATGTAGACCGGGTAGTCCAGGACGCGCGCGGCGTCGTTGATGGCCTGCTTGGCCTTAATGGTCGAGTAGGTGATGACGTGGGTGACCTTCTCGGGGCCGTAGAGCTGGCGAACGTGCTCCACGACCTCGAGGCGCCGCTCATCGTCGAAGTCCATATCGATATCGGGCATCTCGGTACGCTGCGGGGACAGGAACCTCTCGAACATCAGGCCGTTCTCGAGCGGGTCGAACGCGGTGATGTTCATGGCGTAGGCGACGATAGCGCCGGCAGCCGAGCCACGGCCGGGGCCGACGCCGATGCCGTTGTCCTTGGCCCATTGCACGTACTCGGCAACAATCAAAAAGTAGGCGGCAAAGCCCTTGTCGCAGATGACTTTGTATTCGTACTCAAAGCGCTCTTTGATGTTGACGCCACCGATCTCGCGCGTGGCCCAGTCGTCACCGTAGTGCTGGCGCAGGCCCTTCTCGCACTCGCGGCGGAACTGGCTCTCGTGCGTCTCGCCGGGGTCGAGCAACGGGAAGCGCGGCAGGATGATGGAGTCCCAGTCCAGCTCCACATAGCACTTGTCGGCGATCTCGAGCGTGTTGTCGCAGGCCTCGGGGCAATACGGGAACATCGCCCGCATCTCCTCCTCGGTCTTCATGTAAAACTCCGAGCCGGTCATGCGCATGCGGTTGGGATCGTCGACCTTGGCGTTCATGCCGATGCACATGATGACGTCCTGCACGGGAGCGTCCTCGCGGCGCAGGTAGTGGAAGTCGTTGGTGGCGATGACCTTGACGCCTACCTGCTTGGCGATGTCGATGAGCGTGCGGTCCATCTGCTCATCGGTCAGGCCGTTGTCGGTGGTGATGCCGTGTTCCTGGATCTCGATGTAAAAGTCGCCGGGTTCGAAGGTATCGCGGAAGGTCTCGGCCCACTTGATGGCGCCCTCCATGTCACCGCGGTCGATGTATTTGGGAATGATGCCCGCGATGCAGGCGCTCGTGCAGATCATGCCCTTGGCATGGCGGCGCAGGTTGTCGAGCGTCACGCGGGGCTTGTAGTAAAAGCCCTGCACGGCGGCCTCGGAAACCGTCTGCATCAGGTTGACGTAGCCCTCCTGGTCCTTGGCCAGGAGGATCATGTGGTAGAGCTCGGGCTTATGGTCGCGGGCAAGGGTCTCGTCCGGCGTAAAGTAGACCTCGCAGCCAAAGATGGGCTTGATGACCAGGGGCGGCTTGAGCTCGTCGATGTTGCCCTTCTCGTCCCACATGGCCATGTCCTTCACATACTGGGCATGCTCGCGCGGGTTTGCCTCGGGATCGGGCTCCACCAGCTCGTCGCGACGGTCCTTTTCCAAGAAGGCCTTGTCGTGGCTCCAGGTTTTGTACTCGGGCGTGTTGTGGTTAACGGCGTCACAGGCCAGCGCTAGGTCGGGCACGCCATACATGTAGCCGTGGTCGGTAATGGCGACGGCGGGCATGCCCAGCTCAACGGCGCGGTTGACCATATCCTGGATACGGGTTGCGCCGTCGAGCATGGAAAAGACGGTGTGGTTGTGCAGATGGACGAATGCCATGTGATGAGCTCCGATGCGGGTTCGTGTTCTGACTGAACGATTTTACCCCACGGCGCGGACGGCACCCGAACCTAGCCAAACCCACACGGGTAGTCTTTTTGGGACCTTCAAAAAGGGGAATGAGTGCATCCAGATATATCGAGTATTACTGGAACCCCAGCGATGCGCGGAATGATTTGTGACGAATAGTCATGTCCATCAAGAAGGCTCGACGCTTCGGATAGCTCGTCAATCGATATATCAATTCTTGGAGACCTGTATTCCTACCATTTTTAATGAAACAACGGCGGTAATTGCTATCGCGATTGCACCAATAACACCGAGCGCTATCTGAATGGGATATAACCCCAACACATGTCCAAATATGGAGAAAAACATTGCGGAAAAGAGTGCCCTTACCAGAGACGCGACGGAAAGGATCGTCGCGCG
>CABUXM010000107.1 GCA_902495545.1 uncultured Collinsella sp. | reverse complement strand
TGACGTGAAACGAAAGGGCGCTGACCTTCTGGTCGCGCCCTTGAAGTTGAACGTCAGATTGTCCAAATGCGGCCCGCGCAGCGTCGAGCCGTTACGCGGTTCGTAGAACCGCGTAACTAACAAATGAGCATCGCGTCGCCAAAGCTGAAGAAGCGGTAGCGCTCCTCGATGGCGGCGGCGTAGGCATCCATGATCTGGTCGCGGGTGGCAAGCGCGCTCACGAGCATCATGAGCGTGGAGCGCGGCACGTGGAAATTGGTGATCAGCGCGTCGACCACGTGATAGGTCGAGCCGGGCATGAGGTAGAGCTGCGTTGTGGCGTTCTCGCGCACCACGATGTCACCGCGGCCAAGTGTATCGGCCCCGTCCTCGCGGCCCTCAAAATAGCGCGCCGTCACGGCCGGATCGGACACCGGCGCGTCCGCGTCAAAGGCGCTCTCGAGCGAGCGCACTGCGGTGGTACCGACAGCAATCACGCGATGCCCCTCGGCCTTAGCCTTATGCACGGCGTCGACAACCTCCTGCGACACGTGGTAGCGCTCGGTGTGCATCACGTGCTGCGCGGGGTCGTCCTCCTCCACCAGACGGAAGGTATCGATACCCACCTCGAGCTCGACGGCGGCAAACTTGGCACCCTTGGCCTCGATAGCGGCCATGAGCTCGGGCGTAAAGTGCAGACCCGCCGTGGGAGCGGCAGCCGAGTGCTCCTCCTTCATGGCGTAGACGGTCTGGTACTTCTCGGGATCGCCCTCGTAATCGGTAATGTAGGGCGGCAGCGGCACGTGGCCGGCAGCGTGGATGGCCTCGTCGAGCGTGCGCGGGTCGCCGGCGGCATTGCAACCGGCCGGCTCAAAGCGCACCAGACGGCCTCCGCGGCTGTCGGTGACAAAGTCGACGACCTCGGCCGTCAGCACCACGGGCGCGCCCTCGGGCGCATGGGCGCCGCCGGCGCGATACTCAATCTGAGCACCGGGCTTCAGGCGCTTACCCGGCTTGACCAGGCACTCCCACACATGGCCCAGCGGGTCAACATCCTCACGGCGCTTGAGCAGCAGCGTCTCGACCACGCCACCCGAGCCGGCTTTGCGACCGATCAGGCGGGCCGGCATCACACGCGTCTTGTTGATGACGAGCACATCGCCCGGCTCGATATAGTCGATGATGTCGCGGAAGATGCGGTGCTCAACGGTACCGCCGTGCTCCAGCGGCTTCCCCGCCTGGGAGCCTTTGCGATCCACCACCAGCAGGCGGCAGGAGTCGCGCGGCTCGGCAGGAGCCTGGGCAATCAGTTCCTCAGGAAGGTTGTAGTCAAAATCATCGGTACGCATAGACACGTCGGATACTCCTTATATAGCTAAAGTCCGCTCTACATCCTAGCAGGCTGACGTCCCAAATGAACTACTTTTTGGCGGCTTTGCGCTCGTCGCGGATGCGGGCGCGATCCATGGCCGCCTCGACCGCCGAGAAACGGCAACCGCAATAGTTCTGCCGATACATGCCCAGCTCGCGCGAGCGGCGCGTAGCCTCGGGGTAGTACGGGCGAAAATCGCGAATCACCGGGGTGAGCCCATGGGCGGCCGCCAAACGCTCAAGCACGTCATTGCAGGTATCGAACAGCTGATACGGCGAGACGGCGAGCGTCGTGCCCACAAACTCAAACCCGCGCTCCTGGCCCACGCGGCATGCCTCGGCCAAGCGCAAGGCATAGCACGCGCGACAGCGACGGGGCCGATCGGCACCCAGCGGGGCCACGCCGGCCTCCCAGCGCTCGCGATCCTCCCCGGCCTCGATGAGCTCGATGTCGCCGTCGGCACACCACCGGCGCAGCTCGTCCAGGCGACGCTGCCATTCATTGTGCGGCTGAATATTGGGGTTGGTCCAGCAGATCGTGGGTTCAAACCCCTCTTCGCGCAGCAAGCGAACCGGCTCAAGTGAGCACGGCGCACAGCAAGCGTGCAACAACAACGGCCTCATCAACATCTCCTCACCCGAAAAAGCGAACGCCAAAGGACGTGTCCTCGCAGGCGGCAATGCGGCGGTCGCGCAGGATCGTCCGCACGTAATACCAGTCGCCCGTGCATCCCGAAAGGTGCAAACCAGCCGCCAGGTAGCACAGCAGCGGATAGTCCGAGAACGCAAACCCCAGGGCAAGCGTTGTCGTCACAACAACCGTCGGCGCCAGGCAAACCGCCACGTACCGCCGGCGCGAATACACAATCCCCTCGGCGCAGGCATAGATCATGCACGTCTCGAGGTTCGCCCCAAAGGTCACATGCGCACCGGCAGGCGCAAACAACTTAAAGAACGCTGCATGCACCAGCTCGTGCACGGCAAATGACGCCGCAGAAACCGCAGCCAAGCCGACTATCCAGCCCACGACTGCCGTCCAGCCGCCCGCATCAGCAGCATCCAAGTCTTCAGGCCCGCCCAGCAGCATAAACACCGGCACCAGGCACACGGCAAACACGCCGACTACGACCATCCCCCACACGAAGCAAGCGTGCAGAAAATCCTCGTCTTCAAACGCATGTATGTTGGAAATCTCATTCATAGCATCTTAGGATAGCGCCCCTGCCACGTACCCGTCCGCATGTGCGATAATGACGAACGATATGCACGAATTGACCACCGCGCCGCCGAGCCCCGCGCCCGGCCGCGCTCTCACCATATGCGAAGGAGTCCCATGGCATCCAAATACTCCATGAACGACCGTCCCAGCTGGCCGCGCCGCGCCATCGTTACCGCCGGCGAGCCCTACGGCAACAAGGGCCTTCACTTTGGCCACGTTGGCGGCGTCTTTGTCCCGGCCGACTTCTTCGCCCGTTTCCTGCGCGACCGCCTGGGCCGCGAGAACGTCATCTTCACCTCGGGCACCGACTGCTACGGCTCGCCCATCATGGAGAGCTACCGCAAGCTCAAGGAGAACGAGGGCTACGACAAGTCCATCGGCGAGTATGTCGAGTCCAATCACTCCCGCCAGGCCGCGACCCTCAACAACTACAACATCAGCTGCGATATCTACGGCGGCTCGGGCCTTGAGCCGGCGGCCCAGATCCACAACGAGGTGACTGCCGAGATTATCGAGCGCCTGCACGAGCAGGGCACCATCTCCAAGCGCTCCACGCTGCAGTTCTACGATGCCAAGGCCGGCACGTTCCTCAACGGCCGCCAGGTCATCGGCCGCTGCCCCATCCAGGGCTGCAAGTCCGAGAAGGCTTATGCCGACGAGTGCGATCTGGGCCACCAGTTTGAGCCCGAGGAGCTCATCGCGCCCAAGAGCCAGCTCACCGGCGAGGTGCCCGAGCTGCGCCCGGTCGACAATCTCTACTTTGACCTGCCGGCCTACCTCGACTTTATGAAGACCTACACCGCCAAGCTCGCCCAGAACCCGCAGGTTCGCTCCGTGGTCTCCAAGACCATGGAGGAGTGGCTGCTGCCGGCTCAGCTCTACATCCAGAACAAGTTCCGCGAGGCCTTCGATACCGTCGAGGACCAGCTCCCCGAGCACACCGTGCTGGAGCCCGAGGGCAACAAGAGCAGCTTTACCGTCACCTTCCCCAGCTGGAAGGAGCGCGACGACGCCCACGCGGTGCTCGCCAACGGTGGCGTGCGCTTCCGCAGCGGCAAGGCACTCGTGCCCTTCCGCATCACCGGCAACATCGACTGGGGCGTTCCGGTGCCCGAGGTCGATGGCGTCTCGGACGTCACCTGCTGGTGCTGGCCCGAGAGCCTGTGGGCGCCCATCAGCTATACGCGTACCGTGCTCGCGCGCGATGCTAAGGCCGCCGGCGTGACCGAGGGCGTCGCCGCCCAGGACGCCGCCCTCATGGGCGAGCCCGCTGCCGACTCCACGCAGGTGCCCGCGCCCACCTACCAGCACAGCTCGCTCGACTGGCGCGACTGGTGGTGCTCGGACGACGCACAGATCTACCAGTTTATCGGTCAGGACAACATC
This sequence comes from uncultured Collinsella sp., assembly GCA_902495545.1. Classification (GTDB taxonomy): domain Bacteria; phylum Actinomycetota; class Coriobacteriia; order Coriobacteriales; family Coriobacteriaceae; genus Collinsella. Next base: position 1,759 of record CABUXM010000107.1, on the reverse strand, counting down.
TACTTCTACTGCATCGCGCAGACCGCCATGTGGGAGGCCCTGGGCTGGGGCCTCACGCAGAGCACCGTCAGCGCCTGCTACCACCTGCTCTACATGGGCAAAAAGGCCAGCTCGTCCTCGCAGACGCCTCCCCCGCCGGCAGACGACCTGCTCAACCACTACACCTGCGAGCAGATGCGCGCGCACTGGCTGTCGCTCGGCCTGTCCGAAAAGCCGGTGAGCTTTAGCCCCAAGGCATACGACACGCGCGTAACCGGCAAGGACAAGGACGGCAACGAGGTACACGCCTGCGACGACAAGCGCGTTATCGACCCGGCCCTTAAGGAGAGCGCGCTGCTGACCGGCGTGTTCAACCGTCTGGCCCGCAGCTGCTTCTACGGCGTCGCCGTCAAGGAGGGCGACGAGAGCCCCTACCGCAACGGCTGCATCCCCGCCGGCGCAGCTTCTGACACCGTGGTCGAGGCCGCCGAGCAGGCCGCCCTTGCCTTTGAGCAGGCCATGTACAAGTTCGAGACGCACCGCGCGCTCGCCGTGTGCGACGACTACCTGCGTGCCGCCAACAAGCGCTGGAGCGATGCCTCCAAGGCCGCCAACAAGCTCGAGGGCGAGCCGGCCAATGCCGCAATGACGCAGGCCCTCGTCGACGCCTTTACCGAGCTGCGCGTGGCGACCGTGCTCATGCACGGCATCGTCCCTGCCGGCTGCGAGCTCATCTGCGAGTACTTCGACGTCGATCCGGTCGCCTTCTTTAGCTGGGATAACATCTTCGCCTCCACGGATGAGTTTGTGGAGAGCTTGGGCGAGAAGCCCGGCGAGCACCGCGTAAAGCCGCTGCCCCCGCGCTTCGACTTCTTCAGCAAGCACGAGAGCCAGTACTAGGCAACCGCAACGCGCCCGGGAATGATTATTCTGGGACGGGGATTAAAAAATCATTCCCGGGCGCCGCAAAGTAGTCTTTTTGGGACGGGGATTAAATGATTTTTTAATCCCCGTCCCAGAATAATCATTTAGGTGGAAGGAAAGACGGATGTCCAAGCCGCGTCGTCGTAAGCAGAAAAAGCAGGTTAAGCCCGAGCTCAAGCTCAGGCAGTTTGCCGCCACCGAGCTTTCCGACCAGCTTGCCGCCCAACACTCCGCCGCCGACCTGCCGCGCTTTATGGTCGACACGGTCGCCGGCGCCTATGCGCCCGCCGATGCCGAGCTCATGATCGAGGGCTTCGGCGCCGCGGCCACACGCCCGGTCACGCTGCGCGCCAATACGCTCAAGGCGACCGCCGAGGACATCGCTGCGGCGCTCGATGCCGCCGGAATCGCCCACAACCCCGTCGCCTGGTACCCAGACGCCTTTATCCTGCCCGAGGCCCAGGTTTCTGATCTGTGGGACCTCGACATCTACCGCGACGGCAAGATCTACTTGCAAAGTCTGTCGTCCATGATGCCGCCGTTGGTCCTGGGCGCTCAGGCCGGCGAGGACATCCTCGACATGTGCGCAGCCCCTGGCGGCAAGACAACGCAGATCGCCGCCCTCACCCAGGGCCAGGCACACCTCACGGCCTGCGAGATGAGCATTCCCCGCGCCGAAAAGCTTGAGTCCAACCTCCACCGCCAAGGTGCCAAAAACGTGCCCGTCATGCGCATCGACGCACGCGAGCTCGACGAGTTCTTCCGCTTTGACCGCATCCTGCTCGACGCTCCCTGCACCGGCACGGGCACCGTCATCAGTGGCAACGAGAAAAGCCTGCGCGGCCTCACCGAGCAG
>CABUXM010000106.1 GCA_902495545.1 uncultured Collinsella sp. | reverse complement strand
TTCCTGCTCTACAGTCCTGCGCAAGACGGAAAGCACATTAAGTGCTTTCCTTTGCGTGCGGAACTCGCGATAAACTTAGCCCGTGCCGGGCCCGCTGAGCCCAGACCTGACAATTAGTAACAGGTTTATTTTGGTCGGTTTTATCTGGGGATATGCCGAGAGTGCTGTTATCGACAGTTCAGAAAATAAGAAAACTGAATAGACTATCTGACAAAATCGCAAGCAGCACCCACCAGCCCTTTTGCTATTCCCGGTGGGGTCTGCGGGTAAAGTTTATCGCGAGTTCCGCACGAGCCGGAGAGCACTTAATGTGCTCTCCGTGCGAGCAGGACTGTAGAGCAGGAAACTTTACCCGCGGACCCCGCCGGGAATAGCAAAAGGGCGACCCCCTTAGGAGTCGCCCTTGTTGAGCTGTTTATGTGCGGCTGCTACTCGGCGTCGTGGTGACGGCGGGGCTTGCGGCCTCCGTTGTCGCCGGGACGGCGCGGACGGTCGCTACGCTCGGAGCGCTCGCGACGCGGACGCTCACGGCGCTGGAAGTGCTCGCCGTCGCCCTCGGAGGCACCCTCGGCACGAGCCGGGGCCTCGGGCTTGTCCAGACGATCGAGCGAAATCTTGCCACGATCGTCGACCTCGATGACGACGACCTTGACCTCGTCGCCCACGTTGAGGACGTCCTCGACCTTCTCCACGCGACCCTTGGCAACGCGGGAGATATGCAGCAGGCCGTCCTTACCGGGCAGCAGGTTGACGAAGGCGCCGAAGGGCTGGATGGAGACCACGCGACCGGTGTACTCCTCGCCCGGCTCGGGAACCTTGATGATGAGCTTGATGCGCTCGACAGCCTGGTCGACAGACTCGCCAGTGCCACCGACAAAGACGGTGCCGTCCTCCTGGATGTCAACCGAAGCGCCAGTCTCGTCCTGGATGCCGCGGATGACCTTGCCACCAGAACCGATGACGTCGCGGATCTTGTCGGTCGGAACCTGGATGGAGACGATGCGCGGAGCGGTGCTGCGCGTAGTGTGGCGCGGCTCGGGGATCACATCGAGCATCTTCTGCAGGATGAAGGCGCGACCCTCCTTGGCCTGCTGCAGGGCGCGGGCCAGGATGTCGAAGGTGAGGCCGGTGGCCTTGTTGTCCATCTGCAGAGCGGTGATGCCCTCGGTGGTGCCGGTGACCTTAAAGTCCATGTCGCCCAGGAAGTCCTCGAGACCCTGGATGTCGGACAGAACCACGGTCTTGCCCTCCTCCTGAATCAGGCCCATAGCGATACCGGAGACCGGGCGCTTAATGGGCACGCCGCCGTCCATAAGGGCGAGCGTGGAACCGCAGGTCGAAGCCATCGAAGAGGAACCGTTGGACTCCATGACCTCGGAGACGACGCGGATGGCGTAGGGGAACTCGTTCTCGTCGGGAAGCACCGGAAGCAAAGCGCGTTCAGCCAGGTTGCCGTGACCGATCTCGCGGCGCTTGGGGCTGCCCATGCGGCCGGTCTCACCGGTGCAGAACGGCGGGAAGTTGTAGTGGTGCATGTAGCGCTTGCCCTCGGTGGGCTCGATGGTGTCCAGACGCTGGCCCTCGTTGAGCATGCCGAGCGACAGGACGGAGAGCACCTGGGTCTGACCGCGCTGGAACAGGCCGGAGCCGTGAACGAGCGGCAGGTAGTTGTCCTTCACCATGATGGGACGGATCTCGTCAGCGGCACGACCGTCAACGCGCTCGCCGGTCTCGACGACCATGGTGCGCATGGCCTTCTTCTCGAGCTTCTTGAGCGCCACGGGGATCTCGCGCTCCCAAGCGGCCTGCTCCTCCTCGGTGAACTCGGCGCGGATGGACTCCTTCAGAGCCTCGACCTTACCGATACGGGAGAGCTTGTCGGCATCGCGAAGGGCAGCTGCCATCTCGTCGTAGTGGGCGAAGATGCGCTCCTGGACCTCCTCGACGGGCTGGTCGAGCGGGTACTCCTTCTTGACAATGGGGCCGTTTACCTGCTCCCACTCGGCGACGAACTCGTCCTGAGCCCGGCAGAAAGCAGCGAGGGCCTCCTGGCCAAACTTCATGGCAGCGAGCATGTCGTCCTCGGAGATCTCCTCGGCGCCGGCCTCGACCATCGAGATGAAGTCGGCGGATCCGCCCAGCTCCAGGTCCAGATCGGAGTTCTCGCGCTCCTCGTAGGTGGGGTTGACGATAAACTCGCCGGTCTCCACGTTACGGCCGATGCGCACGCAGGCAAGCGGGCCCTCGAAGGGCACGCCGCCGAGCGTCATGGCAAGAGATGCACCCATGACGTTGATGACGTCGAAGGGGTTGACCTGGTCGGCGACAAGCGAGGTGGCGACGATGTGCACCTCGTTGCGGAAGCCGTCCGGGAAGCTCGGGCGGATCGGACGGTCGATCATGCGGGCCGTGAGCGTGGCCTTCTCGCTGGGACGGCCCTCACGCTTGAGGTAGCCACCCGGGATGCGGCCGGCGGCGTACATCTTCTCGTTGAAGTCGACGGTCAGAGGGAAGAAGTCGTAGTTCTTACGCTCCTTGGAGACGACCACGGTGTCGAGCATCGTGGTGTCGCCCTGCTTGACCAAGCAGGCGCCGGTGGCCTGCTTGGCAAGCTCGCCCGACTCAAAGGTGTAGGTCTTGCCGTACAGCTCAAAGGTCTTGGATACGAGTGTCATTGTTCTCCTTAACCCCGCAGACCCCTTGTCTGCGGGCTTCTCATGTGACGCGGGCCCCCTGCCCCCGCCACGCTTCAGAGCGTGATTGTTCGCGCCCTTACACAAAAAGAGCGCCCCGCTGCGCAGGACGCTCTTAGCATGTACAAGTTCCCTACTGAATATTGTCGCGGATGCCCAGAGCCTTGATGAGCTCACGGTACTCGACGATGTCGTTCTTCTTGATGTAGGAGAGAAGACGACGACGACGGCCGACGAGCATGAGCAGGCCACGACGGGTGTGGAAGTCCTTCTGGTGGGACTTCATGTGCTCGGTCAGCTCCTTGATGCGCTCGGACAGGATGGCGACCTGAACCTTGGGGTTGCCGGTGTCGACCGGGGTGTTACCGAACTGGGCAGTCAGCTCCGCCTTGCGCTCTTTGGAAACAGTCATTGTTTCACCTTTCGTTTTGCGTCGCCCACGGGCGACTCGATTCGCCTCGGACTGGGAAGCCGCCGGTGGAGCGAACAACCAAGGTCGAGGTACCAACAGGTCGGTATGTTACCACAAGCAGCCCGCGCCTGCGCATCATCACCGACCCAACATGAATTCCATCGCGCGGAGGCGCTGATCGGTGTGCGTCGCAGCCCAAACATGCGAAAGCCCGAGCAGGAATGCCGCCGTATGCGGGTCGATTCGCTCGGCCATGAGCGCATCGAAGGTCATGGACATGAGGGCGCGCAGCCATGCGGTCTCACCGGTCGACACCAGTTCGGCACCTGGAACGCTCGACGCGCACGACCCGCACATGAGACCGCCCGCCTGGGCTGAAAAATACGACAGCATGGGGTCTCCGCACAGCACGCAGGCCGAAAAATCGGGTCGATAGCCAACGTGCGACAGCAGCTTAAAGACATATGCCGCCACAAGTAGATCCATGTGCGCTGTGTCGAGCCCGCTGCCCGCCAGGGCAAGCGCTCGCTGCGTGATGGCAAAGGTGAACGGGTCCTCAGCGTCCTCGAACGAGCATACGCGCGCGACCTCGGCGATCGCGCTTGCGGCGCAGGTCGTCTCGTAATCGGGCGTAGCGCTGAGCGGCGCCTCCATAAGCTCGGCCTGGGAAACCACGTCGAGCGACCGTCCATGCGCGAGCAGCATATCGACGGTACAGAACAGCTCGCAGCGCGCAGCCAGGCGCCCACCGGGTTTGCGGGCGCCCTTTGCCACGGCACGAACCTGCCGACCCCGCTCGTCAAGCATCGTCAAGATCAGGTCGGTCTCTTTGAGCTTCGTCTTATCGAGGACGAGCACCTTGGTGCGATATGTCCGGGAGCCTGCCATGCGCGCCGCGCGTCCTTAGTCCTCGGCGTTATAGCCAAAGCGGCGAATCTGGGCCTCGTCGTCACGCCAGCCGGCCTTGACCTTCACGTCCAGCTCCAAAAAGACCTGCGTGCCAAAGATGCGCTCAAGATCGCGACGGGCGTCGATACCGATATGCTTGATCATCTCGCCGCCCTTACCGATGATGATGCCCTTTTGGCCCTCGCGCTCGACGTAAATGGTGGCGTGCACGCGCAGCACCTTCTTGGTCTGCTCGAGCGCATCGCAGATCACGCCAACGGAGTGCGGAATCTCATCACGGGTGCGGCGCAAGACCTTCTCGCGCACAAACTCGGCAACGAGCGTCTCATCGGAAGCGTCGGTACCCATGTCCTCGGGGAACCAACGCGGACCCTCGGGCAAAAAGTGCGCAACGGTCTCGATAAAGGCATCGACGTTGAAGTTCTTGACCGACGACGTCACGATCTCGTCGTCATATTCCATGAGTTCGTGGGCTGCCTTAAGCTGCTCCATGACCTGTGCGGGGTCGGCCTCATCGGCCTTAGTGAGCACCAGAACCTTCTTGGAACGGGCGCATCTGACGCGCTCGGCAACCCAAGCGTCTCCCCTGCCGATAGGTTTGGTGGCATCAATCAAAAACGCGACGACGTCAACATCGTTCAGCTCGAACAACGCACTCTTGTTGAGCTCGGAACCCAGACCGTCCTTGGGCTTGTGGATACCCGGGGTATCGACAAAGACCAGCTGGTAGCCGGGACGGTTAACGACGGCGCGCATGCGGCGGCGGGTCGTCTGGGCCACAGGCGAGGTGATGGCGACCTTTTTGCCATAGCAGGCATTAAGCAGCGTGGACTTGCCAGCGTTGGGACGACCGACCAGGGCCACAAAGCCGCTGCGGAAACCGGGCTCCACGTCGCCAAAGCCCGCGAGGTTGTCGTCCTCGTCGCACAGGGCGTCGAGTTCCTCGTCGCTCATACCCTCAAACGGGTCGAACTCCTCGACATCCTCGAGCTCCTCGGTATCCACCGCGTCCAGGGACTCGTCGTCCAAAATCTCATCGGTAGGCTGCATATTGTCGGACATGGGAATCCCTTTCTAAATAAAGCCGAGCGCGTGGGCAAATACCAGCAAGCCCACAATCGCGGCGGTGATGGAAAGAACGTATACGGAGGCGGCGGCGATGTCCTTCGCACGCTTGGCCAGCGGATGGAGCTCCTGGGTCGCCAGGTCGACGATGGCCTCCATGGCGGTATTGCAAAGCTCGCCGTGGATCACCAGGCCGCAACAGATGATAATCGTGGCCCACTCGGCAATGTCGAGCCCCACGATGCAGCCTGCAATGACGGTGCACACGCCCGCCACGAGCGTGACCTTAATGTTGCGCTCGGTCTTGACGGCGGTGACGAAGCCCTCCATAGCGTAGGAAAACGACTTTAAGAAGGACGGATGGTCCTTGTTCGATCCGGGAATCATAGACGGCTCCTAGTCGTGGGCGTGGTTGGTGATGGGGCCGACGTGGACTAGCTTAGGGTCCTCGCCGCGCTCGAGCGCCAGATCGCGCAGGATGGCGTCCTCGCGGGCCTCCATGACCTCGGCCTCGTCGTCCTCGATGTGGTCATAGCCCAGCAGGTGCAGCATGCCGTGAACGAGCATCAGACGGCACTCGTCAGCGGGGCTATTGCCAAAACCGGGGGCCTGACGGGCAATAACCTGCGGGGCCAAGATAATATCGCCGAGCTCGAGCGTCTCATCGGCGGGAATGTCAT
>CABUXM010000105.1 GCA_902495545.1 uncultured Collinsella sp. | reverse complement strand
CGTGCTGCTCCAGGCAGACGTGCTCGAGCTCAAGGCTAACCCGGACACCTTTGCCTCCGGCAACGTCCTCGAGGCCAAGCTCGACAAGGGCCGCGGCTCGGTCGCTACCGTGCTCGTGACCCGCGGTACCCTGCACGTGGGCGATACGCTGGTCGCTGGCCTCACCTACGGCCGCGTCCGCGCCATGCTCGACCCCAAGGGTCGCGCCGTCACCGAGGCCGGTCCCTCCGACGCTGTCGAGATCCTGGGCCTGCAGTCCGTGCCCAACGCCGGCGACGAGTTCCGCGTGTTCGAGGATGAGCGCGAGGCTCGCGCCCTTGCCGACGAGCGTTCGCTCAAGGCCCGTATCGAGGAGCAGAGCCGCGTCAAGCACGTCACGCTCGAGAACCTCTTCGAGACCATTGCCGACGCCGAGGTCAAGGAGCTCAACCTGATCATCAAGGCCGACGTCCAGGGCTCCATCGAGGCCCTTCAGGACTCCCTCGACAAGATGGATCAGTCCGAGGTACGCATCAACACGATCCACTCCGCGGTCGGCGCCATCAACGAGACCGACGTCGTCCTGGCCGACGCCTCCAACGCCATCATCATCGGCTTTGGCGTCCGTCCCGACGGTAAGGCCCGCTCCGCCGCCGAGCGCGAGGGTGTCGAGATCCGTTGCTACGACGTCATCTACAAGTGCCTCGAGGAGCTCGACGCGGCCCGTATCGGCATGCTCAAGCCCACCGAGGTCGAGGTCGCCACGGGTACCGCGACCGTCCTGGACACCTTCAAGGTGCCCAAAGTCGGTATCGCCGCCGGTGTCCGCGTCGAAGAGGGCGAGATCGCCGCGACCGATTCCGTGCGCCTGGTGCGCGACGGCATCGTGGTCTTCAACGGCAAGATCGCCTCGATGCGCCACTACAAGGACGAGGCCAAGAGCCTCAAGAGCGGTTCCGAGGGCGGCATTGGCTTGGAGAACTTCCAGGACATCAAGCCCGGCGACCAGATCGAGGGTTACCGCATCGACCAGGTTGCCCGTACCGAGTAGGGGGTAGCGCTATGAAGCAAACGCAGGCAACCCGCCGTCTGGGCGAGCAGCTTCGCGAGAAGCTTGGTTATATCCTGCTCTTTGAGGTTTCCGATCCGCGTCTCGACCTGGTTACTTTGACCGCGGTCGAGGTCGCGGTGGACCGTTCGTTCGCGCGCGTGTACGTGTCGTGCGATGCGAGCCGCTACGACGAGGTCATGGAGGCGCTCGCAAGCGCCAAGGGCCGTATTCGCAGCCTGTTGGCTCGCTCGCTCGATTGGCGTGTCACGCCCGAGCTCGATTTTCGCATCGATCGTTCGACCGATGAGGCCGAGCGCATCACGCGTGCGCTGGAAAACGTTCCCGCCACGCTTGCGATCGAAAAGGACGAGGACGGCTATCCGATAGCGGATGCCGCCCAGGAGGCAGCTTTAGATGACTAATTCCGCCGACCTCGCCTCGTGCGAGTCTGCAGATATTCAGCGACGCATCCTCGAGCTCATCGAGGGTGCGTCCTCCATTGCGATTTCGGGACATACTTCTCCCGATGGCGATGCCTTGGGCTCCGTATTGGGTCTGGGCCTTTCGCTCATGAAGTTTTTCCCCAACAAGGACATTGCTCTGCTGCTGGCAGACGATGACCCGGTTCCGCGTATCTACCGCTTTATGGAAGGCTCCGATCGCCTGGTGCCGGCATCTGCGTACACTGGCAATCCGGACCTGTTCATCTCGGTGGACGTACCGGTCGTCGAGCGTCTCAATAATTCCGCCGAGGTGCTTCGTCGCTCCAAGCATGTGGTGTGTTTCGACCACCATCCGGCGCGTGAGGAGTTTGCCGAGCTCAGTCTGAGGCGCGTCGAAGCTGCAGCCTGCGCCATGATCATTGACCGTTTCTTGGACAATTGTGGCATTGTCGCCCGTGATGGCGTCGCGACTTGCTTGCTGTGCGGCTTGGTGACCGACACCGGTCGTTTCCAGTACCAAAACGCCGATGCTGCTGCGTTCCATGCGGCCTCGCGACTGGTTGCTCACGGTGCCGATCCGGCGCGTGTGGCACTCGAGGTATATCAGAGCATGCGCGTTGAGTTTTTGCACCTCAAGTCCATCGTTATGGGCCGCATCAAGACGGTGGCCCACGGGCGCGTGGCGTATAGCTACGCGTACCAGAGTGACCTTGAGGCTTGCGGTGTCACCTCGGATGAGTGCGACGGCCTGGTTGACGTGGTGCGCTCGGTGATGGGCGTGGAGGTCTGCCTGTTCCTGAAGGGCATTGAGGGCGATACCAAGGTGCGCGGCAACCTGCGCTCCAAGGGCGACCTTAACGTGTCCGAGATCGCTGCTGCCTTTGGCGGAGGCGGACATCCCGCTGCCGCCGGTTTCTCCAACAACGGAACGATTCTCGAGACGCTCACCGTGGCACTTCCCATGCTGGCCGAACTGGTTGGGGAGGATCCCACTTCGGTGACCGTCGAGCTTTAACTTTTTGGATGGTACATGGCTCGTCGTACGCCTTCTCAACTGAATATGCTGCTCGCCGTCGATAAGCCGGTGGGCTGCACGTCCCACGATGTGGTCTCGCAATGCCGACGCGCCCTCCATGAGCGGCGCGTCGGCCATGCCGGCACGCTCGACCCTATGGCATCGGGTGTCATGGTGGTGGGCGTGGGTCAGGCCACCCGTCTGCTGGGCATGCTCACGCTCGATACCAAAAGCTACGTCGCCGACATCTCGTTTGGCGCCGAGACCAATACCGATGATGCGGAGGGCGAGGCCGTCCGCACGGTGGCTGTTGCCAACGAGCTCCGCGATTCTGTCTATGCTCGTGAGCGCTTAGCCGCCATGCTGGGCCCGCAGATGCAGGTGCCGCCGGCTTTTTCGGCTATCTCGGTCAATGGCGTTCGCGCCTACAAGTCTGCTCGTGAGGGCAATGCGGTGGATCTACCTCCGCGCCCCGTCGAGGTTTATGCCGCCGACCTGATCGCCGTGGGCGGCGAGGGTGATACGTGTGTGTGGACCGTGGCGTTTTCGGTAAGCAAGGGCACCTATATCCGTGCGCTCGCTCGCGACTTGGGCCGCGCCTGCGAGAGCGCCGCGCACATTTCCGCGCTGCGCCGCACGGCCTCCGGTGTTGTTTCCATTGGCGCTTGTCATGCGGTCGAGGAGCTTTCTCCCGAGTCCGCGGCTGGCTTTGCCCTGGATCCCATTGCGGCCCTGGGCGCCACACGTGTTGACTTGCCGGGCAATCTTGCCGACGACCTGCTCTGCGGCCGACGCATTCCCGTTGAGCGTGCGCTTGCCGATTTCGATGCCTCGAAGGCGCCGTTTGCGTTGGTGCTCGATGGGGGACTCAAGGCGCTCGCCCGCATTGAGGGCGGCCGCTTTGTCATGGAGCACGTGTTTCCGCAGGCAATCGGCGGTGTTCGATGATGTTGTCCGTTCGCGAGCTCGCGCGTATCTTTTTCGCGGGCGAGTCGGACGAGGCTCGCATCGTTACTGCCGATGTGTTTGATAAGTGTGAGCACCTGGGTGCCGCATCGATTGCCATCGGCGTGTTCGACGGCGTTCACCGTGGACACCAGGAGCTCATTGCGGCGCTTGTCCGTGATGCCCGTGCCCATGGCTGCAAGGCGGTCGTAGTTACCTTCGATCCCGACCCGGACGTCGTGGTGAGCCCTTCGCCCGCTCAAAAATTGATGACGACGGCCGACCGTCTGCATGCCCTGGCTCAAACTGGGGTCGATGCGGTGGTGGCCGTTCCCTTTACGCCTGAGGTTGCGGCGCTTGACCATGTTGCTTTTCTCTCGCTGGTGTCGCGTCTGGTCGACATTCGATCGATTCGCGTTGGCAGCGACTTTAGGCTGGGTCGTGGCGGTGCTTCTGGTGTTGACGAGATGCGCGCCTGGGGTGCCGAGCGCGGCGTTGACGTATACGGGCACGACTTGCTTTGCGAGGGCGGTGAGGCCATTTGCGCCACCCGCATTCGTCATGAGCTGGGACAGGGCCATGTGGAGCTTGCTGCTGAGTTACTCGGCCGTCCGTATATGGTGCGTGGCGGTGTTATTCGCGGCCGTCACGAGGGTTCTGGCATGGGCTTTCCCACGGCAAACCTGCAGGTTCCCGACGGTATTCAGGTGCCTGCCGATGGCGTGTATGAGGGTCTGGTGCTGGTCGATGACACCGCGTGGCCCGCTGCCGTGAACGTCGGACTGCCGCCGACGTATGCCGACGATGCGGCATCTGCACATCTTGAGGCTAACTTAATTGGTTATACGGGCGACCTGTACGGCGCTTCCGTTTCGCTTGCGTTTACGCGCTGGCTGCGTCCCTCGCGTGTGTTCGATTCGCTGGATGAGTTGATCGCGACCGTCGAGGGTAATATCGAGGACATTCGTCATAACTTGGGTGAGCAGGGGGTGAGCATCCGTGATTAGTGATGAGGAAAAAGACCAGGTACGCGCTGCGTCCGACCTCGTTGCCATCGTGCAGGAAACGGTTGAGCTCAAGCCCCGCGGCCATGAGTTTTGGGGCTGCTGCCCCTTCCATGGCGAAAAGACGCCGTCCTTCCACATTATTCCCGCCACGCAGGTGTGGCATTGCTTTGGCTGCGGCGAGGGTGGCGACGTCTTCACCTATATCATGAAGCGCGAGAACCTGAGCTTTCCCGAGTCAATCCGTTATTTGGCCGATCGCGCAGGTATTGAGCTGCACGACACCGGAGATCGCCGCGAGCGCGGTACTAAGCGTGCCCGCATCTACGATCTGTGCGCCGAGACCGCCCAGTTCTACCACACCATGCTTATGCGCGGTAAGGACGGTCGTCCGCGCGAGTACTTTGCCAGCCGCGGCATGGGTGGCGACGTCTGCCGCCGCTACTGCCTGGGCTTTGCACCAGGCCGTAACGCGCTGGTGTCGCACCTGTCCCAGGCGGGTTTTACCCCGCAGGAGATGATCGACGCCAATGTTGCCGTGAGCCGCGGGCGCGGGCAGCTTGCCGACCGCTTCTACGACCGTGTGATGTTCCCCATCTTTGACGAGCAGGGTCACAACATTGCCTTTGGCGGTCGCATTATGGGCGACGGCCAGCCTAAGTACCTCAACACCGCCGAGACGAGCGTGTTTCATAAAAAGCGAAACCTCTACGGTTTTAATTGGGCCAAGGAGTTTATCGTCGCGCAGGATACCGCCATCGTGGTGGAGGGCTATACCGATTGCATCGCCTGCTGGGAGGCGGGGATTAAAAACGTTGTCGCCACGCTGGGCACCGCGCTCACGGAGCATCATGTAAAGACGCTCACCCGCTTTGCCAAGCGCATCGTGTATATGTTCGATGGCGATGCCGCGGGCCAGAAGGCCGCCCGCCGCGCGATTCAGTTTATCGAGCAGGATTCGATGGACCTGCGCTGCGTGGTACTGCCCGACGGCAACGACCCTATGGAGTTTATTACGGCGCACGGCGGCCAGGAGCTGCAGGCGCGCATCGACGCGGCCGAGCCGCTCATGGACTTTGTCTACCGTTCGCTGCAGGAGTCGAGCGACATCACCACGCCGGGCGGTCGCGCCAAGGCGCTCGAGGATGCGCTGACGCTCATCTATCCGCTGCGCGATAGCTATATGATCGACACGTACTTTATCCAGATTGCCGACCTGCTGGGTTTGGATCTGGAGACCGTGCGCGCGAGCTCGGGCCGTGTGTTTCGCGATGTCGCCAAGCGCGAGGATGCGGAACGACGTCGTGAGCAGAACTATGAGCGCCAGCGGGCACAGGCTGAGCGGTCCGGTAGCGCGGGCGGTCGGGCGTCGGGTTCTCGCGATGCCGGTCGCGGTGCTTGGGCATCGGGCGCGACGCCGCAGGTGTCCGCGCCGGT
>CABUXM010000104.1 GCA_902495545.1 uncultured Collinsella sp. | reverse complement strand
AGCTCGCCCAAGTCGCGAACGTGCTCGCGGGCGGCAAGGGTCACGCGGCGGAAGAGTGCGTTGCGCACCAGCAACGTGCAGCCTCGGCGGTCCGCCACGACCTCGTCGATGCCCTGTGGCGGTGCGGCATCGAGGGCCGCCGGGTTGCCGGCGTTCTCCCACTCGTCCACCAGGCTCGAGTCCACCGAGCGCACCACAAAGCCCAGCCACGAGATAATGTCGCGCAGGCGCTCGTCGCGCTTCTCGATGGGCACGGTGCGGTCGAGCGAACGATAGGCCTCTGCCAGGTAGCGCAGCAAAATGCCCTCGGAGCGGGCGATGCCGAGTTTTTGAATGTAGCCCTTAAAATCGCTCGCGCTTTCCAGCATGTCGCGCAGCACGCTCTTGGGCGAGAGCTGGTAGTCGTTGGCCCAGGGTACTTCCTGGCAGTACTTGTCGAAGGCGGCATCGAGCAAGTCCTCGAGCGGCTTTTCGTAGGTGACATCCTGGATGCGCTCCAGGCGTTCCTCGTATTCGACGCCGTCAGCCTTCATTTCGGCCATCGCGCGGTCGCGCGCAGCGCGCTCCTGTGCGCGCAATACCTGCTTGGGGTCCTCGAGCGTAGCCTCGACCATCGAGATCAGATCCATGGTATAGGTCTCGCTCTCGGGGTCGAGCAGCTCCAACGCGGCAAGCAAAAATGGCGAGAGCGGCTGGTCGAGCGCAAAGTCCTCGGGCAGATCGACTGTCAGCGCATAGTCGATGTCTGGTGCGGCGTCAGTCGGGGCGTCGGGCGCGGGCGGCACCTCGGTACGAACGACGACGCCGGAATCGATGAGCGTGGCGAAGATTTCGTCGGCGCGAACCTCGAGCTTAGCCTTTTCCTCGGGAGTCTGCAGGCTCGTCTCGATGAGGTCGTGTACGCGGGCTCGGGCATCGCCGCCCTGCTCGACCACGCTAATCACCATGGAGTGTGTGATGCGCAGGCGCGGCTTGAGCGTCTCGGGCTGCGTCTCGATCAGGCGCTCAAAGGTCTGCTTGTTCCAGGTGACAAAGCCCTCGGGGGCCTTCTTCTTTTTAATCTTGCGGAGCTTCTTGGGGTCGTCGCCCGCCTTGGCCATGAGCTTGGCGTTCTCGATCTCGTGCTCCGGGGCCTCGGCGATGACCATGCCCTCGGTATCGAAGCCCGAGCGGCCGGCGCGACCGGCAATCTGATGAAACTCGCGGGCGCGCAGACGACGCATCTTGTAGCCATCGAACTTGGTGAGCGCGGTGAGCACCACGGTGTGGATGGGTACGTTGATGCCGACGCCGAGCGTATCGGTGCCGCAGATGACGGGCAGCAGGCCCTGCTGCGCCAAGCGCTCGACCAGCAGGCGATAGCGCGGCAACATGCCAGCATGGTGCACGCCGACGCCGCATCCAAGCAGGCGCTTGAGAATCTTGCCAAAGGCCGTCGAGAAGCTCGTTCCCTTTGCCGCTTCCTTGATGGCCTCACGCTGCTCCTTGCTGGCGATGCCAAAATTGGCGAGCGACTGCGCCGTCGCAAGGGCGGCATCCTGGCTAAAGTGCACGATATAGAGCGGGGCCTCGCCGCGGCGCATGGCGAGCTCGACCGTGCCCTCGAGGGAGGTCGTCACATAGTCGTAGCTCAACGGAACAGGACGCGGGGCGTCGACAACCAAGTCGCAAGCAGCGCCGGTGTGTTCCTCGAGCGAGGCGGCGATCGCGGTGACATCGCCGAGCGTGGCGCTCATGAGCATAAACTGCGTATGGGGCAGAGTGAGCAGCGGCACCTGCCAGGCCCAGCCGCGGTCGGGGTCGGCAAAGTAGTGGAACTCGTCCATGGCCACGCAGCCCACGTCGGCGTCCTCGCCTTCGCGCAGTGCATCGTTGGCAAGGATTTCGGCCGTGCAGCAGATGACGGGCGCCTTGGTGTTGATATGCGTATCGCCGGTGATCATACCGACGTTATCGCGGCCGAGCACCTGTACCAGATCGAAAAACTTTTCACTGACCAAGGCCTTGATGGGGGCCGTGTAATAGCAACGTTTGCCCTGCGCCATGCCCATAAAGAGCATGCCTAGCGCGACGAGCGATTTACCCGATCCGGTCGGTGTGCCTAAAATGACGTGATCGCCGGCAGCCAGGTCCATGAGGGCCTCTTCTTGGTGGTCCCACAGCTCAATGCCGCGATCGCTCGTCCATTCAAAGAAGCGTTCGAAGGCTTGATCGGTCGTGAGCCATGGCTCGGGCTCGCTGCCGTCCTCGGGCTCCCACCAGGTGGGGGAGAGCGCGCCGAGCGAGCCAAACTCGGCTTCGGTTCCCGTGCCGCCCGAGAATGAGCTGGCGGCTCCGGCACCGGAAACGGTGCTGGCGGCGGTATCTGTCGTGGTCTGTGCCATGTGGTTGCTTTCTCTCGCGATTGTCCGCCAACTATTATGGCGTAGCGGCGGCGCGGGGTGCCAGCGCGCGAGAAAATGCAGGAAATGGGCGCGTGAAGTTAGTGCTCTTGCGGCAGGCGCTTCTTGCCCTTGCGGGCACGGTTTCTGAAGTTCTCGACGGCCTCTTCCATGCCGAGAGGCACGTAGGTGAGCTCATCGAGGTTTTCGGGCAGGTAGCAGGCAAGGCTTTGCTCCTGCGCGCGGCCCGCCGCGAGCTGCTCTTCGATGGGTTCCGCGCCGGGCGTAGCGCAAATGCCATAGACGGCGGCGCCCATCTCGCGCGTGCGGCATTCATATTCGGTCTCGGGATGCTCGGGATGGTCGCGGCGGACGTCGTCACTTACCCAAAGCGTGTCGTAGCCTGCCGCGGCAAACTGTCCCAGGGCGTAATCGCGCAATGGTTTGCTGTCGGTTCGTAGCGTTACGGTGGCGCCGGCTGCAAAGAGCGGGCGATAGAGCATCAGATGGTCGACATGGACGAGGCGCTTTTTGGCGTACTTGGCCTTGGGCTGCGGCGTGGGAAAGTTGATGGTGATGGCATCGAGCTCGCCTGTGGCAAATAGCTGCGGCAGCGATGCGGCGCCTCGAGGCAGAACGAGTGCGTTGGTCAGTTCATGCTCGCAGATTTTCTGTGCGGCATAGGCGATGCAGATGGGCTCTTGGTCCATGCCGATAAAGAGCGTGTTTGGCTCGTGGGCCGCGCGCTCTACAAGATACGTTCCCTTGCCGCAGCCAAGATCCAGGTGAAGGTGTTCGAATGGCTTGCTGCCAACTGGCGCACAGACTTCACGCCAATCTCCGGCATAGGCCTCGGGGTTCGTCTCAATCGCATCGGCGTAGCGCTCCAAGCGCTCCGCGAGCACAAAGTTCTTAGGCGTGCGAACGTGGACGGCTCCCATGAGGCTCCTTGGTCATAAATATGGAACGCATAGCTGCGCGTTCCGTCAATGGGTTGAAAAGGGTGGGCATAGTTTGCCCGAAAGAAGCGGCACGGCTCGGCGGCGAGTCGTCGATGCCTACAGGCGCTTGAGGATCACATAACGGTTGAGCTCGCCGCTG
This sequence comes from uncultured Collinsella sp., assembly GCA_902495545.1. GTDB lineage: Bacteria > Actinomycetota > Coriobacteriia > Coriobacteriales > Coriobacteriaceae > Collinsella. The sequence goes on along the minus strand of CABUXM010000104.1, from coordinate 2,538 downwards.
CGACCGTCGGCATGGAAACGCTCAAGCTCGCGCACGGGGACCTCGCCGCTTTTGTAGAACGTACGGACGCCGCGCACCAGGTCGGTAATCTGCTGATCGTCAAAGTGATGGCAATAGCGGTAGGCGTGGCGGTCGTTTTGCCAGCCAATGAGGTGGTCGCCGGCTTCAAACTGCGCGGAATCGTAACCCTCAAACGGCGGGGTGAGCTCGGCGCGGGCTTCGGCTCGAACGGCCTTGCGCGCCATGCGCTCGTCGTTCATAAACTCCCAAAAGCTGATGGCGATGATGCCGCCCGGGCGCGTTTGCCGCACCAGGGCGTCGAGCACGCGTACGCGGTACTCGCACGACGGCACGTGGTGCATAAAGCCAAAGCAGACCGAGATATCGGCGAGCGGGGCGTCGAAAAGCACGTCGGGTGTTTCGGCGGGGTTGAGCTTCATGAGGGCATCGAGCACGTCGAGTTCCTGGAAGTGCAGGTTGGGAATGCGCAGGGCGTGGCCGCGTGCATCGATGGCCAGGTCTTGGCACGAGTCAACACCATAGAACTCAAACGGGCAGCTGGCATCTGCCGAGGGGTTTGCGCCGTCGACGCCCTTGGCGGCAAGTGCGCCACCGGCGGCAAAGTTCTCGAATCGCATATTGCCGCAGGCAAGATCGAAGACGCGGACGGGATGCTCGATCGTGGCGACGTCGAGCTGTTCGAGCGCAACGTCCATGGTGCGCACCCAGCCGGGCCACGGGGCTTGGCGCGTATCGGAAAAGGAGGCGGAGTGCTCGCGATAGAACGTGTTGTTGAGCTGGATGAGCGATGAGGCGAAATCGCGGTTCACGGCGCGGGACTCCCTCCGTTGGCGGTGCGGAATAAACAGTACGACCATACTACCGTTAACGCCGCAACGGGGACAACCGAGCTGCGGCTCATTGCTTTGTTTGGACACATTTCCGCAGCTCATATGTGCCCGCAACCGCCAGTTGTCAAAAATCTCACTAGAATAGGTGGCATGCTTTTGGCGGTGGCGGATAGATTTTTAACTGTGCAAGGCGCCTTAAGAACAAAAACGGTCCGGCGGCACGGCTGGCATCACAAAGGAGGAACCATGAATGTAGAAACTGCGCAGCGGCTCGCCGACCTTCGCCGCAGCAAGGGCTTTAGCCAAGAAGGGCTGGCGCGAAAGCTGGGGCTGTCGCGCCAGGCGGTTAGTAAATGGGAGCGTGCGGAGAGCTCGCCCGATACCGAGAACCTGATCTCGCTCGCCAAGCTCTATGGCGTGAGCCTGGACGAGCTGCTCAATCCGAGCGACGAGATCGAGGACGATATCGAGTTTGAGAACGAGGACCGCGCCCGCCAGCGCGAGGCCGAGGCGGCAGAGCGCGCGCGTACCCATGAGGCGGCGGCGCGCGCTACCGAGGCGGCAACGCAGGCGAGTGATGCTGCGGCCAAGGCAGCGCAAGCGGCAAGCTGGAGTGCGCAGGCCGCCAATGCCGCTACGGCACAGGCGACGAGTGGCACCGCGGTAGGCTCGACTCCGGTGAAGGGCCCGTTCCAGTCGTTCCCGTATTGGGCTGTGTGCTGGCTACTGTTCTTTTTGCTGATGTTCCTGTTTGGCGCCGGCCCCTTTGCCGCACTGATCTTCTTTACGATTCCCATCTATCACTGGGTGGCGCGTGCGCTCGATGGTGATTGGGCACGCGGGGATATTCAGGTTGGTCCGGCGCCGGCGGCGGTCAGGGCCCAGGGGAAGGATACTTCTGCGGAACCTGATGCTGACGTGGCTACCGCGGCCACCGCTGAGCCATGTGCCAAAGAAGGTGACGAATGATGAAGCTTTCGCATGAATCCAAGCTGCGCCTGGGCGTCGGCATCGGAGCGTTTGTACTGATTATCGGGCTTGTTTTTGGCGTTTCGCGGACTTTGATTCATTTTGATGGCCCGTGGGATCTCGACGATGTTATACCCGGCTTGTCCGGTATGGACGATGTGGTTGATGACGACGATTTTATGAACGATGGCGGTAACTATTCCGCTCGGCCTCAGCAGCTTTCGAGCGAAACGTTTGATGCCGACGCGTTCACATCGCTTGATTTGGACGTGACGTCGGGCACGGTCGAGGTCAAACACGTCTCCGGCGGGCCAGTGCGCGTAATTGAAAGCGGTCGCGTGGCAACGGGGACCGTTGCCTTCGATGCGGCAACCCAGAACCTGGCCGAAATCAAGGGTTCTACGCTCAAGATTCGCCAGTTCGATTGCGATGACGAGCGCGCCATTGACCGCACGGTTACCGTCGAACTGCCGCGCGATGTTGCCGATAACATGGTGGGCATCACAGCGAATGTAGGATCGGGTGATCTGACGGTCGCGGGCATTGCGTGTCATGACCTCAACCTGACTTTGGACTCGGGAGACGTCGAGTTTACGGGTACCGTGACCGATACCCTGAATGCCGAGGTCGGTTCGGGCGATGTGACGTTCGAGCTCTACCAGGCCCCCGCGAAGTCGATGGACGTGAGTGCGGGCTCGGGCGATGTGGAGATGACGGT
>CABUXM010000103.1 GCA_902495545.1 uncultured Collinsella sp. | reverse complement strand
CTGACCGTTCGCCTAACAGTCTTGAATATTGTTGACGGTTCGTCAATACTATTTTTGACACAATGTCAACAATGGCGGGTGAACGGCATGGGGGGCATGCCCGGCCTGCAAAAAAGAGGGGTGCCGCGGTCTCGCCGGGCTGTGGCAAGAGAAGGGACAACCATGATTCTCAACGGACCGGGAATTAGCTACACCGAGCCCGACATCGGTTCGGAGTTCGTGCCGCCGCTGCCGGAGCATCCGCGCGAGGCAATCGTCAAGCTGTGCGAACACTGCACCAACCGTCTGCTGCATCGCGACGAGCTGCTGGGCTACGAGTACTGGTCGTTTGCCGAGGCCGCAACCGACGAGCAGGCCGAGGTGCTCTGCAAGATGAAGATGCGCCGTCCCTACACGCTGCCCGAGATGGTCAAGCTTACCGGCATGTCCGAGGCCCAGATCGAAAAGATGCTCGACGACATGAGCTACACGGGCCTGCTCGAGTACAACTGGGAAAACCCCGAGCGCGCCAAGCAATGGGTGCTGCCCATGCTGGTGCCGGGTTCCGCCGAGTTCCTCAACATGCGCGTGAGCCAGCTCGAGGAGCATCCGGTCTATGCCAAGTTCTTTGAGCAGGCATCCAAGGGGCCGCTGTCCAAGGCCACGCCGATGGTGCCGCCCGGAGGCGCTGGCATCGGCATGCACGTCATTCCGGTCGAGAAGGCTATCGATGCTTCGAGCACCTCGGTGCCGATCGAGCATATCGAGCATTGGCTCGACAAATACGAGGGTAAGTATGCCGCCAGCACCTGCAGCTGCCGCGCGAGCCGTCGCGTGATGGGTGAGGGCTGCGCCGACGACCCGGCCGATTGGTGCATCGCCGTGGGCGATATGGCCGACTACGTGGTCGAGACCGATCGTGGCCATTACGTGACCCGCGACGAGGTCTACGACATCCTGCGCCAGGCCGAGGACAACGGCTTTGTGCACCAGATCACCAACATCGACGGCGAGAACAAGATCTTCGCCATCTGCAACTGCAACGTCAACGTGTGCTATGCCCTGCGCACCTCGCAGCTGTTCAACACGCCCAACCTGTCGCGCTCGGCCTATGTCGCCAAGGTCGAGAAGGACAAGTGCGTGGCCTGCGGTCGCTGCGTTGAGGTGTGCCCGGCCGGTGCCGCTAAGCTGGGCCAGAAGCTCTGCAGCAAAAAGGCCGGCGGACAGGTGCCCGAGTATCCGCGCCAGGAGCTGCCCGATGCCACCAAGTGGGATCACACTAAGTGGTCGCCCAACTACCGCAACGATAATCGTATCGAAACGCACGAGTCCGGCACCGCGCCCTGCAAGACGGCTTGCCCCGCGCACGTTGCCGTTCAGGGCTATCTGAAGCTCGCGGCGCAGGGCCGCTATGACGAGGCGCTGGCGCTCATCAAGCGCGAGAACCCGCTGCCCGCTATCTGCGGCCGTGTGTGCAACCGCCGCTGTGAGGATGCCTGCACCCGCGGCCGTGTGGACGCCGCCGTGGCTATCGACGAGGTCAAGAAGTTTATCGCCCAGCGCGATCTGGACGCCGCGACCCGCTATGTCCCGCCCGTGGTGACGCCGACGCGCGCTGGCGGCTTCGACCAGAAGATCGCCGTCATCGGTGCCGGCCCGGCCGGTCTGTCCTGCGCTTTCTACCTGGCCGAGAAGGGCTATAAGCCCGTCGTATTCGAGAAGAACGAGCGCCCGGGCGGCATGCTCACCTACGGTATTCCCAGCTTTAAGCTGCAGAAGGACGTTATCGAGGCCGAGGTCGAGATCATTCGCCTGATGGGTGCCGAGTTCCGCTATGGCGTGGAGGTCGGTCGCGATGTGACGCTCGATGAGCTGCGCGAGCAGGGCTTTAAGGCCTTTTATGTTGCCATCGGCTGCCAGGGTGGCCGCCTCGCCGGTATTCCGGGCGAGGATGCCGAGGACGTGACCGTAGCCGTCGACTTCTTGCGCGAGGTCAACAGCGGCAAGATCGACGAGCTGCCCGGCCGCACCATCGTGGTGGGCGGCGGTAACGTGGCCATCGATGTCGCGCGCAACGCCTGCCGTCTGGGCTCCGAGCACGTTGAGATGTTCTGCCTGGAGAGCGAGGCCCAGATGCCCGCCAGCGAGGAGGAGCGTCGCGAGGCCGTTGAGGACGGCGCGCACATCAGTTGCGGTTGGGGCCCCAAGGAGATTCACCTGGACGAGGCCGGCCGTGTGTGCGGCATCACCTTTAAGCGCTGCACGCGCGTCTACGATGACGAGGGCCGTTTTGCGCCCGAGTACGACGAGAACGACCTGCGTCGCGTCGATGCCGACCGTGTGGTCATGTCGATTGGCCAGTCCATCGTGTGGGGCGACCTGCTGGCTGGCTCCAAGGTGGAGCTTGGCCGCGGCCAGGGTGCCCTTGCCGATCCCCAGACCTACCAGACCGCCGAGCCAGACATCTTTGTGGGCGGCGACGTCTACACCGGCCCCAGCTTTGCCATCGACGCCATCGCCGCCGGCCACGAGGCCGCGGTGTCCATCCATCGCTTTGTGCAGCCGGGCTCCACGCTCACCATCGGCCGCAACCAGCGCCGCTACACCTCGCTCGACCGCGACGATGTCGTGATCGAAAGCTACGACAACGCGAGCCGCGAGGTTGCCCACGTGGACCGCGAGCGCGAGAAGGCTGCACCGTTTAGCGAGTATGTTGAGACCTTTACCGAGGAGCAGGTGCGCGCCGAGACCGCCCGCTGCCTGGGCTGCGGCGCCTCGATCGTCGACCCCAACAAGTGCATCGGCTGCGGCCTGTGCACCACCAAGTGCGCGTTCGACGCCATCCATCTGGATCGCGACCGCCCCGAGTGCTCCACGATGGTCAAATACGAGCAAAAGCTCCCGAGCCTGGGCAAGTATGCTTTGAAGCGCGCCATCAAGATTAAATTTGGTAGGAAATAAGTAGCCATAACGGGAACGGCGAAAGGATTAATAGTGCACGAGCTCGGGATTGTGTATCACATCATTCGTGATGTTGAGAACGTGGCGCGTGCCAATGGCGTGCGTCGCGTTTCGAGCGTGACGTTGCTGCTGGGCGAGGTCTCGGGCGTCGTTCCCGAGTTGCTGCTCGACGCTTGGCGCTGGGCGGCAGATAAAAAGCCCATCGCGCAGGGCGCGGAGCTTGTTGTGGAGCCCGTCGAGGCCGTGACGCATTGCGAGGCATGTGGCCGCGACTATGCGACGGTCGAGCACGGCAAGACCTGTCCCCATTGCGGTAGCGGCGAGACATACCTGCTGCAGGGCCAGGAGGTCATGATCAAACAGATCGAGACCCCCGACGAGGACCCGGCAGACGCTGTCCCCGACGGCCCTTCCGACGTCCCCGACGCCGTCGACGCCGCCAACCCCCTCCACATCGCCTAGGATTCCCTATAAGTTGCGGTGAAATAGTTCCTAAATTCAGCCTTCTGGCTCTTAAACAAGAACTATTCCACCGCAACTATTTTGAGTGGCTTTGTTGAGCATAAGTCGTGCAAATAGTCAAGCCATGTCTGTTTAAACAAAATAGTGACAGTACGAGCACATTCGCATTTGCTTAATATCGATATTAATGAACAGCTTGCTTGTATCTATAAAATACATAGCTTGATGAGCGACGCCTTATCAGGTAATGAGTCGAAAAACAGTAATGTAATCAATTTGTAACAAACTTAGACGTTTAAACAAATAATCCAACCTTTTGCGAATTTAGCTATAATTCCACAATCCAAACAGGTATACTCCTTTCATGTCGTGTAGGAAATACGTAGACAAAAAGGAGGTTATGTGATGGTAAGTATTGTTCTTGCTAGCCACGGGGACTTGGCAGCTGGAATCAAGCAGACGGGCTCGATGGTCTTTGGCGATCAGCCGTCTGTTGCCGTGGTCTCGCTCGAGCCGAGCATGGGCCCCGACGATTTCCGTGCCAAGGTCGAGGAAGCAGTCGCTTCCTTCGAGGACCAGGAGCAGGTGCTCTTCCTCGTTGATCTGTGGGGCGGCACGCCGTTCAACCAGATCAGCGGGCTCATCGAGGGCCACGATTCCTGGGCTATCGTCACCGGTGTCAACCTGCCTATGCTCATCGAGGCATATTCGCAGCGCTTTGACGCAAAGAACACTGCACATGCGATCGCAAAACATCTCGTGACTGAGGCTAAGGCTGGCGTGCGCGTCAAGCCCGAGTCTCTGGAGCCCGAGGAGAAGAAGCCGGCTGCGGCCGCCGCTGCTCCTGCAGGCGCCATCCCTCCGGGAACGGTCATCGGCGACGGGCACATCAAGATTGCCCACGTCCGTATCGACACCCGTCTGCTGCATGGTCAGGTGGCCACCACGTGGACCAAGCAGATCAACCCCAACCGCATCATCGTGGTTTCCGACGGCGTTGCTCACGACGAGCTCCGCAAGACCATGATCGAGCAGGCTGCCCCTCCGGGAGTCCATGCCAACGTCGTTCCCATCAAGAAGATGGCCGAGGTCGTCAAGGACACGCGCTTTGGTGACACCAAGGCCATGCTGCTCTTTGAGAACCCGCAGGATCTGCTCAAGGCCATCGAGGCCGGCGTCGACATCAAGGAAGTCAACATCGGTTCCATGGCTCACTCCAAGGGCAAGGTCGTCGTCACCAACGCCGTCGCTATGGGCGATGACGACGTTAAGACTCTCGAGGCTCTCAAGGCCAAGGGCGTCAAGTTCGAGGTCCGCAAGGTTCCTTCGGATTCCTCCGAGGATCTCGACGCCATGTTGAAGAAAGCTAAGGCCGAACTGGCCGCTCAAGCATAGTAAAGGAGGGTCCGATACATGTCTGCAATCACTATTCTGCTTGTTGCGATTGTCGCGTTGCTTGCCGGTATGGAAGGCATTCTGGATGAGTTCCAGTTCCATCAGCCGCTCGTGGCATGCACGCTTATCGGTCTCGTAACCGGTCACCTTCAGGAGGGCATCCTCCTGGGCGGTTCGCTCCAGATGATGGCCCTTGGCTGGGCTAACGTTGGCGCCGCTGTCGCGCCTGACGCCGCTCTGGCCTCGGTCGCTTCTTCGATCATCATGGTGCTCGCCCTCAACGGTGGCGCCACTGATTCGGCAAAGGCCGTTACCGCCGCCATCGCCGTCGCCGTCCCGCTGTCGGTCGCTGGTCTGTTCCTGACCATGATCTGCCGTACCATTGCTACCGCTATCGCTCACGCCATGGACGGTTGCGCCGAGAAGGGCGACTTCTCCGGCATCGAGCGCTGGCAGTATGCTGCCATCCTCATGCAGGGCCTTCGTATCGCCATCCCGGCAGTACTTCTGTGCGTTATCCCGGCCGAGGCCGTTACCAACGCGCTTAACGCTATGCCCGACTGGCTGTCCGGCGGTATGGCTGTCGGCGGCGGCATGGTCGCTTCCGTCGGTTACGCCATGGTCATCAACATGATGGCCACCAAGGAGACCTGGCCGTTCTTCGTCCTCGGCTTTGTCCTTGCTGCCATCCCTCAGCTCACGCTGATCGCCCTTGGTCTCATCGGCATCTCCCTTGCCCTCATCTACCTTGGCCTTAAGGATCTGGCCAAGCAGGGTGGCGGCATGGGCGGTGGCTCCGGCGACCCGCTCGGCGACATTCTGAACGATTACGAGTAGGAGGGGAGTGATACATATGGCAGAGAACAAGATTCAGCTCACCAAGGCTGACCGCAAGAAGGTTTGCTTCCGTCATCAGTTCCTTCAGGGCTCGTGGAACTACGAGCGTATGCAGAACGGCGGCTGGTGCTTCGCAATGATCCCTGCGATCAAGAAGCTCTACACCAGCAAGGATGACCAGATTGCCGCTCTTAAGCGCCACCTGGAGTTCTATAACACCCACCCCTATGTTTCCGCCCCCGTCATTGGCGTTACCCTCGCCCTCGAGGAGGAGCGCGCCAACGGTGCTCCGATCGATGACGTCGCCATCCAGGGCGTCAAGGTCGGTATGATGGGCCCGCTCGCCGGCGTCGGTGACCCCGTCTTCTGGTTCACCCTTCGCCCGATTCTGGG
>CABUXM010000102.1 GCA_902495545.1 uncultured Collinsella sp. | reverse complement strand
CATCGACCATCTGACGCAGGTTGAAGATCATGCCATCAACAGGCAGCTGCGACATCCTACGCGCCGCTTCGGCAAGGGTCATCTTTTCCCCAGCCCGCTTTTTGATCATCGTGAGCGCAAAGCCTCGCTCTTCGGCGGCATCGGCAATACCGTCAATCATGTCCACGGCACCGCCCGACAAGTGGAACAGCACCACGCCGATGCACCCGTAACGGCCCAACTTGAGTGAACGCGCGGCAAAGTTGGCTCGAAACCCGAGCGCCTCCATTGCGGAATGGACCTTATCGCGTGTCGACTCTCGCACGCTACCGGGCTCGTTGATCACACGCGAAACCGTCTTGAGAGAAACACCCGCGGCAACTGCCACATCGTTCATTGAGACATTTTTCTTGTCCATCGTTGCCACTACTTCTCCAGTCGGTCTTGCATCGCTTGCTTTTTGCGTTCTAGCATACACTACCTGCCCGACTGACAAATCAACCGTTTACCGGACAATATCGACCGTTTACCCGTATATCCTTGTTGCTCTTCCAAAAATGTCTTACGTTGTCATTAACGAAATGACAACGTTGTCATTTCGCAATGCCTTCCTTAAGCAGGAAGGTTTCCGGGCAGTCCTGACCATCCATCGACGACCAGTTCCATCCACATGCATCGCGCATCAAGTAGTAAAGGAGCTCTATGGACGCCATCGTAAAGATGCTCGAAAAGCATCAGCCGTTCTTTGAGAAGATCTCGAGGAACATATACCTCCAGGCCATCAAGGACGGATTCCTTGGGTGCATGCCCATTGTCCTCACCTCTTCGATCTTTCTGCTCATTGCCACCCTTCCCGGCGTCGTTGGCATCACGCTGCCCCAACCGCTCATCGACTGGTGCAACAAGCTGTACAACTTCACCATGGGCGTCATGGGCATCATGGTTGCCGGCACCACCGCCAAGAACTTCACGGCTTCCATGAACCGTCGCATGCCCGCCGGCAAGGTGCTCAACGACGGCTCCACCATGGTTGCCGCCCAGTGCAGCATGCTGCTGCTCGCTGTTACGCAGTTCACCACCAAGTTCAACGGCTCCGAGCTTTCGGTCTTCGATTGCACCAGCATGGGTACGCGCGGTCTGTTCTCGGCCTATATCGCAGCGTTCATTACCGTGTGGGTCTATAAATTCTGCGTCTCGCGCGATCTGACCATTAAGCTACCCAAGGAGGTCCCGGGCGCCATCGCTCAGAACTTCCGTGACATCATCCCCTTCGGTGGCGCTGTCATCATCTGCGGCATCATCGATGTGGTTGTGCGCAACCTCATGGGCGTTCCGTTCTCCGAGCTGCTCATCAAGCTGCTCTCCCCGCTCTTCACTGCAGCAGAGACCTACCCCGGACTCATCCTTATTCAGGCAGCCACCGCGTTCTTCTGGTTCATCGGCGTCCACGGCCCCTCGATCGTCCAGCCGGGCATCGACCCCATCCGTCTTGCCAACCAGGCCGAGAACCTGCAGGTTCTGCTGGCCGGTGGTCACCCCGCCCACTCCCTCACCTTTAACATGTCGCTCGTGGGTGAGTCCGGCGGCACCGGCGCCACGTTCATCGTGCCGCTTCTGCTGATTCTCTTCATGAAATCCAAGCAGCTCAAAGCCGTCGGTAAGGCCTCGATTGTTCCTGTTGCCTTTGCTGTCAACGAGCCGCTGCTCTTTGGCGCGCCGATGATCCTTAACCCCTACATGCTCGTCCCCTTTGTTGCCGCCGGCTGCGTCAACGTGAGTGTTGCCAAGTTCTTTATCGATAACGTGGGCATGAACGGCTTCTCCTTCGTGGTGCCTTGGGCCACCCCTGCCCCCATCGGCATCTTCATCACCACGAACTTCCAGCTTATCGCCCTGGTGTTTGTCGCGATCATTATCTTGCTGGACGCCATCATCTACCTGCCGTTCTTGAAGGCATACGATAAGCTGCTCTGCGACCAGGAGGCCGAGCGCGCCGCCGAGCTGGGTCTTGAGTCCGATGGTGCCGCTGCCATCGCCGCCAACGCCTCTGCGCCCGCTGTCGAGCAGACTACCGCTTCCGTCGAGACGACCGCCGCTGCCACCGACAGCAAGCCTGTCGCCGATCAGCCCGAGCCTGCCGCCGACGCATCCGCCAAGAAGGATGTCGACGGCCTGAAGGTCCTCGTCCTGTGCGCCGGCGCCGGCACCTCTGCCATGCTTGCCAACGCCATCAAGGAAGGTGCCGCACAGACCGGAGAGAATATTGCTTCCTCCGCAGGCGCCTATGGTCAGCACACTGCCATCATGGATCAGTACGACGTTATCGTGCTTGCCCCGCAGGTCCGTAGCTACTACAACGACATGAAGGCCGACACCGATCGTCTGGGCATTAAGCTGCTCGCCCCGCGCGGTAAGGAATATATCGACCTTACCCGTGACCCCGCTGGCGCCATCAAGTGGCTCCGCGAGAACCTCGACTAGTTACCCCCCCCCTCTGTTGGTGCCCGAATCCCCAGTTCGGGCACCTCTCCCTATTCGTATCCCACAGAAAGGATGACTCATGACCAACCCCATGCAGTTCCCCGACGGCTTTGTGTTTGGCGGCGCCACCGCTGCTTACCAGGTTGAAGGCGAGACCCGTACACACGGCAAGGGCAAAGTGCCCTGGGACGATTTCCTGGCTGCTCAGGGTCGCTTCTCCCCCGATCCTGCAAGCGATTTCTACAACAAGTACCCGGTCGATATCGACCTGTGCCAGCGCTTCGGCATCAACGGCATCCGTGTCTCCATCGCCTGGAGCCGCATCTTCCCCAACGGCACTGGTGAGACTAACCCCGAGGGCGTCGCTTTCTATCACGAGCTCTTTGCCACCTGCAACAAAGCCGGCGTTATCCCCTATGTCACGCTCGATCACTTTGATACGCCCGAGGCCTTCTACCAGGACGGCGGCGAGGGCTTCCTGACGCGCACGACCATCGATGCCTTCGTCGAGTACGCCAAGTTCTGCTTTGCCGAGTTCACCGAGGTCAAGCACTGGTTTACCTTTAACGAGATTCCCGCGACCGCCGAGGGCAGCTTTATCGTCGGCAACTGGCCGCACGGCGAGAAGTATCGCCTGGACAAGGCCTTCCAGCTCATGCACAACATGATGGTGGCCCACGCCAAGGCTGTCGTCGCCTTCCATGAGGGCGGCTTTGATGGCGAGATCGGCATTGTCCAGAACCTGGAGCCCAAGTATCCCCTCGACCCCAACAACGCCGCCGACTGCGAGGCGGCTCGTATGGCCGACGTCATCAACAACCGCTGGGTACTCGACGCCACCTTCCGCGGCCACTATGCAGCCGATACCATGGAGGCTGCGACCAAGCTGGCCCATATCGCCGGCGGCGAGCTCGACGTCCGCGACGAGGACATCGCCGCACTGGGCGCCGCGCTCCCCTACAACGATTGCCTGGGCGTCAACACCTACAAATGCCAGTTCCTGCGTGCCGCCGAGGGCGAAAACGACATCAACCACAATGGCACCGGCGACAAGGGCTCCTCGCGCTGGTTCCTCAAGGGCGTGGGCGAGTCATGCGTGCGCGAAGGCGTACCCACCACCGATTGGGACTGGATCATCTATCCCGAGGGCCTGTACGACCTGCTGCTGCGCATTAAGAACGATTACCCCAACTACAAGAAGATCTACATCACCGAGAACGGCATGGGCTATAAGGACGACTTTGAGGACGGCTTTATCGACGACGCCCCTCGCATCGACTACATGCGTCAGCATCTCGCGTGGATCCTCAAGGCAATCGACGGCGGCGTGAACGTCGACGGTTACTTTGTGTGGTCGCTGCAGGACCAGTTCTCCTGGACCAACGGCTATAACAAGCGCTATGGCCTGTTCTACATCGACTTTGAGACCCAGAAGCGCTATCCCAAGGCGAGCGCGTACTGGTACAAGAACATCGCGGAAACCGGCCTGCTCATGGCCTAATTCAAGCCGCATACCCCCTGTCGGCCGCATGTGATTTCCTCCACGGGTTCGCATGCGGCCTTTTTATTTTGGCTCGGTCCGAACAGGCCGTTTGTCTCGATCTGTAACATCTAGCAGGGGTTTTCGGTCTTACCTGTTACAGATCAAGACAATAAGATAGTCAAAATCCGAACTTTCCAACCAGTTATGAAGCATGGTTTCTAGTTTTCGGTATCACGAACATACTTTCGGTATCATTTAATGGTATTATGATATCGAAAGTATGTTCGTGATACCGAAAGGAGCCGCATGCGCCAGTTCGATTACACCACAGTCCCAGCGGAACTCGAAGCAACTCCAATCACCAACCTCCTCCTCTCGATACGCGAGCATAAAGGCCGTCAGCTTGTTCTGGGTCAAGTCAGACCCGAGCTTCTATCGTCCCTTATGGAGGAAGCTAAGATCCAAAGCACCCGATCCTCCAACGGACTTGAAGGAATTGTTACCACCCAAAAAAGACTCAAAGCAATCATGGCGTATTCCGCCAAGCCAAGCTCCCGCGCAGAGGAAGAAATCGCTGGATACCGAGATGCGCTGTCGCTTATTCACGAGCAGCACGATTTCATTCCCGTAACGCCATCGGTCATTTTGCAGTTGCATCGTGACCTCATGGCACACACAGCAATCTCGTATGGGGGCCATTGGAAAGATAGCAATAATGAAATCATCTCCATCGACGATCAAGGCAATCGATTTGTGCGCTTTAGGCCGCCTTCGGCCCTAGCAACCCCCGGACTTATCGAAGAAGCCTGTCGGTCCCTCAACGACGCCTTATCTCGTCAAGTTTGCGACCCCCTCCTTATATCATTCCGCTTCATCTTCGATTTTGTCAGCATTCATCCCTTCAACGATGGCAATGGCAGGATGAGCCGGCTCCTTACAACGCTGCTGCTCGAAAAGACTGGATACGACGTTGCGCGTTACATCAGCATCGAACGTCTCATTGAAGACAATAAAGCGCTTTACTACAACGCCCTCGCCGCAAGCTCCACTGGATGGAATGAAAATCAAAACACCGAAGTGCCTTTTATCCGTTTTATGCTCGGAACTATCCTGGCGGCCTACCGACGGCTCGAGCAGCACACCCTGATTGAATCTGGCACTCACCCCATGTCGAAGCAAGCACGTATAGCTGCTCTATTTCAGCAGAGACCCGGTGTCATCAAGAAATCCGACATCCAGTCCAACTGCCCCGATATCAGCGAGGTAACCGTTAAACGAACCCTCAGTCAGCTTGTTGGTTGCAGCGCAATCGAGAAAACAGGAGCGGGTCGTTCGACGGGCTACATACTCAAAGACGTCCACGCCCTGGAATTATTCTTGCAATCCGCAATACCCGACGGCAGGTCAGAAATTACAAAAGAGTCCCCAAAGGACAAACTCCTTGAAAGCATGAACCGCGCCGAAGATGAAAGCAGAGACGAACTCTACGAAGACTACGATTCATTCTCAAGAGATATCAAAGCGAAATACGGAATCTGACCCTGCCTTAGAATGGCCCCTCCTTGTAGCCCAAACTGATTTGCGCGTCATCAAATTTGTCGCACAAATGGTGTTTTTACTCTTACGTGTCATTCTGCACGTCATTGTGAAGCGATAATCCCCGCGCCGGCAGAGGACAGAAGTATCGCCTGCAGCGTTAGTTAGCAGATGACCTGCGTATGCTCCTCGATGGCGGCACGATCTTCGGCGGCGATGCCCGGCTCGCACACCACGGCGTCCAGGCTGTCCAGACGGCAGAAGGTGTAGAAGTCGCGCTTGCCGATCTTGCTGGAGTCGGCGATCAGATAGCGCGAGTCGGCCTTGCTAAAGGCGAGCTGCTGGATACGACCCTCATCCATATTAGACGTAGACACGTCGCCATCCAGAATGCCGTTGGCGCCGATAAACGCCGCATCGATACCCAACGCACGCAGAGTATCCTCGGCCGTTGGCCCCACAAAAGCGGCGGTGCGGCGACGGTACATACCGCCCACGAGGCACAGGTCGCAATCTTCGCGCGCCTCGAGCAGGTTAAACACCGAAAGCGAATTGGTCACAATGCGCAGGCGAAACGCCGGCAGCATCGAGGCCATCTGCTCAACCGTGGT
>CABUXM010000101.1 GCA_902495545.1 uncultured Collinsella sp. | reverse complement strand
GTCTGCGGCTTCAATCGCACCGTCTGCCAACTCATAAAAATGTAACAGCATTCACGTGCTTACCTGCATCGACAAGGTGCTACTCTGGTACCGTTTGGAACCCACCGCTACCATGCGAACCTATCGAAAGGGCCCCATATGCTCAATAATCACGAGGTCAATCTAACCGGCGAGGAGGCTGCCACCGAGGTCGCCCGCGTCGCGAAGACCTACCCCGTGGTGCGTTTGCTGTCGGCCGATCAGATTAAGAGCGAGCCTAACTGCTTGCTCGCCGGCGATCGCTGCCCTTGTCTGCGTCAGTCGAGTCTTGAGGCCTTGGCAGGTTCCGATGATGTATCGGAGCAACTGCTCAACGATGGTGTTGAGTACCGCGCCCGTCTGCGCCCTTTAAAGGTCGAGGGCGAGCCTCATGTCTTGCTGATGGTGCGTCCGATCGATGGGCAAGAGACTGCAGAAGAGGACCTTGTCTACACCGACGTGCTGACGAGTGTGCGCAATCGTCGATATTACGAGGAAAAGCTCCGTAGCGCCCGCATGAATGCCGGCGTTGCGATGATCGACCTTGATGATTTTAGGGTCTTCAACGATACGTGTGGCCGTCATGCCGGTGACCTTGCGCTCGGTGCTGTGGCGACAGCCATACGCAGCGGAATTCGTTCGACTGACGAGCTTGTGCGCTATGGCTGCGACAAGTTTGTGGCCGTCATGCCCAATATTCCCTCCGATGACTTCGCCCGTCGCTTGCGTCAGGTATCCGATGCCGTTCATTCCACGATTATTCCGGGCCATGAGTACGTGAGCTTGACGGCATGTGTTGGTGGCGTTCGCATTCATGGCGAGACGGTCGATGAGGGCGTTGGCCGCGCTGTCCAGTTATTGAGCCGCGCTAAGGCAAAAGCCGGTACGGTCGTGACCGATGCCGATTCCATCGAGGCCTTCCAAAGCGAAAAGCCTTCGGTGCTTATCGTCGATGACTCCGAGATGAACCGAGCCATTCTCAACGAGATGCTCAAGGACGAGTATTGCATCCTCGAGGCCGACAACGGCCGTGCGGCGCTCGACATGGTCGACCGCTATGGCGATGAGTTGTCGCTCGTGATGCTGGACATTGTCATACCGGGTATGAGCGGCTTTGAGGTTCTGGCCAATCTGTCGCGCCGATCGGGTATCGACAATCTGCCTGTCATCATGATCTCGAGCGAAGATTCCGATGATATGGTTCTGCGCGCGTACGAGCTGGGCGCCTCGGACTATATCAACCGCCCGTTTGACTCCCGTGTCGTGCGCCGCCGTGTGAGCAACACCATCCGCCTATACGCCAAACAGCGCCGCCTGACGAACCTGCTGTCCCAGCAGTACAACGAGCGCGTCAAGAACAGTCGCATGCTCATTGATATCATGGCCGGCGTCATGGAGCTTCGCAACGGCGAGAGCGGCAGGCACGTTACGAACATCGAGAAGCTGACCGAGCTGCTGCTTGGCTGTCTGGTCCAGCGTAGCGGCACGATCTCCCTTGACAATGAGGAACGCTCCACGATCGCCCTGGCTTCGGCGCTGCACGATATCGGCAAGATGTCGATTGACGATGCGATTCTCAACAAGCCCGGACGCCTTACGCCCGAGGAGTTCGAGATTATGAAGACGCATACCACAATCGGCGCCGACATGCTGCTTGAGCTGGGTAGCCATCACGCTGGCAATGCGCTTATGGAATATGCGTACCAGATTGCGCGTTGGCATCACGAGCGCTGGGACGGCAAGGGTTATCCCGATGGCCTTAAGGGCGACGAAATTCCCATTGCCGCACAGGTGGTTTCGGTGGCCGACGTGTACGATGCCCTGACGAGCGTGCGCGTGTACAAGGACGCTATCCCGCACAAGGAGGCAATTCAGATGATCCTGGACGGTAAGTGCGGCACCTTTAACCCGCTGCTGCTCGATTGTCTGCTCGAGGTGCAAGACCAAATTGCCGAGACGTTGGCACGCCCCGCTGACGTCGTTGCGTTTCCCACGATTTAGTTTGACCAAAGGAGTTTTTAATCCATGATTTCCATGCGTGAGGCGTATGAGAAGATCGGCGCCAATTATGATGACGCGTGCGCTCGGCTGATGGGCGAGGAAATGCTCGCCCACTTTGCCCTCAAGTTTTTGGATGACGAGAGCATGGACAAGCTAGAGGCCGCCATGGCGGCGGGAGACGCCGAAGGTGCGTTTATGGCAGCGCACACGCTCAAGGGCGTGAGCCAGAACCTGGGATTCGATAATCTGTACGAGCCGGCGGTTGTGGTGACCGAGGCACTGCGTGGTGCCGATGCCGTTGACGGCGCTCGCGAGGGGATGCATGCGCTGCAGCAGCAATATGCGGCTACGATGTCGGCTCTGCGCGAGGCGGGCGAGTAAGAGGTTGTGAGCCTTGGGCTGTGTGCCTGCCGCGTATAGGCAAAAGGGCGCCCCGCCGGACCATGTGGCCGGCGGGGCGCCCTTATCTGTTATGCGGTTCGCGAGCTAGCGAGCCTGCTTAACCTTTGCCGCTGCCTCGACAAACGACTTCCACAGGTTAAAGTCGGTCTCGAGCGTCTTCCACGTGTACTCAGGGTGCCATTGCACGCCTAGACAGAATGGCTGGCCTTCGACCTCGATGCACTCAGGAACGCCGTCGGTTGCCTTGGCGACTAAGCGCGTACTTTTACCCAGACGATCGACGCAGCAGTGGTGTGCGGAGTTGGTCTGGATCAGCCTGTGCCCGCCAAGCGCGCGCTCCAACAGCGAACCCGGCACGACCTCGACGGGATGCACAGGTTCGTTGAGCACGTGGGTATGGCGCCACTGCGTGCGGCCCTCGCGCGCACCCAGGCTCGGCACGTCCATGCACAGGGTGCCGCCGGTGGCGACATTGAGCAGCTGCGTGCCGCGGCAGGTGGTAAAGAGCGGCTTTTTGGCGCGGAGCACCTCGTCGACCAGCTTAAACTCAAAGCTATCGCGGATCTCGCAGCAGAGGGTGGGGTCGTAGGGTCGATCATCGCCCCAACGTTTGGGATTGACATCGGGGCCGCCGGGAATGGCGATGCCGTCGGCGATATCGACGTAATGACGGATAACCTCAATGTCCTCGGTGATGGACATCTGCAGCGGCAGGCCGCCGGCGGCAAGGATGGCATCGACAAAGACGCTGGCGATCTCCTCGTTGGGGGAGAGCGTCTCGCTTAAAAACGGCTTTGCCTCTTCCCAGCGCGGCGCGACGAGGATGAGCGGGCGGTCGGCGGGGGCGACGTCGACATGCGGGGTGTAGGACGATGAAGTGCGAGTTCCGATCATAGGTGTAGCTTTCGAATCTGAAGGTGACAGGGCGCATGAGAGACGTGGGACAACACTTTCAATGGATTTGTCCCACGGGGTAGCTGGTTAGTGGCCCTTGATGGAGTTGAGGAAGTCCTGGGCGCGCTTGGTCTGGGGGTGGTCGAAGAACTCGTCAGGCGTGCCAGTTTCCACGATCTGGCCGTCGGCCATAAAGACGACGCGATCGGCCACACGGCGGGCGAAGTTCATCTCGTGCGTAATGACGATCATCGTCATGCCCTGCTGCGCCAAGCGCACCATGACCTCGAGCACCTCGTTGATCATCTCGGGGTCAAGGGCGCTTGTGGGCTCGTCAAAGAGCATGGCCTTGGGCTGCATGGCGAGTGAACGGGCGATGGCCACGCGCTGCTGCTGGCCGCCCGAAAGCTGTGCGGGTACCTTGTCGGCCTGCTCGGCCACGCCCACGCGGCTCAGCAGGTCCATGGCGCGCTCACGAGCCTCCTCCTTGGACACGCCCAGCACGTCGACCGGCCCCAGCATGACGTTCTGCAGTACGGTCATATGTGCGAACAGGTTGAACTGTTGGAACACCATGCCCAGCTCGGCGCGCATGCGGGCAAGATCCTTGCCTTCTTGCGGCAGGGGCTCGCCCTCGATGAGGATCTCGCCCGAGTCGATGGTTTCCAGGCGGTTGATGGTGCGGCACATGGTCGACTTGCCTGAGCCCGAGGGGCCAATCACCACGACGACCTCGCCGCGGTTGACCGAGAGATTGATGTCGTTGAGGACGTGTAGATCGCCATAGTGCTTATCGACGTGTCTGAGCTCGATCAGCGGCTGATTGCCGGTGGAAGAGGTGCTCTGTGCCATGGTGCTCGGCTCCTTATGACTCGAAATGGTAAAGCGTTAGCGGATGATGGTCGCGCCGGTCTTGTGCGAAACATAGACAGCGGCCTTGTTGATCGCGACGTTGATGAGGATGTAGATGACTGCGATCACCAGGTAGACCGATACGAGGGCATCGTAGTTGGTAATGAGCACGCGGGCGTTTTGCATGAGGTCGGGGTAGCTCACCACATAGGCGACGGTGGTGTCCTTGACTACGACCACAAGCTGCGAAATCAACGACGGAATGATAAACCGAATAGCCTGCGGCAATACGATTTTAAAGGTGATTTTAGCCTTGGAGAGACCGAGCGCCTGGGCCGCCTCGACCTGCCCGCGCGGTACGGCGTTGACGCCGGCGCGGAAAATCTCGGCAAGTACGCCGGCTGCAGCGAGCGCGACGGGAAGCGTGAGCATCCAAAACGACGGCAGCGCGATCTTGTACTGGGGCAGTACCAAAAAGAAGAAGTAGATGAACAGCAGGCTCGGCACGCCGCGGAAGAAATCGGTGAGCACGCGGCAGGCCAGCTGCAGCGGCTTAATGTCGCTGGTGCGGCCGAGCATAAGGGCTAAGCCCAGCACCAGCGCGATGGCGCCAGCGGTGAGTGCGACTTTAACGGTGCCCTCAAAGCCGGCAAGTAGGAACTTCCAGGTGGTGAGGTGCGTAAAGAAATACCAGTAGTGGACCGAAAGCTGGCCGGTCACATAAAAGCGCTGCAGCACCAGGGCGACGAGCGCGGCCACGGCGACGAGTGAGATGGCGGTGCCGATGCGAATCTTGGCGCGCATCTTGGGGCCGGGAGCCTCGTAGAGCGCATCGCGCATGGTGAGTGCAGGGGAGGAATGCTTGCTCATCGGAGGATCCTCACCTTCTTATCGATATAGTTGCCAATGTGGCTCACCACAAAGGCCGTGCCCAGGTAGCCGAGCGCCGAGATAAAGAACGCGGCGACGCCGCCGAGCGAGCGGGTATTGATGTAGCTCACCACGCCGGTAAGCTCTTGCGGCTTAAGCGGCACCTGGCTGCCGAGCGCGGTGGTGAGCATGACGGCGATAAAGAGGTTGGTCATGGGCAGCACGCTCGAACGCAGCGCCTGCGGAATCACGATCTTAGCGAGGATACGGCTGAAGCTCATGCCGAGCGAGCGGGCGGCTTCCACCTGGCCGACGCCGACGGTGTTGATGCCGCTCATAAAGTTTTCGGAACCAAAGGCCGAGCCCAAAAGGACCGTGGCAACGATAACGCAGGTGCGGTAGGGCAGGACGACCTTGAGCGGCGGCAGCGCGTAGACGATGATGATGAGCAGCGCGATGCCGGGGATGTTACGGAAGACCTGGACATACAGGTCGCCAAAGACGCGCAGCGGCTTGAGCGGCGACACACGCATCACGGTGATGGCGACGGCCAGCACCATGGCAATGGCAAACGACTCAAGCGTCATGCCCCAGGTGGCTAGCAGCGCGTCGATATAGTTCTGGCCATAGAGCGACCAGAGTTCGGAGAGACTCATGCGGACCTCCTGCCGATAAGGAAAGGGGCTCCCGTGTGTACGGAAGCCCCGACAACTTAGTAAGGAAACAGTTTATCGCAATAAAGCGCATCGTGCGTTTCCATATGGTTTCGTTGCGGCCGTTACCAGGCTCGTTGCCTAGGCGCCGATCTCGGGCAGCTCGGGAACGTTGGTGTCGCCCGTACGGTCGCCGATGCAGATCTGCCACAGCTCAGTCCAGGTGCCGTCGTCCTCGATCTTCTTAAGGAAGTCGTTGACAAAGGCGACGCCGTCGGAATCGAGCGGCAGGCCGATGCCATAGGGCTCTTTGCTGCCGAAGGGCTTGCCGGCGATCTTGTATTTGCCGGGCTCGCGGACCAGCGCGCTCTGCTGCATGTTGTTATCGATGACGTAGGCGTCAACGCGGCCCTGCTGGAGTGCCTGGCGGGCCTCCTCGTCGGTCTTGAACTCCTGCTGGCTGGCCTTGGGAGCGAACTCCTCCAGGATGGCGGGGCCGTTGGAGCCGGACTGGACGGCGACGTTCTTGTCGGCCAAGTCGTCGACGCTCTTAATGTCGTCGTTATCGGCGAGCACCAGGATGGCCTGCTGCGTGTAGTAATAGGGACCGGCAAAGGAGACGAGCTTCTTGCGCTCGTCGGTGATGGTGTAGGTGGCAAAGACGGCGTCGACCTGGCCGTTCTGTAGGACGGACTCGCGCGTGTCCGAGGTCACCTGGGTGATCTCGACCTTGTTCTCGCCCAGAATGTAGTTGGACAGGAGCTGTGCGATACCGGC
>CABUXM010000100.1 GCA_902495545.1 uncultured Collinsella sp. | reverse complement strand
CCTTCGGCGACCTCACTCCGGGCGAGATGGTCAAGACCCCGCGCTTCTGGGTCCTCATCGTCACCTTCGCCTTTGCCGCCACCGCGGGCACCCTGCTCGTGGGCAAGGTTGCCTCCATCGCCGCCGTCCAGCTCTTCGCCGACCCCACGAGCGCCGCGGCCGTCGCCCTCGGCGGCGTGGTCGTCTCCGTCAACACCTGCGCCAACCTGGTTGGTCGTCTGTCCTTTGGCCAGATCATCGACAAGCTCGGCGCCTACAAGTCGCTGCTCATCAGCCTTGTCGTCACCATCATCGCGCTCGTCATCATGTCGATGAGCTTTACGCAGAGCATGTTCTTTGTGGCGCTCGCCCTGCTCGGCTTTAGCTTTGGCGCCCTGCTCGTCATCTACCCGCCGCTCACCGGTGGCGCCTTCGGCACCAGCAACATCGGCGTCAACTACGGCATCATGTTTTTGGGCTACGCCGCTTCCACCTGGATCAGCCAGCCCATCACCGCCGTGCTGTATCACGCCGAGGCCGGCAGCGCCGCCTACCAGCAGTCCTTCTACGGCGCTATCGTAATCGCCGCCATCGCCGTCGTGCTCACCGTCTACATGATGGTCTCCGACAGCAAGAAGAAGTCCGCCTAGTTTTACCGATGCGACAAAGGGACAGCCCCTTTGTCGCATTCCACCGGTCACCAGTATTAAGGAGTCGAAATGTCTGAGCTCAACCCCATCCGCATTGCCGTTATCGGCGCCGGCGCCATGGGCCGCAACCACATCCGCTTTGTCACCGAGGAGCCCGAGGCCGAGCTCGTCGCCATCGCCGACGCCTTTGAGGGCGCCCGCGCCACAGCAGAGGCCGCCGGCGTGCCGTTCTTTACCGATCCCGCCCAGATGATGGACGAGGTCAAGCCCGAGGCCGTCATCATCGCCACGCCCAACGACCTGCACCTGGGCGTCGCCCGCGAGGCTGTCAAGCGCAACATCGTGCCGCTGGTCGAAAAGCCGATCTCCAACGACCTCGAGGACGCCCAGGCCTTCGCCGCCGAGGCCGAAACCGCCGGCGTGCCCGTGCTCGTGGGTCAGCACCGTCGCCACAACCCCTTCGTCAACAAGGCCAAGGAGATCATCGAGTCTGGCGAGCTGGGCAAGCTCACCGTGTCGAGCTTCCACTACATGATCTATAAGAATGACGAGTATTTCGATGTCGAGTGGCGCCGCAAGAAGGGTGCCGGCCCGATCCTGGTCAACCTGGTTCACGACGTCGACCTGCTCCGCTATCTGTTGGGCGAGCCCGTTGCCGTCCAGGGCATGCAGTCCAGCGCCGCCCGCGGTTTTGAGATCGAGGACTCCGCCGTGGTCAACGTCCGTTTTGCCGATGGCGCGCTTGCGAGCATGACCATCTCCGACGCCACCGCCAGCCCCTGGAACTGGGAGGCCACCGCTCGCGAGGATCCGCAGTACCGCCCCTTCGACGCCGACGCCTACTTTATCGGCGGCACTAAGGGCGCCCTTTCGCTGCCCCGCCTGCACCAGTTCTCCTACGACGGCGCCTCTAACTGGCACAAGCCGCTGCAGATGGAGATTCCGGCCGTGGACCCGGCGCTGCCGCACAAGATGCAGCTCAAGCACTTTGTGAAGGTTGTCCGCCGCGAGGTCGAACCCGTCGTGACCCCCGCCGATAACGTCAAGACGCTCACGCTGCTTAACGCCATCAAGGAGGCCGCCGAGACCGGCCAGCTCGTCGAGCTGTAATGCCTTAAGAGCGGGCCGCAGCAAAGTCCCCGCCGAGCGCCTTGGCCCGCCGCCAACAAGCCCCTCTTCTTTGCCCCACGAGCAGCCTCCTGCCCGTGGGGCTTTTTGACTACATTGGTAATGATTTTTCTGGGACGGGGGCTATTTTGTGCCTCAGCTTGGTTCGTTCGCCACGAAATGGGCCTATCTACTACGTTTAACCGACCACCCTCAACCATGCCGAATTTCGCGAAATAAAAACCGCAGGTAACCGGCTTGTCGATTTTCGGAAAACCCAGGTACGGTCGACCCATGCGGTTCAAACGTAGTAGACGGGTCGTTTTCGTGGCGCGGCTCCAAAACAGTCTTTTGGGACGGGTGGTATCCTTGGTAGCCCTGTGCTGCAAACGCACCTTAAACGCAAGGAGTCCCATGGATCTTATCGCCCAGCTTGCCCGCGAGCTCAACCTTAAGGCCGCCAACATCGAGGCGGCCGTCAAGCTCATCGACGAGGGCAACACCATCCCCTTTATCTCGCGCTACCGCAAGGAAGCAACGGGCGGCATGGACGACGTCGCCCTGCGCGCACTCGACGAGCGCCTGTCTTACCTGCGCAATCTTGAGCAGCGCAAAGAGGACGTCATTCTGCTCATCGACGCCCAGGGCAAACTTACGCCAGAGCTTGAGCAGCAGATTCGCGAAGCCACGCAGATCCAACGTGTTGAGGACCTCTACAAGCCCTACCGCAAAAAGCGCATGACCCGCGCACAGAAGGCCCGCGAGGCAGGCCTGGAGCCGCTTGCCAACATGATCATCATGCAGGCCTCGGCCAAGGGCAGCGCGCTCGACACCGCCGCGGCATACGTCAACGAGGAGGCCGGCTTCGACACACCCGAGAAGGCACTTGCCGGCGCCGCCGACATCGTTGCCGAGACGGTGGCCGAAGACCCCGAGAACGTCGCCGACCTGCGCGCCTTTACGCAAAACACCGCCGATATCATTGTCGAGGCTACCGATCCCACGGAGAAGACTCCCTACGAGCCCTACTACAACTTTGACGAGCCGCTGCGCCGTATACCCAACCACCGTGTGTTGGCTATCGACCGCGGTGAGCGCGAGGGCAAGCTCCGCGTGCGCGTGAACGTCGACGGCGCTGCCGCCACGGCATGCCTCGGCAGCCGTTGGCCCCGACGCCAGGGCGTCTTCGCGCCCGTCTTTGACGCCGCCATCGCCGACGGTTACAAGCGCCTCATGGCCCCCTCGCTGGAGCGCGAGGCCCGCGCCAAGCTCACCGTTCGCGCCCAGACCGAGGCCATCAACGTCTTTGCCAAGAATCTCGAGGGCTTGCTCTCGGCGCGCCCCGTGCGCGGCGCCCGCGTGCTCGCGCTCGATCCGGGCTACCGCACCGGCTGCAAGGTCGCCGTCATGGACGAGACCGGCAAGCTGCTCGACCACGGCGTGGTCTACCCCACCAAGCCGCGCCACGACGTCGCCGGCACCAAGCGCGAGCTCGCCCGCCTCGTCAAGAAGGACGGCGTCAACACCATCGTCATCGGCAACGGCACCGCCAGCCGCGAGACCGAGGAAGTCGTCTCGGAGTTCATTGCCGAGCAGGCGCCCAGCCTTCGCTACACCATCGTTAACGAAGCCGGCGCGTCGGTGTACTCCGCCTCCGAGCTCGCCAGCCAGGAATATCCCGACCTGGACGTCACCGTGCGTGGCGCCATGAGCCTGGGCCGTCGCCTGCAAGACCCGCTGGCAGAGCTCGTCAAGATTCCGCCCCAGTCCATCGGCGTTGGCCAGTACCAACACGACCTTGACCAGGCCGAGCTCTCGCGCACTCTGGGCCACGTGGTGGAGGACGTCGTCAACCGCGTAGGCGTCGACGTCAACACCGCAAGCGCGAGCCTGCTGGGATACGTATCGGGCATCACGCCGAGCGTGGCCAAGAATATCGTGGCCTACCGCGAGGAAAACGGTGCCTTTACCGATCGCCGCCAGCTTAAGAAGGTCCCCAAACTGGGACCCAAGGCATATCTCAACGCCGCGGGCTTCCTGCGCATCAGCGGTGGCAAGAACCCACTCGACGCGACAAGCGTCCACCCCGAGAGCTACGAGGTAGCCACGGCCGTCCTGGAGCGCGCAGGCGTTAAAGCCAGTGAGCTCAGCCGCGGCGGCGTACCCGACATCGAGCGCCGCCTGGGCAGCATCTCGGCGCTGGCAAGCGACCTGGACTGCGGCACCCTCACGCTCATCGACATTGTCAACGAGCTCAAGAAGCCCGGTCGCGACCCGCGCGACGACGCGCCCGAGGTGGTCTTTAGCCGCTCAGCACTTTCCATCGACGACCTGGAGTCCGGCATGGAGCTCAAGGGCACAGTGCGCAACGTCGTCGACTTTGGCGCCTTCGTCGACGTGGGCGTGCACCAGGACGGCCTCGTGCACATCTCCAAACTGGCCAACCGCTTCGTCAAGCACCCCAGCGACGTGGTGCGCGTCGGTGACACGGTCAAGGTGTGGGTCGAGAAGGTCGATCGCGACCGCAAAAAGATCTCGCTCACCATGGTACAGGGCAAGTAAACCGCCAAAGCAAAGGTACCCCCCTGTAGCGATGTGCAAAATCGCGAGTATTCTGCAAATTCCACCGTTCCGGATGCCTCTCAGAGACGAAAAAGCAAAAAACAGCCCCCGTTTTAGCGTCGTCAGAGCCAAAACGGGGGCTGTTCCATGCTTCGGTTAACTGATAAAGACCTTTACCTTGCTGAATACTCTCAATTTTGCACGGCGCAGGCGGGGGTACCTTTGCCCACGGCAGGATATAGAAGCCAAGCGCCAACTTGCTGGCAAGCTCGTGTCGGCAGCCCGCGGCGTAGCCAGTGTTCGCGTTACGGCAGAATATGGAAGCCCAAAGCGGCGATATCCTTGGCAAAGCCGCGCACGGTATCGAGCGAGACCTCGTACGGGTCGCGACCGATGTTCTTGCGCTTGGCCAGGATGCCGTTGGGCACCGTAATGATCTGGCACCCGCAGGCTTCTGCCTGGTAAATGTTGATGAGCTCGCGCGTGGACGCCCACAGGACCTCACAGTTGGGCTTGATGGCGGCCTTCTTGACCGACTCCGTCATAAACGGAATGGGGTCGACGCCGGTGTCGGCGATGCGGCCGGCAAAGAGCGAGATGATGGACGGCGTCTCGGTGTCAACGGCCTCGACCATTTCGTCAACCTGCTTAGGCGTAAAGATGGTGGTGACGTTGACCTTGATGCCGTCGGCCGAAAGCTTGCGCACCAGCTCGGCGGTGGACTCGCCCTTGGTGGTCACGCACGGAATCTTGACGTAGACGTTATCGGCCCAGGTGGCGATCTCACGGGCCTCGACCTCCATGGTCTCGACGTCATCGGCAAAGACCTCAAACGAGACGGACACATCGGTGATGTGGGCCAGGACCTCCTTGGCAAACGCGCGGTAGTCCGTCACGCCGCCCTTCTTCATAAGGGACGGGTTGGTCGTGAAACCCTGAACGTTGCCGTTCTCGTACATGTCGAGCATGCCCTCGAGGTTTGCACCGTCAGCGAACACCTTGATTGCCATCTGCCTGATTCCTTTCGTTTGCATAAGGCCGATAAACTGCTAAACACTTTACCTATGTTTATCAAGGCGTGAGCTGCGGGTTTTTATCTTCTCGGCGAACGGTATAAACACCTCAGTGTTTGGATTGATAAACCGATTGAGTATGCAAAAGTAGAAAGTCCCAGTTTGAGCAAACGTCAGAACGCGGGATTCATTAGATGAGGCCGAAATGCTTCATAGCGGTGACGGTGCCGTCATGTGCGACATCGTCGGTCACGTAGTCGGCGAGTGCCTTGACCTCGGGCATGGCGTTGCCCATGGCCACGGCCGTCTCGACGGCGGCGAGCATGCCCAGGTCGTTGCCCGAGTCGCCAAAGCCAAAGGTGCGCGCATTTCCCTCGCGGCCCAGATACGCCAGTGCTCGCGCCACGCCCACGCCCTTGTCAATGCCCTTGGGGCTCAGCTCGCGATTCTGACCACCGGTATTGCACAGCTCAAACTCGCAATCGATAAAGCCGTCATCGTTGGCTACGCGAGCCAAACTGGGCGCAGTGAGGACTACCTTGCCCACGCGCAGACTGCCGTCGACGCGCATCTCCTCGGTGCTGTGCGCCACAGAAGTGCCAATCAGAGACGACTGCTCAACACCCGCGGGTTCCAGGGCAAAAGTAGCCACGTTGGTCTCGAAAAAGGCCTCAATCCCTGCCGCGGCCATACGGCGTGCAAGCTCCTCGATAACGTCCTCGCCAAAGCAGTCCTCGTGTACCACGCGTCCCTCGACCTCGAGCGTGGCTCCCGCCATGGCAACGATGCCCGCGGGGTCGAGCGCACGCAGGCTATCGGCGATAAGCCACAGGGGGCGGCCCGTGCAGATAAATGCCTTGTGCCCTGCATCGCGCAGTGCACGGAACGCCTCAACCACCGTCTGCGAGGGACGAACCGCCGAAAAGTCCTTATCGGTCATATCGTCGGGATCGAACGACGTCAGCGTGCCGTCCACGTCAAAAAAGAGCACGGCGGAATCGGGGCACGCATCAATCATATGGGTTCCTTTCGAGAATAAGGGCAAACGAAGCATCCATCATATAATGGAGCGACGCAACCAGAGAGGTCACCCATGGAATTTTACGCAAGCTGCCCCGAAGGCTTTGAGTCCGCACTCGCCGATGAGCTTAAACGCCTCGGGCTTTCGCATGTTCGCCGGCTGAAGGGCCGCGCCACGTTTGAGGGCGAGCTCGAAGAAGGCTACCGCGCCTGTCTGTG
>CABUXM010000099.1 GCA_902495545.1 uncultured Collinsella sp. | reverse complement strand
CGCGCGACGCATCAAAAATCACCTCGCGACTTCTTGGACGATTTTTTGAGCAATATTTTCAATAGCAGATACACGACGTTAATTGCTTTAAGCAGGCAAACAGCTCAAATGCCATCACAGCCGACTGAATAAAATCTCAAGGCAACGTCCCCAATGACTCCCTACGAATCATTTGACGACCAAGGAAACGCCGATGTTTTGGCAATGTCAGCGAGCGACGTCCAGAGCGAACAAGTTGGCATGAAAAAGGCAGGGCATAGACCTTCTGGTCATGCCTTGCCTTTTGAATGACAAATTGTCGCTCTGGGCGGCGCGCAGCGTCGAGCAGTTACGGCGTTTGGTAAAACGCCGTAACTTAAACTGCTTGTGCCAGCTTCTCGGCACGCTCGGCGGCGGCGAGCGCCTCGATGACGGTGCCGAGCTGATCGCCCAGAAGGACGCCGTTGTAGGTGGAGTTGAAGCCGATACGGTGATCGGTCACGCGGTCCTGGGGCTGGTTGTAAGTACGGATCTTCTCGGAACGGTTGCCGTGGCCGATCTGGCTCTGGCGCTCGGCACCGAGCTCGGCCTGCTGCTTCTCGAGTTCCATCTCGTACAGACGGGCGCGCAGCATCTGCATGCAGACCTCGCGGTTCTGGATCTGGGAACGCTGTTCCTGCGACTGCACCACGGTGTTGGTGGGCAAGTGGGTGATACGCACGGCGGAGTAGGTAGTGTTAACGCACTGACCGCCAGGGCCGGAGGCGCAGTAGGTGTCGATGCGCAGGTCGGACTGGTTGATCTGGACGTCGATTTCCTCGGCCTCGGGAAGCACGGCTACGGTAGCCGTGGAGGTCTGAATGCGGCCCTGGGACTCGGTCTTGGGGACGCGCTGGACGCGGTGCACGCCGGACTCGAACTTCATGACGGAGTAAACGCGGTCGCCCTCGACCTTGAACTCAATGGACTTAAAGCCGCCGGCCTCGCTGGGGCTGGAATCGAGCACGGTGGTCTTCCAGCCGCGCGACTCGCAAAAGCGCTGATACATCTTGTACAGGTCGCCGGCGAAGATGGCCGCCTCGTCGCCACCGGCGGCGGAGCGGATCTCGACGATGGTGTTCTTGTCGTCGTTGGGGTCGCTCGGAATGAGCATGTACTTGATGTCTTCCTCGAGCTGGGGGAGCTTGGCCTCGTTTTCGGAGATGTCCATCTGGAGCATCTCCTTCTCATCGGCATCGGTGGTATCGTGCAGCATTTCCTTGGCAGCCTCGATGTCATCGAGCGCGCCGATGTACTCGCGCGAGGCGGCAATGAGGTCGGACTGGTGCGCGTACTCCTTGTTGAGACGCGTGAACTCCTTGATATCGGAGGCGACGGCCGGGTCAGAAAGCTTCTTCTCGAGCTCCTCGTAGGCCTTGATGATCTTTTCGAGCTTGTCGCGCATGACGGACTCCTTTATATGCGTGAAGGCGAAAATCGGCAGAATTGATGGGGCGCGGGGCGCCGCTGCGGGGGTAAGTCCAGCTAGAGCATGTCGATCTTCAGATACATGCGCATCCCTTCGCGTATGGGGTACATAATTGCGGTCTAACCTATACATGATAGCGTGCGCAGGCAAACCTGCATATAACCCGCACGGAATGATTGGTGCAAACAAACCTGACCCCATTGCACCAAGGGCTTGCTTTTTGGCTAGAGCGTATGGAGCAGGGCGATGAGGAAGCGGACACCCTGGAGGTAGGCGCGGCGGGTAATGCGCTCGTTGGTGCCGTGGACGCCGCGATCGCACTCGTCATCGTCGACCACAAAGGCCGAGAAGCGAATGCACTCGGAGCAAATGCGCTGGTAGTTGGCAGCGTCGGTCGCGCCGATCACGGTCGAGGGGACAATCGCCAACGGCTCGGATGATCCGTTTTCCTCCGTCCCCTTTGGATCACGGAAATAGCGGGCGGCGATGGAGCGAACCGCCTCGAGTCCCGGTCCGCCGATGCGCGGAGACGGCGAGGGTTCGGAGCTGCCAGGGCCGAGCTCGACCTCGACACGGTCGGCGAGCCCCGCCTCGGCAACGGCGACGCGGCAGCGGGCCACGACATCGGCCACGCTCGTGCCCTCGAGCATACGGAAATTGATATTGGCCCACATATCCTGCGGCATTACGTTGGCGCCGGTGCTGCCACCCTCGATCTGCGTGGGCGCGCAGGTGGTGGTCACGAGCGGATAGAGCTTCTTGCTGGCGAGGCACTCGCTCACGATGGTGTCCTTGTTGGAGGCAATCTCGTCGGCCGTGTAGAGCCCCAGCTCGACGAGCTGTGCGGCAAGCAGGTCCGTGACGCGCGTCGGCCATTCGATATCGCAGATTGCGGCGATGGCACGGCTCAGCACCTCGAGCGAAGTGCCACCGTAGGGGTTGGACGAATGCCCGCCCTCACTCTTCGTCTTGAGCACGATATCGGCATAGCCCTTCTCCGCGAGGTCGGCATGCATAAGCCAGCCCTCGCCCGCGCCATACTCGGCAGCTGGAACGATGCGGTAGTCACCCTCGTCGATCAGGTACTCAAGCTCAATGCCGCGCTCCTCGAGCGCGCGGCCGATGGCGCCTGCGCCGTACTGCGTAGTCTCCTCGTCCTGGCCAAAGGCCAGGAGCAGCGTGCGCTCGTGCCGCCAACCGTGCGCCAGCGCATACTCAACCGCCTCGAGAATGCCTGCGACCTGGTCTTTCATATCGATGGCGCCGCGACCCCAAATGTAGGTGTCGTCTACATGCCCGCTAAAGGGGACGTACGTCCAGTCGTCCTCGGTACCCGGCACCACGGGGACCACGTCCATGTGACCCATGAGCACAACGGGCTTGAGTGCGGGGTCGGAGCCGGAAAGCGTCACCAGCAACGAATGATCGATGAGCTCGACCTTACCCGCTGTAAATACGTGCGGCCAGGCCTGCTGCATATAGGCGCGCAGGTCGTCGAACGGCCGCCAGTCCACTGCCTCGGCATCCATGCTCGAAATGGTCGGAAACGACAGCACACGGCCCAGGCGCTCGCATGCGCCGGCCTCGTCTATACCGACAAAATCATCCTCATGCGCAAAGAAGCGCCAAACCTCGGCCATGACATCCTTTCGATTGTGATGACGAGGGCCGCCCCACCGGAGCGGCCCTGCCACGTAAGCGTTTGCGGTCGGCTATTTGTCCTCGAGATAACGCGAGAGGAACTCGCGGGTACGCTGGTGCTTGGGGTTGCCAAAAAGCTCCGCCGGCGCGGCGTCCTCGAGGACCACGCCCTTGTCCATAAAGACCACGCGGTCGGACACCGTGCGGGCAAAGGCCATCTCGTGCGTGACGACGACCATGGTCATGCCGTCGGCAGCGAGCTTGCGCATGACCTCGAGCACCTCTCCCACGATCTCGGGGTCGAGTGCGGAGGTCGGCTCGTCGAACAGCATGATCTGCGGATTCATGCATAGGGCGCGAGCGATGGCAACGCGCTGCTTTTGGCCGCCGGACAGGCGACCCACGGCGGCGTGCGCGAACTTCTCGAGCCCCACGCTCGTCAGATGCTCCATCGCGACCTTCTCGGCCTCGGCCTTGCTCATCTTTTTGAGCGTGACGGGCGCGAGCGTGCAGTTGTCGAGCACATCCATGTTGTTGAACAGGTTAAAGCCCTGGAACACCATGCCGATGTCCTCGCGCAGCTTGTTGATGTTGCAGCGCTCGGCCGTGAGGTCCTGGCCGTGGAACCAGATGTGGCCCGTGTCCGGAGTCTCGAGCAGGTTGAGGCAACGCAGCAGCGTCGACTTACCCGAGCCCGAGGCGCCGATAATGGTGACGACCTCGCCGGGATTGACGGACAGGTCGATGCCCTTGAGTACCTCGAGCGAGCCGAAGCTCTTGCGCAGGCCCTCGACGCGGATGAGCGGCTCATTGGTCTGTGCGGCGGCCGCAACGCCGGTAATGGCGGTATCTGCCATGATAATTCTCCTCGTCTTGAGCCTAGTTGGAGCTGGGCAGCGTGACCGGAGCCTCGGCGCCGAGCTTTTTGCCAAAGGCCTCGAGCAGGCGGCTCGCCACGAGCGTCAGGATCAGGTAGACCACGAGCGCCACGCAGTAGACCTCCATCTGGCGATAGTACACACCGGCGACGGTGGTGGTGGCGTACATGAGGTCGAACACGCCGATAACCGAGAGCACCGACGAATCCTTGATGTTGATGATGAGCTCGTTGGTGAGCGCCGGAATCGCGTTTTTAATGCCCTGGGGGAACACGACTTTGCGCATGGCTTGCCACTGCGACAGGCCCAGCGAGCGTGCTGCCTCGGCCTGGCCGGGATCGATGGACTCGATGCCGCCGCGCAGGACCTCCATCATGTAGGCGGTGGAGTTGAGCGAGATGGTGACGAGGCCGGCGGTGAAGGTGCTCCAAATCTGGTTGGCCTGAGCGGTCTCGAAGCCCATGCCGCGCAAAACGGTGAAGCCCGCGTAATAGATGAGCAGACCCTGGACCATCATGGGCGTGCCGCGCACGATGGTGGAGTAGACGGTCGCAAAGCCGCGGCCGATACTCTTAAAGAAGCGCACCAGGTCGTTGTCCACGCGGTCGAAGGTCTGAATACGCAGGAACACAAAGAGCAGCGCCAGGAAGAATGCGATGACAGTGCCGAAGGTGGCAAGCGCGATGGTGATCTCGATACCGCGAATGAAGAAGTCGCCGCTCTTGTAGGTCATGTAGACCAGGCTCGACAAAAAGTCGCTGGGGTTGGAATCCGAGACAATGCTCACCTGCACCAGGTCGATAAACGACATGACGCAGCGGTCGATAAAGAAAACTGCCGCGATGGCGACCACGACGTAGCTGCCTAAGCGTGCTCCACGACGGAAACGCTCGGATGCGAACGGCGACTTTTCGCGATAGTCGCTCCAGTGCATAAGCTTGGTGACCAGCGCCGCCGCCGACACGACGAGCCACGCCCACAGGATCGCCCAAAGGCAATCTTGGAACACGCCCGTGGGGGCCAAGAAGCTCAACGGCGTGGGGTTGCGCTGGCTAAACGCCAGACCGAGCGCCGCGATAACGCTCGTGCCCAGATATACATAGCGATGGTCGGCCTTGATAAAGGAGGCCAGACGATTGATGGTTTTCATGCTGCCTCCCTATGCCGGCTGACGGTCGAGGCACGCGTCCCACATCTGGTCGCGCTCCTCCTGGCTGATACCCTTGAGCGTCTTATCGATGAGCTTAAGCAGCTTGTCCGAGCCCTTGCGGCAGCCGACGTTTGCCGTGACCTCCTGCTTAAAGCCCTCG
Organism: uncultured Collinsella sp.; assembly: GCA_902495545.1. GTDB lineage: Bacteria > Actinomycetota > Coriobacteriia > Coriobacteriales > Coriobacteriaceae > Collinsella. The sequence continues at coordinate 1,341 of CABUXM010000099.1, read as the reverse complement.
CCCTCGGCAAATTGAATCGGCACGATACCCGGGTTTTGGGCCATATAGCCCTTCTCGTTCTCGGTGTTGTAGGTCACGGCGTCGCACGTGCCCTGCAGCAGGTTCGAAAACACCGTGGGGACGGAGTCGACCGGGTTTTTGTGCACAACGCCCGGGATTTCGTCGATGACGGTATCGAGCATGGTGTCCTTTTGGCCGAGGACCGTAGCGCCGCTAAAGTCGCTGAGCTTGGTCGCATTTTGGTAGGGCGAGCCCTCTTTTACGAACAGGCCAAAGTAGCCAATGAAGTACGGATCGGAAAAGCCGACGGACTCCTCGCGCTCGGGCGTGGCGCTCATGCCGGCAATGATGAGGTCGATCTGGCCGTTGTTGAGCGAATCGATAAGGCCCGAGAAGCTCTGCTTGACGGCGACGGGCTCGCCACCGAGGGCCTTGCAGACGATCTTGGCGATCTGCACGTCGTAGCCATCGGCATAGGCGCCCTGCACGTTGTCGATGGGGATGGTGTACTCGCTGGCTTCGGAGACCTGCCAGTTGTACGGGGCGTAGGCCGCCTCCATGCCAATGCGGATCTTATCCTTGCCGATAACGGAATCGGACAGGTCGTCGCGACCGCCACCCGTCGTGGCCTGAACTACTTCCAGCGTGGAGGGGCGCTGGCAACCGGCAAGTGCGCCGGCGACGACAGAAGCGCTCGCAGCGAGAGCGCTACCCAAAAAGATGCGACGGCTGCATATCGGCTGTGGATGCGCGTCGCGTTGATGGGGAGAATGCATAATCTGCCTTCCCTGTTGAATCGTATGCTGACGACTTAACAGGATATACGCCAGCAACCAGCAGCGCAGCACAAGCTCGAAAAATTAATAGACACGCGGCAGTCATTGGGAACGTCGATGTTTTGGCAATGCCAGCGAGCGCCGCCCAGAGCGAACAAGTTGGCATGAAAAAGGCACGGCATAGACCTTCTGGTCATGCCGTGCCTTTTGAATGACAAATTGTCGCTCTGGGTGGCGCGCAGCGTCGACCGGCCCGCCGTTCGTCAGAACGGCGGAACCTCTAGAGCAAGGTGACGCTAAAGCTGCGAACATCCGTCTCGCCGGGAGCCAAGGTGATGGTGTTGGCCTTGCGCTCAAAGACATCGTCCTCGGTGTCCATGGTGGTGTGACCGGTCCAGGGCTCGAGCGCCACAAACGGAGCGTCGTTGGCGGCAGACCACACGCCAATGTACTTAAAGCCCTCAAAGTCGATCTTGACGCCGTGGCCCGACTTGCGGCCGCGCAGCGTGAGCGTGGAGCCCGGGGTATCGGTGAACATGATGGCGTCGTTATCGAAGCTGCGGTG
>CABUXM010000098.1 GCA_902495545.1 uncultured Collinsella sp. | reverse complement strand
CGTCTATGGCGATTCTTGCAGGCGAAGACATGGAATGGCAAATCTGTAATGACGATGGCTCTTGTCTGAGTGGTCGTTTGGCCGCAACGAGCGACCCGAATTCGTTCGATCTTCTCGACAATGATGGAGCGGATTGCGGTTCTGTTCACCTTTCATATGCATCGCGAGATGGGATGGACGGCATTCTCTACGTCTCCCACGAGACTGGCGATTTCAAGATGCGTAGGACTAACCGAGTGCCAGCTTTTATCGAGGAGTGAGAGTTCCCGGCGGCCTGCCGATCAAGCCACCGGGGTATCGAATCCTGCATTCATCCGTACACACACGGACGAATTCGGGAAGTGTCCGGATAAAGTTGATAATCAAGGAAACAAAGCCGTTCTGCCTGGGACGGCTTTGGCCTGGACTTTAATTACAACATCGCAATCGACACTTATCAGCTCGCGCAACGCGCATGGCCAAATCTCGGACGCTGGTGCATGGAGGACCTTCGAGATTTACTGGACATCCAAAACGACGACGCACACCGCGTGCTCGCCGACAGCGAAGACGAGATGGCTGTCTACAATGCGATCAGAAACGGTGTGAAGTCCGGAGAGCTTTCTGTGGAACCGCCGCGCCGTCGCGCGAGCCGACCGGGCAACCCGGGCAATCTGGTCCCGGCTCTCCCGGTCGTATTCCTACGATATCGCCCCTAGATCACCAATGTGTCAGATAAAGAATGAGGCAATGGCTATGATCACGCCTACGGCAGATGCAACGACTGCGCCTTTTTTCCTCTCCTTTAGTCCGACGAATAGGGTTGCCGTAAAGTAAAGGGCGGAATGCAGGCTATGGCAAGCGAAACGAGTTCCTTGGGCGGTTTCAGCAAGAGGTCGCTAGCAAAGAGTAATGCAAGCAGGGCAAAGCCGATTGTGGTCAAGTATCTCGATTGATTTTGCGACAACATGGCAACTTCCTTTCAGAACATGCAAGTGAAAAGTCGGTACGATGTCATTGCGGTTGCAAAAAAGCCGCCGCTAGGACCGGTTGTCACGAGACCGGCGATAACTTCAGCGGTGCCAGCAAGCTAGAGATCGCGCAGGCAAGCCTCCTCCTTCGCGTTCAGCTTGACCTTGTGAGGGACGGTGCGGTTATTTGCAGATCCGTGAGAATCGCACCACGCCTTGGAATATGAATCCGTGCAGCGCCCGCGCTCAAAAAAAGGGATATATCGTAATTTTCGTCGTAGTTGTCTCCGACGTAGATCTCGCTGCTCTCGGCGGGAGATCCCTCGTCGGCATGGGCTGCCGCAACGGGCACAAATGGTGTCATGACAAGGGAGAGGCAAAGAGCTGCTGAGACGATGGAGGGCAGGCATTTCTTCATGGCTGGCTCCTTAATCTGGCCTTTGATAGTTACTTGATGTCGCCTCCTTCCGCTTTATATCCGTTGTATTTGGCGTATTTCTTTAATAAGGCAAGAGGTTCTTCCTCTCCTTCGGATAAGCCGATGATGTTTCCTTGATCATCCAGTATGAATACGGACGGAATATGTTCAAGTTCATATTCGTCATACACGGTATTATCTTAATCTATGTATATGGGAAAGTCTCCTTCATGGACCGAGGCTTCGTTTTGAAACGGGATACCGCTTCGATTCGTTCTGGACGCGGATGTGGACGTAACTGGTCTCGGTGCCAAGTGCGATTTCAGTGACGTATATGACTAAACGGGAATGTTTGAGCAGTGCCGGAGTCTTCATCTGGATTGTTCCGACTGAAACGTCAGCCCGAATACACTGCATGGCAACTCCAACAAGAATGCCCCCGGCGTAATCCTTCCCAAGGCACGGCAATAGCCAAGTTCAAGTGAACGCATAAAGGTGGCTCCCGATGGTTCGGAAGCCACCTTCACAATTTAACCGATGGAAAAATCGATTGCTAATTCAATTTGACCCAGATGGCTGGGCGAACTCCGAGAGTCGAATCCTGCGTGCTGCCGAGGTCGCCGCAGGAGATGCCACCTTCTTCGTCAATGTAACTAGTCAAGGGTTGACCGGCGTAGTAGGCCCCATATGAATCGTCTTCGCATTTCTCTATATCGGAAGCCCACCATGCCTCGGGGACGTCCGTGCCGGCTAGAGTCGCGTACATATTATCCTCGCTAAGGTAATCGCTCCAGGAGTCTAGAATCGTTACGTCGCCTGCTAAAATCCCGCGCTCGGCATCGTTGAAGGCGTATTCTTTGAAGGGTCCGTTCAGATACCTATACAGCGAGCTTGACTTGAAGTCCCATACGTCTCCATTCTCGCTGAATTCCATCTCATCGATGCAATGCTCGGTCATGAGGAGAGCCCTGTCGCCCTCCTTGTGGAGGACTATCCATTCAATCGGTTGGCCCTCGATATCCTTTCCTGTATAAGCCGAGAGCTCGCCCGAATAAGTTCCCAGTTCGACGGTCTGCTCAATCGCGACGCTTTCGATTTTCTCCTGCTCCGCCTTCATGTCCGCCCTTGCTTCGAGCATGGACGGCAGGGGCGAGATGGCGACCATGACGGCAAGCAGGACGATGCCCGCGACAGCCGCGACGGCTATTTTCTTCCTCCTTTTGGAGAGGTTCGCAATCTTCGCGCCGGCCTCTCTTGCCTTCTCGCCCGAGTCCCCGTATCCCTGCTCGGCCAGCCTCTCGAGGCTTTCCTTTGCGGCCTCAGCTTCCTTCCTGTTGCCCTTCTCGAGTATCGCGACGCTCGTCTTGTAGACCCTGTCCCTTCTGGATTCATCCAGGAACGCGGCATCTTCCAGATCCGCCAGTTTCTCGCGCACGGCGCCGCAGTTCCAGCAGGTTCCGCGCTTGAGGTTCACCGCCCCGCAGCCGCACTGCCACCATCCCTCGTGCTCGGAATGGACACCCGAGCATTTGCAGGCATCGGCGCCCATCTCGGAGAGCAGGACATCGCGTTCCGACTCCTCGATTCCGTTGAGCGCGAGTGGCGCGGGGCTATCGATGTCGACCGGGTCGTCGAAGGACGTCTCGCAGTCCGCTCGGGTCACAACGGCACGCGAGCCGGTGATAACAGACAGCTTGATTCTCACCGCCTTGGGCCTGAGCACCTCGCCGGCGGGCAGGTCGGCATCTAGGAGCGAGAAGTCGACGTTCTCCGTCTCCCCTCCCTCGCCCTCGAGCCCGACCGTGAACTCTATGCGGCTGATGGGTTTCGTCGATACGTTGACGATCTTTGTCTGGAGGAAGCAAGCTCCCGTCTCGGTGTCCCTGGAGACCTGGACGGCCAGTACCCTGACGGGGCAGAGTTCCTGCCAGGAGGGGTTGGCGTCGCGGTAGACGATCTTGTACTTTGACATGTCTACACCTCGGGCAGGGCGTCTTCATCCGTTTTTGCGCTGGGCGCCGGCGCAGCTCGGTCTGGCAGTGCGCAGACGATCAGGCCGACCATGAGCGCCGTGCCGAAAAGGCCGATGAACCAGAGGATTCCCGCGTCATTGGTGTAATGCCCCTTGGCCCTGGCAATCTTAACGAGCTCCGCCACGCCGCAGATGTTGGCGGCGATCGCCAGGAGAGGCAGGAAGAAGATTATCAGCTCCATAGTTCTCATTTTCGGTCCTTTCTTCTCGGCCGCCAGCTTCGACACCGGCGGTCATCCGTCACTTCCGATAACACCAATTCTACTGTCCTCACCTGCGAATTTGTTGAGCAACAAATTCGATTGAGTGAGCGGTTGATTGCGCCGCGAAGGCGTTTAGTTAATTACGTTTGCCGCTGCGGCAAGACCGATGCAGAAATCTGAAATAGCCCTACGCTCGGCGATGTATCTACAAACCCTGAGCGAAGGGAGCCGCAAATGCATGCAGCGGCAATTAACCTTCGGGGGGGGGTATCTCCTAGAAGTACCCGTCTCCGAGGGCAGTCAATCATCGAGTACGTCCTGATCATCGCCGTCATCGGCCTGGTGATCGTGTTCGCGGGACCCGGCGTGGCGGGAGCCATCCGAAACCAGTTCAACCTGGTCGGCAACACGGTGAACAATGGGACGACCGCCGGCGCCGAGGGCGGCGGCGCGTCCGGCGGCGGCTCCACAGGTGCCGATTCCGCGACCGTCCGGGCAGCCGTCGCCAAGGACCCGAAGGACTGGAAGCTCGACGAGCAGAAGGCGGTCGCCGAGGACATCGCCGCCAAGGGCGAGGCGTCGCCGGCGTACGCCAAGGCCAAGGCCGCCATGAATGCGGGAACCACGTGGACAATCAATTTTAATGACAAGCATTCATCGACTTATCGAATTGTCGGCATCAATCATGATGACTTGGCCGACGGTACCGGCAAGGCCGGACTGACGTTTGAGATGCGTGCCATGTACGGTTCATGTTGTGTAACGCTCGATCATTTTGGAGCTAATAGCTGGGAGAAATCCGAGATGCGTCAGCGGCTGAACTCAGGTGATCTTTGGGCTCGCATGCCTAGTGAATTCCAAGACGCGATTAAGCATGTAAAGAAATATACCGACAATAATGGCGAGGAAGTTTCTGGCAAAGAGACGGCCACGGTCGATAAGCTATTTCTTGTCAGCGCAACGGAAGTTTACGGAGATTTGAAGTCTGATGGAGTTCAGTATGAATACTATCGCGAGAAGGGTGTCACTAGCCAAAACTACTCTAATGCCAGAATAGGCCTCAGCTATTATTACACTCGATCAATAGCACCAGCTACCAGCAATCATACAGACCGGTTCTACGTAGTTGATAGTTCGGGTGAGTGCTATTCATTGGACGCAGCGGCCAATGCTGCTCCCGTTCATCCGCTATTTTGTTTCTAGCCCCATCTGCATCTGAAGAAAAGGCCGCGCTATCCTTGCGCGGGCTTTTCTTTTGGCGATTACTCAAACGAATTGAGGCTCATGGCACAGGTAATCGGTTTGAGGGGAAATGGGGTCACCCAGCGGCTCTCAGAGCGCCTGCCGTACTCCCCCGCCATTACCTCAGCGGCGTCTTCGTGTAGAGCCTATCATGCTTGCATTTCGTCGCAACTGCTCACTTGTCCATGGATCAAGTGAACTACTGGAATAAATACAGCGACACGCTTGTTCGTTACAGTTGCTATATCTGTGTAACTCGCCGCGATAAATATAGCTTGTACTCGGCTGTATACCAGCTACGCGTATGTAGATTCGTATCGCGTTAATAAATCGGCTCAAGCGTGTGCAAAACGCGCAAGTAGCCGCAAAAGGCGATTATCTCGCAGTTAGATTTTTAGCACCCTGTTGCTTAATCAAAATTAAGCAATTGCTTAAAACAAAAAAGGTCAGGCACTAGGTGCCTGACCTGCAAACTTCTGGTCGGGACGACTGGATTCGAACCAGCGACCCCTTGACCCCCAGTCAAGTGCGCTACCAAGCTGCGCCACGTCCCGAAGCTTTTGTTTGTTGCTCTGCTCTCGCTCGCAACAGGGAGTATATTAACCCGAAACTTTAGACTTGTGCAAGAACTTTTTTATAAATTTTGAAGCAAGTCCAAAATTGTATCTGCGAGCTGGGGTTTTGTCAGAACGGGTAGTTCTTGCGTACCCGTTGTGCTCACAATCCAGGCCTTGTTCGTGTCGGTTCCAAAGCCCGAATCGGCGCGCGAGACATCGTTGGCGATAATGGCATCGCAACCCTTGCGGGCGAGCTTTCGCTGCGCGTACTCCACGACGTTATCGGTCTCGGCCGCAAAGCCGATCACGCACCGCTCTCCCTTTTGGCGCGAGAGCTCGGCCAAAATATCGACCGTTTCGACCAGTTCGATGCGATCCAAGGGCTCGTTGGACTTTTTGAGCTTATGGTCCGCTGGGGCCGCTGGAGTGTAGTCGGCGACGGCGGCGGCGCAAATGGCCACGTCGGCCGTCTGGAAGGCGCTCGTCGCCGCCTGCAGCATCTCTGCGGCGGTCTGCACGCGTACGCACGCCACGCCGCGGGGAACATCGAGCGATGTCGGTCCCAGCACGAGCGTGACCGCAGCACCGCGACGGGCAGCCTCCCCCGCCAGGGCGATGCCCATCTTGCCCGACGACCGGTTACCGATGAAGCGCACGGGGTCTATCGGTTCGTGCGTGGGGCCGGCGGTAATCACGATGCGCTTACCTACCAGGTCCTGAGGCGCGGGGTTGAGCACCTCACAGACAGCCTCGACGATGTCCTCGGGCTCGCTCATGCGTCCCGTGTCCACGTCGCCGCAGGCAAGGTAGCCACTGCCCGGACCCACCACATGCACGCCGCGGTCGCGCAGCGTGGCCATGTTGGCCTGCGTCGCCGGCGCCTTCCACATGCCGTTGTTCATAGCGGGTGCGATTACGATGGGTCGCGGCGTCGCAAGCAGCGTGGTGGAGATGAGGTCGTCGGCGATGCCGGTGGCCATCTTGGCGATGATATTGGCCGTCGCGGGCGCCACGACCACCAAATCGGGCTCTTGCGCCAGCGAAATGTGGTGGATGGGGTCGGAGGGGTCGTCGAACAGACCCACGGCAACCGGCTCGTTGGTGAGCGCACGGAAGGTGAGCGGGCCCACAAACTCGGTGGCATGCTCGCTCATAACGACCTTGACGCGCGCGCCGCGCTTTTGCAGCAAGCGCACGATATTGCACGACTTATAGGCGGCGATCCCGCCGGTAATGCCCAGCAGGATCGTTTTTCCCTCAAGTTGCATTGAATTGTTGG
>CABUXM010000097.1 GCA_902495545.1 uncultured Collinsella sp. | reverse complement strand
GGGGGGCACGCCCGGTCCCGTTCCGAACCCGGAAGCTAAGCCCCATCGCGCCGAGAGTACTGCGGGGTCAGCCCGTGGGAGGCCAGGGCGCCGCTGACCGGTGGACGGCACCGAGCCGTACGCTTGAACTGAGAAGGGGGAGGCCTCGCGGCCTCCCCCTTTTTGCGTTTGCGGGCTTTTGTCTCACATAGTAGCTGTGTTTTATAACCCTCGTTTGTCGCATCTTCTGTGAACGGGCTACAATAACTTAGTCTGTGCGATATGGAGGTGAACATGGCTGAAGCTGGTATCGGCGTTGATATCGTCGAGATTTCCCGCATGAAATCAATTCTTGAAAAGACGCCGTCGTTTGCTCGGCGTGTGTTTACCGAAGAAGAGCGTGCGTATTGTGATGCATCATCGCGTCCCGCTGCTCACTATGCCAGCCGCTTTGCTTCGCGCGAGGCGGTGCTTAAAGCTCTTGGCACGGGTTTTAGTCAAGGCGTGGGTCGCAAGGATGTTTCGGTAACGCGCGATAAACTCGGCAAACCGAAGGCGCTGCTTTCGGGCCGTGCACTCGAGATCGCTCAAGAGCTGGGTGTTGTTGAGGTCGCTCTTTCCATTACGCTTACAGGAGACTTAGCCGTTGCGAATGCCATCGCGATTACCGAAGATGCTCGACCTAAGCCTAAGGAAGAAAAGGTGAGCACCAAGGAACGCGTAGCGCAGACATTTAAAGAGGCTCGCTCTGTTTTAGATGAGCTTGAGCAGCTGCAGAATTCAGCATTGACGGAGCACCTGGGCGATGCTTCGCAAGATACGCTAGGAGCATAGATGAAACCGGTTTTGAGTACCGAAGAAGTCGTTCGTCTCGAGGACATCATCGAACGCGAAGGGACTTCGAAGGCCGAGCTTATGGAGCTAGCGGGTGAGTTTGCCGCCAACGAGGTCTTGAAGCTCAATCCCGATCGGGTTCTCGTTCTGGTCGGTTTTGGTAATAATGGCGGCGACGGTTGGGTTGCCGCCGATATTCTGAGCCATAAGGGTGTGGACGTCGATATCGTTTCTCCGGTTGAGCCGGATGAGATTCCTGCTGCTCTGGCACGTCATGTTGCTCGTCGTACTGCCGGCCGCGATGTGCACGTTTGTGTCGGCCCCTCGCGTGACGAACTCGAGGTTTTGATCGATAAGGCCGATGTTGTTGTTGATGCCATTTTTGGTACCGGTTTCCACGGGAATCTGCGTGCGCCGTTCTCCATCTGGATTCCTACGGTCAATGAATGCGCCGATTGTGTCGTATCCATTGATGTCCCCTCGGGCCTGAATGCCGAGACGGGCGTTGTTGATGACGACTGCATTCGTGCCGAGCATACGGTGACGATGATTGCGCCCAAGATTGGTCTGTATAGCGCTGATGGCCCTGAGTATGCTGGCGATTTGATCTGCGGCAATCTTTACGACCGTCTTGACGAGGTCATCGATGATGTCGACCACGCCGCCGAGATTGTCGAGCCCGGTGACTTAGTTGATTACTTTGCTCCACTACCTACGAATATCGATAAGTATTCCCGTGGCTCTGTGCTTATTGTCGCCGGATCTGCGCAATATCCTGGTGCTGCCATTATGGCGGCCAAGTCTGCAGCTCGCGCGGGTGCTGGTTACGTGGCAGTCGCGGCTCCTGACGCCTGCGCCAATCTTATTCGCATGGCACTTCCTTCGATTACCGTCTTTGCTATTCCGTCTGATTCCCGCGGCTCCTTTGGCGCCGCTGCGCGCATGACTGTGTGCGAGATTGCAAAGAAGTACAGCTGTGTACTGTGCGGTCCCGGCATGACGACATCTGCCGGCGCTATGCAGGTGGTTTCGGGCTTGCTCGAGCTTGATGTACCGCTTATTTTGGACGCCGATGCACTCAACTGCCTTGCTAAGATTGCCATTGACGGTATTGATAGTAATCCCGAGATGTATCGTCGCGAGCAGCCGTTGGTTATGACGCCGCACTATCGTGAGCTTTCGCGTCTGGTTGCCGGTGACGAGGTGAACGACCTTGGTACCGCGATTGCGGCCGCGCAGAAGGTTGTCTGGGCTGCAGGCTCCGACAATCTGGTGGTCATTGCCAAGGGGCCGACGACGGCTATCTGTGGCGTTGAGCGTGTGCTGCTGCCGCTCTCGGGTCCGGCTTCTCTGGCAACTGCCGGTTCGGGTGATGTTCTCGCGGGTATTTTGGCCGGCACGCTTGCCACCATGCGCGACGAGATGGATCGTTGGGAGTTGCTGTATTCGTACGCCGTCGCACTTCACAGCTACGCCGGTTTTGCCGCGGCGACGGAGTATGGTGAGAAGAGCGTCATCGCGACCGATCTTATCGACTTGATCGGTCCTGCCATGGAACTGGCGGCAAAGGATGCGCTCGAAGATCTGGGAATCATGGACGAAGGGTCGGATGACTAATCATGAATAAAGCCGATTTGACGCGCTGGTCCTGGGTCGAGATCGACCGCGGGGCGCTCCGTCGCAACACGAGGGCCTATAAGAACTTGCTGAATCCACGTCAGCGCCTGTGCTGCGTGGTCAAGGCCGATGCTTATGGTCATGGAGCTGTTGAGTGCGCCAAGATCATGTATTCGGTCGGTGCCGACATGTTTGCCGTGGCGACGGTTAACGAGGGCGTTGAGCTCCGACAGGGCGGGATTACGAAACCCATCCTCATCCTAAGCGAGCCGCCTATCGAGGCCATTCCGACGTTGCTCGAGTTTGATATCATGCCCTCGGTCTATACGTCTGACTTTGCTCTTGCGTATGGCGAATGTGCCGTCGCGGCGGGCAAAGTGGGCAAGTATCATCTCGCCATCGAGACGGGCATGAATCGTATCGGCGTTCACTACACGCGGGTGCTCGACTTTGTCCGCGGTATAAATTTCCATCGCGGTATTCAGTGCGACGGCGTATTTACGCACTTCGCCACGGCCGATGAACCTTCGGGCTGGGACTACAAGCTGCAGTGTCAGCGCTTTACCGAGGCCGTTCAGGCCATTAAGGATGCGGGTTTTGAGTGCGGTATCGTGCACTGCGCCAACACGCCGTCCTCGATGCTCGACCCCTCGATGCATTTTGATATGATCCGCGCCGGCGTTGGCTTGTATGGCATGCAGCCGTGCGAGCTGAGTGGCCGCGTGATGCAGCTTGATCCCGTTATGAGCGTCCATGCGCGTGTGACGCGCGTGGCACACCCTGCGATGGGTGAGGGCGTGGGCTACGGTTTTACCTACCGCGTACCGCGTACGCGCGTTCAGATCTGCACGCTGCCGATCGGTTATGCCGATGGCCTATCGCGTACGCTTTCCAATCGTATGGATGTGCTGTATCGCGGCGAGCGCGTGCATCAGGTTGGCAATATCTGCATGGACCAGTTTATGGTCGCCATTCAGTCCAACCCGGCACACGAGATTCCCGAGGCCGAGTATGGTGACGAGATGATCATTGTCGGCCGCGATGGCGATGCCGAGATCACTATGGACGAGATGGCCCGACTGCGCGGAACGATTAACTACGAGGTCGCCTGCGGCTTTGGCATGCGTCTCGACAAGGTCTACGTGTAGGAGCCGCTATGGGCGTCATGCACATCCCCGGCCATACCCATCAGGCACCACGTGAGGTCGCACTCGAGGAAATTGAGGCCGTTCTGGGCGATTGTCACCTCTGCCAGCTCTACCAGTCGCGTCACAATATCGTGTTTGGCGTGGGAAACCCCCGCGCTCGCGTGATGTTTATTGGTGAGGCGCCGGGCCGCAATGAGGATTTGCAGGGCGAGCCTTTTGTGGGGGCGGCAGGCGAGGACCTCAACGGCATTTTGTCGCTGGCGGGGCTCAAACGCGAAGACGTCTACATTGCCAACGTGCTTAAGTGCCGCCCGCCGGGAAACCGCAATCCGCGTCCCGAGGAAGTGCTGGCTTGCTCGCCGTTTTTGCGTGAGCAGATTCGAAGCATCTGGCCTGATATTATCGTGACGCTCGGCAACCCCGCGACGCACTTTGTGCTTAAGACCGAGATTGGCATTACTAAGCTGCGCGGCAGGTTCCACCAGATGGGGCATTTTGTAGTAATGCCCACTTTTCATCCGGCAGCAGCGCTGCGCAATCCGGCGTGGCAGGAGCTGCTGGAGGAAGACTTTAAGATGCTGGGCGATTATCTGGAGCGACATCCCGCACCAGAGGACGCCTCGGAATAATAAGGAGCATATATGTCCCTGGAGCGCCTGGGGGTAGGTACTTACAAAACGACTTGCGCTGCCGATACGGAGTACTTTGGCGAGCTAATTGCACCGTGCCTTGAGGACGGCGATGTGCTTATCCTGACCGGTGGCCTGGGAGTGGGCAAAACTCACTTTACCAAGGGCGTCTCGCGCGGGCTGGGCGATGGGCATATGGTTACGAGTCCTACGTTTGCGCTCATGGCCGTTCACGATCAAGGTCGTATTCCGCTGTTTCACTTTGATCTATACCGCCTGGAGCATGCCTACGAGCTCGAGGATACGGGCATTTTCGATGTGCTGGGCTATGAGGGTGCTTGCCTGCTGGAATGGGGCGAACAATTCCAGGACGAGCTGACGGATGAGTATCTTTCGGTGACGCTCAAGCGTGATGAGGGCGACAGCGATGTGCGAACGATAACGCTTGAGGCGCACGGTGACCGCGCAATGGAGCTTTCCCATTTGATTGATAAGGCTGTACAAGATGAGCTTGCATAACGACAACGCGCTGGTGGTGGCGCTCGATACCTCGACCGACATGCTTGCCTGCGCGGCAAGCTGGATTGATGGGCAGACGGGCGAGACGAAGCTCGTGAGTGGCGACCACATGTGTCGCCGTCACGCCAACGTTGAGCTCGTGAATACCGTTGATGGCGTGCTGGCTCAAGCCGGTCTGGATCGCAGCGATGTTGGTTGCTATGTGGTCGGTCGCGGCCCGGGGTCCTTTACGGGTGTGCGCATCGGCATCTCCACTGCCAAGGGCCTCGCGCGTGGTGCCAATGTTCCGCTGCTGGGCGTGTCGACGCTCGACGCTTGCGCTTGGACGGCGTGGAAGGCTGGCGTGCGCGGCAAGCTTGGTATCTTGGCCGATGCTATGCGCGGTGAGGTATATCCGGCGCTGTATATGCTGGTCGATGAGGGTCCCGAGCGTCAATTTGAGCGCGAACACGTGGTCAAGGCCGCCGTGGCGCTCGATGAGTGGCGCCGAGCAGCGGACTGGGACCAGGTTCAGCTGACCGGTGACGGTCTCGTGCGCTATGGCAAGCTGCTGGGTGAGGACGAGACCGCCCGCTGCGTGGAGCGCGACCTGTGGTGGCCTTCGGGCGAGGGCTTGCTGCTCGCGCACGCTGCGGGTGACGGCGATCCGGCCCGCGTCCTGCCGATTTACACGCGCCTTTCGGATGCCGAGGAAAACGAGCGCAAGCGTCTTGGTCTTGCCGAGAGTGCGCAGAGCGGAATTACGGGCGTTGCCGATGAGCTCGCCGGTCGTCATCTGCAGTTCCGTCCCATGGGCGCGGCGGATGCCGAGGGCGCGAGCGCGTTGGAAGCTGCCTGCTTTGAAGGTGCCGGACACGAGGCGTGGACGCCGGGCATGTTCCTGTCCGAACTGGGCGAGGACGTCGCTGCGCCGCGTAGTTGGTGGGTGGCACACGACGACGGCAAGCTACTGGGCCTTGCCGGCGGTATGGTCGTGGACGGTGATGTGCAGATTCTGGATGTCGCCGTCGACCCGGCACATCGCCGTGAGGGCATTGCCCGCAAGCTGCTGTCGCACGTGAGCTATGATGCCCAGATGCTCGGCTGCACCACGGCTTCGCTCGAGGTCGAGGACGGCAACGAGGGAGCGATTGCGCTCTATAACGCTCTGGGCTTTACCGAGGCTGGCCGTCGCCGCGGCTACTATGGTGCCGGCAAGGACGCCATCGTCATGACGGCCCCGCTGCCCCTGGTACTTCCGGTCGACAATGCTTCGCCCGAGCCGACGGCGGCAGAGCAGCGCGTGTGGCCGCTGCCTGCGCCTGGGCGCTCCGAGGGGGAGCGTGCCGAAATTGAGCGCCGCCGCCTAGTGCTCGCTATCGAGAGCTCCTGCGACGAGACGGCCGTGGCGATTATCGATGCGGATGGCAATATGCTGGCCAACCAGGTGTCGACGCAGATTGATTTTCACGCCCGCTTTGGCGGCGTGGTGCCCGAGATCGCCTCGCGCAAACACGTCGAGGTGATTGTGAGTGTCGTGGATGCGGCGCTCGAGGATGCCGCAGCATCGCTTGGTCTTGAGGATGGAGCCATTGCCCCCAGCGAGCTTGCCGCCGTGGGCGTGACACAGGGCCCGGGCCTGGTGGGCGCGCTCGTGGTTGGCGTCGCCTTCGCCAAGGGCTTTGCCTACGCTGCCGGCAAGCCGCTCGTGTGCGTCAACCATCTGGAGGGGCACCTGTTTGCCAACCTGCTGGCGCAACCCGACCTCAAACCGCCGTTTATCTTCACGCTTGTCTCGGGTGGGCACACCATGCTCGTGCACGTGAAGGCGTGGGGCGACTACGAGGTGCTCGGTGAGACGCTCGACGACGCTGTGGGCGAGGCCTTCGACAAGGTAGCCAAGGCGTTGGGTCTGGGCTATCCCGGTGGCCCCATCATTTCCAAGCTGGCCGAGACGGGCAATCCCCGCGCGATCGATTTCCCCCGTGCGCTTAACAGCAGGGGAGACTATCGCTTCTCGCTTTCGGGCCTCAAGACGGCGGTGACGCTCTACATTGAACAGGAGACCAAGGCCGGGCGCACGATTCACCTGCCCGATCTGGCAGCTTCGTTTGAGGCAGCTGTCTTTGACGTGCAGTACAAGAAGGCCAAAAACGCATTGCACGCTACCGGATGCAAGGAATACTGCATCGGTGGCGGCGTCTCGGCCAACCCGCATCTGCGCGAGATGATGAT
>CABUXM010000096.1 GCA_902495545.1 uncultured Collinsella sp. | reverse complement strand
GCCACAAACCTTAGAAAGCCCTTAAGCTCAAAACCTTTCAAGAGTGTTACTCAATAGCCTTGACCTGCGGTTTCATCGTAACACCAAACCAGGTTAAGCCTTTCTTTAGCGCTTCTTTGAACGGTCCGCTGCATAATACTGCCAACGCACGGGGCCTAGCAGCATACCCCGAGCGCAACCTTTTGGTGGACATCGAGGAGGCCGCATAAGCATGCATTCTTCCAATGACGCAGCACAGCAGCCATCCCTAAAACATGCAAACCTTTTCTCCTTCCCCCCGACACAGAGAAACGGTCTCCTCGACTCCCCCACCACAAAAACCAAGCGCTCAGCCGATCAGAGCCTCAACTTACGAGCATCCTTCAATAAGCTCCAAGCATCCCTAGACAAAACCTTCCCCAACCAAGCCCGGGCATACTAATCCCCCATCAGCAAAGAAGCCCTAACGCCTCATCCTTTCCGCCCCAACGCCACAAGGGCGATCGAGCAAGACGGCTTGGGCGGATCCCCGTACTTAGTTTCCAAAATCATTCCGCAGCGCGAAGGCTTCTTATTATTTTCCGCCCCAACGCCACAAGGGCGACGACCTCGAGTAGGTCAACCTGGGAGGGACGAGGGCTTAGTTCCCCAATCTTTCCGCAGGGGGCAAAAAGCCTCGCCGCACGAAGTGCGCAACGAGGCTTTTTGCATGCCCGAGGACGATTGGGGAACTAAGCCATCGTCCCTCCCCGGGATATGTAGCGAGTCGGAGTACCCTTGCTGTTACTCTGCTTTGCCCACGGAGTTGAGGTTGGTCATGCGGATCTTAACCAGCTCGGTGATCTCACGCATACCCTCCTTGGCCGGCTTCTTGGGATCGAAGCAGGCAGGGTTCTCGGCCATGTAGGCCATGAAGCCCTTGGTGTAGGCCTGACGCAGCTCGGTAGCGTAGTTAACCTTGCAGATACCGTTCTTCACGGCCTCGGCGACCTGCTCATCGGGCACACCGGAGGTGCCGTGCAGAACCAGCGGCACGTCGACGGCGTCGCGGATGGCCTTGACCACGGACTGCTCGATGTGCGGATCGCTCGTGTACACGCCGTGGCTGGTGCCAACGCCAATAGCGAGGGAAGTGCAACCAGTGCGCTCAACAAACTCCTTGGCCTCGGCAGGATCGGTGTAGGGGCTCTCGCCCTCAACCGCGGGACCGTCGTCCTCCTTGCCGCCAACCTTGCCGAGCTCAGCCTCGACGGGCACGCCCATGGCGCGGCCAGCGTCGGCGACGGACTTGGTCAGAGCGATGTTGTCCTCGAAGGACTCGTGCGAACCGTCGATCATGACAGAGGTATAGCCAGTGCGGAAAGCCTGCATGCAGCGGTCATAGCCATCGCCGTGATCGAGGTGCAGAGCGACGGGCACGGAAGCGCGCTCGGCGGCAGCCTTGACCATGCCGTAGAAGTAGTCCAGACCAGCGGTCTTGATGGTGCCCGGGGTGGTCTGCATGATGACGGGGGACTTGGTCTCCTCGGCAGAGGCCAGAACGGCCATAACAAACTCGAGGTTCTCGACGTTGAACGCGCCGACGGCGTAGTGGCCGGCCTGAGCGTCCTTGAGCATCTTTTCGGTGGTAACAAGTGCCATGAGCGTTTGCTCCTCTCCCTCGCCCGCATCTGGACATCGGGCGTAGTCGTTCACAAGGCGTTTCACCTTGCGTTTTGCTGCGCCCATTGTATGAAAATCGACAGCGTCGCACGTATGAGATATCACCGGCACACAGGTCAAGACACTCGTTTTTGAAAAGCAAACGGAAGGGATTCGCGCCGGATCCGTCTATACGACATTGCAGTTTTCAAGCGAATCATCTTTCTTTTATAGAAAAGATAAGTAATCGAAAGGTGTTTTCTTACTCAAAAAGAAAATGAACGAAAATAGAGTCAACACAATTCCTGCAAATTTAGCCGAGAATGGAGCAAGCATGGCCCAAGCCACCAACCGTGCCTTTGCCGACGAACGCCGTACCGCCATTTTGGAAATGCTCGATCATAATGCCTCGGTGCAGGTGGCAGAAATCGCCCAGACCTTTGGCGTGTCCTCCGTCACCGCCCGCGCCGACCTGGACGCGCTCGCCGAAGCAGGCAAGCTGCGCCGCACGCACGGCGGTGCCGTCTCGCTCCACAAACGCCTGACCGTCTCCACGCAGGATCGCCGCATCAATGTCAACGTCGCCGCCAAGCAAGCCATCGCGCAAAGCGCCATCGAGCTCGTCAATGACGGCGACACGCTGCTCGTCGACTCGGGCACCACGGCGCTCGAGTTCGTTCGGCTCCTCGACCAGCGCAACGGCATCACCGTCATCACGGCCGACATTACCATTGCCGATTACATCGACGAGAGCATGCCCTCGGTCGATGTCGTCATGCTGGGCGGGGCGTTGCGCAAAGGCCATCGTTATTTGTACGGACCGCTCACTATGCAGGCGCTCCAAATGGTCCATGCCGATCTGGCCGTCATGTGCCCCGGCGCCTTTGTCTCCAGCTGCGGCTTTACGACCGACTTTCCCCAGATGGCCGAGACCAAAACGGCTATGATCACCGCGGCCCATCAAAGCGTCGCCCTCATGGACGCCAGCAAGGTTAACGGACGCGGCATGTACCGCTTTGCCGAGCTGACCGATGTCGACGCCATCGTGATGGACCGTGACCCCGACCATGCCGTCGCCACCTCAATCGCCGAGGCTACCGACAGCGCACGTCCAGCCCTCATCATTGCCGGCGCTTAAACAAAAACCACCACAAAGGTGCCTGTCCCCTTTGTGGTGGTTGTGATGGTTGAGCGTCAAAAGTGAACGTGTCGTTACTTGGACAGCTCGTCGGCAAGGGCCTCGATCTGAGCGCGCGAGGCGTCGTTGAGCGAGCCCAGCACGGTCACCTTGTTCTGCGTCAGGGTGATGTCCTTCATGCCCTCGAGCTCCTTGGTCATAACCTTGGCAGCTGCAGGCGCCCAAGAGCCGGCCTCGACGAGCGCCACCGTACGGTTCTGGTAGGCGTGCTCGGCAAGCGTGTGGATAAAGGTGCTCATGAACGGGAAGATCTCGCCCTGATAGGTGATGGAGGCGAGCACCAGACGGTCATAGCGGAACGCATCCTCAACGGCCTCGGCCATATCATCGCGAGCCAGGTCAAAGACGGAGACCTTCTGGCCGCGGGCCTCGAGAGCAGATGCGAGCTCCTCGACGGCAGCTTTCAGGTGCCCATACACACTCGCATAGGCGATCGTGATGCCCTCGTCCTCGGGCTGGTAGCTCGACCAGGTGTTATAGGTGTCGAGGTAATAGCCCAGGTTCTCGGTCAGTACGGGACCGTGGAGCGGGCAGATAATCTGAATATCCAGGTCGGCGGCCTTTTTGAGCACGGCCTGCACGAATTTGCCGAACTTACCGACGATGCCAAAGTAGTAACGGCGAGCCTCGCAGGCCCACCCTTCCGGATCCTCGATGTCGTTGGCGCCGAACTTGCCAAAGCCGTCGGCACTAAAAAGCACCTTGTCGGTGGACTCGTAGGAGAAGAGCACCTCGGGCCAGTGAACGTTGGGGGCGCCGATAAAGGTCAGGCTGTGGCCGCCCAGATCGAGCACATCGCCCTCTTTGACGACCATTTTGCGCTCGGGGAAGTCGGTGCCAAAGTAGTTGGCCATCATGCGGAAAGCACCCATGCTGGCCACGATCTGCGCCTGGGGATAGCGCTCCATAAAGGCAGCGATACCGGCGGAGTGATCGGGCTCCATGTGATGGACGACCAGGTAGTCGGGCGTACGGCCATCGAGCACGGCCTCGAGGTTGCCGAGCCACTCGTCAACAAAACCGCCGTCGACCGAATCGGCGACAGCGATTTTATCGCCCAAGATAACATAGCTGTTGTATGCCATGCCGTTCTCGGACACGTCGTACTGGCCCTCGAACAGGTCAATGTCGTGATCGTCGACACCGATGTAGCGGATATCCTTGGTGATCTCCATCAGGCAAAGCCTCCTAGATAGACAAAAGAACCCGTCTATCATAACACTCGCCTTCATAGCCACGGCTATCCGTCAGCATCCATACCGATTGTTATTGAAATGCAATAAATCGCTGTTTACCTGCACAAACTATGCGTGCGGTATCGCCGTGCTATGTCGAATAATGAGCTGGCCGGGAATACGGATGGCAACGGTTTTGCCCGCCGTACCCGCCTCGGGAACCGCATGCTCAAACACCTCGCGTCCGCGCTGATGTAGATCGAATCGCACGGTCGTGAGCTCGTTGTTTGCCACAAAATCATCGAGTGAATCGTCGACGCCCACCACGCTCACGTCCTCGGGCACACGCAGGCCGCTATCGTGCAGCGCCGCAATTGCGCCGTTTGCCATCTGGTCGTTTGCCGCGTAAATCGCCGTCATGGTGTGATCGTGCTCGGCCAGGTGCCTGCCGGCCTCGTAGCCGCTGTTGGCAGACCAGTCGCCCTCGAGCGGCTCTGCCGGCTCGATGTGTTTACGCTCGAGTGCATCCTGCCAACCGGCGCGACGAAATTGTTCGTCGACTGAGAACGACGGGCCGCCAATATAGCGAATCTGCTCGTGCCCCAGCTCAAACAGGTGATCCATAAGCAAGAGCGAGCAGCCGTAATGATCGGAGTCGACCGTGGTCACCCGCGGGTGCGCGTACATGGTGACGATAACCGTGCCAATGCCCGGCAGTGGATCAAACGTCTCAAAATCGGGCGCCATGCGGCTCATGCCGATGATGATGCCGTCCACCGGCAATGCGGCCATACGACGCGTGGCCTCGGCAAGCGAAAACTCCTCGGTCTTGGACATCTCGACCAGCGTGATGGCACAATTATGCTCGCGAGCAGCGCTGGCGATGCCGTCGATCATTGAGAGGTTGCCAAACTTGGTGACATCGTTGACGCATAGGCCAACCGAATGGTATCGACCGTCGCGCAGCGAGCGACCGGCATAACTCGGACGAAAGCCGAGCTCTCGCATAGCGGACTGCACGCGCTGGCGCGTCTGCTCGTTAACGTTGGGCAAGCCGTTGGCGACGCGCGAAACCGTCTGCTGCGAAACGCCAGCAGCGCGGGCGACGTCGGCCATGGAGACCGGACGCGTACCTGTATCGTTGGACGGGCGCCTTGCCACAGGATCACCTTCACCCTTGCGAGATCTGAATAGCGTGAATGCCGGCCCGGGCAGGAGTTTAGCCCGCGCCGAGGCCCGCTATCGTCGGACGCATGTTAACGTACTCTACTTTTTCAATCCGCATCTCTTCTGCTTTATAAGTCCATACGACAATACCGTTCACGGCTGAATTTCTACCGATTACCAGATTCTCAAAAAGTGACAAGAGTTGTGTTATGAGTACGTTAACATAGCCCGTAACGTGCGGTATCGTGAACACTTGGTTCACGCCGCTTCAAGTTGTTAACGTACTCATAACGACGCAAAACTCACCCGTGCGCGCCAAGGAAAGGACTTCCATGACCACCCCCGACGAAAAGACACTCGCCACGCTCACCAAGCTGTTTGAGGAGGAGTTTGGCCCCATCGGCGACCGCCAGGTGCTCTATGTGCACGCGCCCGGCCGTTCCGAGATCAGTGGCAACCACACCGACCACGAGGGCGGCCACGTCATCGCCGGCTCGCTCGATGTCGCCGTTGACGGCATTGCCGTAGCGACCGACACCAACAAGATTCGCGTCGCCGACGAGGGCTATCCCACGTTTGAGATCACGCTCGACACGCTGGGTATTCAAGAGTCCGAGAAGGGCACGTCTGCGAGCCTCGTCCGCGGCATGGCCCACGAAATCGCTGCTCTGGGCGTTGAGCCCCAGGGCTTCGACTTCGCCTTCACCTGCTCTGTCCCCTCGGGCGGCGGCCTTTCGAGCTCTGCTGCTGTCGAGGCGGCATACGGTCGCGCCATGGAGACGCTCTGGGGCGCACCCGCCATCGAGCCCGTCGCGCTCGCCCAGATGAGCCAGCGCACCGAGAACAACTACTATGGCAAGCCCTGCGGTCTGATGGACCAGGCCGCTGTGTGCCTGGGCGGCCTTGCCTACATGGACTTTGAGGACCAGGCTCAGCCTAAAACCCAGAAGCTCGAGCTCAACTTTGAGGATCACGGCTATGCGCTCGTGCTCGTTAAGGTTGGTGCCGACCACGTGGCCGCCACCGACGATTACGCTGCCGTTCCGCGCGAGATGCAGGACGTTGCCGCCGAGTTTGGCAAGGCACGCCTGTGCGAGGTCGATGTTGCCGACTTTGACGCCAAGCTCCCCGAGCTGCGCGCCAAGCTGGGCGACCGTGCCTGCCTGCGCGCCGTTCACTACTGGTACGAGAACGGCCTGGTCGATAAGCGCTGGGCAGCCCTGAACGCCGGCGACATCGATCAGTTCCTGGTCCTGACGCGCGAGTCCGGCGCCAGCTCTGCCATGTACCTGCAGAATGTCGTTGCCAAGCTGGGCTCCGAGCAGCCTTCGATGTATGCCCTGGCGCTGGCCGAGCACGTGCTCGACGGCCGCGGCGCCGTTCGTATCCACGGTGGCGGCTTTGGTGGCACCATCCAGGCCTTCGTGCCGCTCGACCTGGTCGACACCTTCATCGCCAAGATGAACGGCTGGCTGGGCGAGGGCTCTGCCCGCCACTACGCAATTTCTGACAAGGGGGCTTACGCGGCATGGCTGTAATGACTGACGTGCGCAAGGCTGTGCAGGGCCTCATCGAGTACGCTATTCACCGATCGATGATCGGACAGGACGACCGCATCTGGGCCTACAACACCATTCTGGAGTGCATCGGTGCTACGGACCCGGCGCTCGACATGACCTGGGCGCTGCAGACCGAGAAACTATCGCTCTTACACCCCGATACGCTCCCCGACTTTGACCTTGAAGGCACGCTTGCCGCGCTTTCCGAGGCCGCCGTTGTCAACGGTGCCGCCGAGGACACG
>CABUXM010000095.1 GCA_902495545.1 uncultured Collinsella sp. | reverse complement strand
CACAAGACTTGCGTTGCGGATGGACAGATTATGGGGCGTAATAAATATCCCGAGGAGACGGTCGCGAAGATTCTCGACGCGGCGCTGGAGCTATTCTGCGCACAGGGTTATGAGGGGACTAGCATTCAAGATATCGTCGAGCGCCTCGATGGCATGACCAAGGGTGCTGTCTATCATCACTTTAAGAGCAAAGAGGAGATTTTCAACGCTGCATTTGATCGGGCGATGGCTCCTGTTGTAGAGCGCCGCCGCGCGACGCTCGGTGCTGGCAATATGACCGGAGCCCAAAAACTCAAGCGACTGTACGCTCCCGAGTCCGTTGTTCCGCAAATTGAGCTATGGGCACGTATGCGTCCTGCAGCAGATCCGGTAAAAAGCTCGCGTCTTCTGGCGATGCAGTACCAGGGCTCGTTTAACGAGTCGGCCGATGGCTATCTCTTGCCAGTGATCGAGGAGGGCATCGCCGACGGCTCCATTGCGTGCGAATGCCCGCGCGAAGCGGCGGAGGCCGTATCGTTGTTGGCGAATCTTTGGCTGCTGCCATTGTTTCGTCCGCTCGAGCCCAAGGAGCGAATGCTCGCTCGCGCACAATGTTTGGCGCAGATGGCTGCCGCGGTGGGACTCGATTTGGGGGAAGAAGTGCTTCAGACAACGGCGCAGATTTGGGACGTATGGGACCGCGCCGGGTGGTAATATAGATACCAACGGTATGTAATTGATTTGTGAGGGTAGCCACGACTGCCCTTTTCAAGTCATTAAATACATACTAGTGGTATGTATAGGGGGTGGGCTTATGGCTGGGATGCGAAGAATTAGCGTTTCATTGGCGCCAAAAACAGTGCGATCTATCAGGCTATTTGGTCTTCTTGTTGCACAGCTGTGTGCGTATTCGATGCTGTCGGCACTGTGCTTTGCGTGCCCGCTTTACTTGTTCGATTGCAGCGGCTCATCAACGTTATATGGTGCCGTCGCGGCGATAGCGTTCGTGCCGGGCGTGCTTGCGACTCCGGCTGGCGGAATCTTGGCGGATCGCGGGAGACATCGCGGGGTTCTTGTGGTGCTCGGCATTGTTCTGATGGCTGCATCACTGTTGTTTATCCCAATGAAGCGTTCGCTGCCTCTTGCCGTTGTCGTGGTAGCAATGCTTTGCGTCCAATATAGTATCCAATCGCTGCTGAAACCGATGCTTCAAATTGAGACGGTGCGCATGACGGGCCCAGAAAAGGTTGAGCGGGCCACTGCATTGGTTTCGCAGATGACCATGGTGAGCAATATCTTGGGCCCTGTGGTCGGGACGGCAGTCTATGGGTGCTTTGGTATCGATACTCTTTGCACAACCGCGTCGGTGGCGTTTGCGATTTCAGCTCTCTTGTTTGGGGTCGCACTCAAGCAAAATGCCTCATCTGAAACGATGGGAGACGGCGCGACTCGCACGACATGCCGAAACGATTTTCGGGAGTCGATTCGGTATCTGTTGCAAAATGCATCATTGGTCGCTGTGATTTTGCTTGCGGCCGTTTTGAACCTTGCGTTGGTTGGGCTAACGATTGGCGCTCCCATTATTGTTACAAAGCATCTCGGCATGCAATCGTCCTGCGTTGGGATAGTTGAGGTTGCTATGGGCTTGGGTGGTCTTGCCGGCAGTGGCTTGGTCGGCATTTGGCCGCATCGCTTTTCTTTCAATGACATATGTCGATATGTTGCGATGATCTGTTTTGGAGTCGCACCGATTATTGTCGCGCAACTGTTCGGCGCAGATGCATGCGTGTTCACCGTGTTTGCGGTTGGTTCGGCATGGGTCATGGTGTGGGCAAGCATTGCGTCGGTTGAAATCATCGCGTTTGTTCAGCGGGCAGCGCCGACTGAACTCTGCGGAAAAGTGCTTTCGGTCGTTTACATGGTCCTTTCCTGCGCAACGCCGATCGGCCAATTGACGTACGGGACTGCATATGATCGATGGACACCGACGATTGTATTCGCAGGCATGTTGGCGGTGCTGACGCTGACGACGGCGCTGTTTTATCGGCTGAAAAGTCGCTTGTGGCGATTGTCTTAACGCGCTGGGGCACCGTTGCTCTGCGGAAGCGAATGTCCTGGCGCGTTGGAACACCCTTGCATGGGCACGCCTCTCTTTCGTCTAAAATATCGTGCAGACGAAGGAGAGGCATGCCCCATGATCAAGATGTTTGCGAGTGACTTAGACGGAACGCTGCTGAACGCCCTGCACGAGGCAGATGGGACCATCCGC
Organism: uncultured Collinsella sp.; assembly: GCA_902495545.1. Lineage (GTDB taxonomy): Bacteria > Actinomycetota > Coriobacteriia > Coriobacteriales > Coriobacteriaceae > Collinsella. The sequence goes on along the minus strand of CABUXM010000095.1, from coordinate 4,753 downwards.
CGCGCCATTCGCGAGCTGACCGAGGCTGGCCTGCATGTGGTTCCCGCGACTGGACGCTCGACGTTGCCGATCGGCGAGCATGGCTTTACGGGCCTGGCGCTTGACGCCTGCTGCTCCAATGGATCCATCGTGCGCGACAGTCATGGCGAGGTGCTCAAAACCTGGACCATCGACCCACAGATCACCGAGGAGCTGCTCAAGGCGTTCCCGGACATTTGCTTTGATTGCTCCACGCCCGATGGCATGTTTTCGAGTGGTTCGTTCGAGATGCATCAGGCGGGCTTTAAAAAGGACAGTCCTATCAAGCGTATCGTGATGCGCGGCATGCGTGCGCGTGGCGGGTACCACGAGGAACAGTACTTCGACCAGTCGATCGGCGACATCTTGCGCCACGATGTGTGCAAGATCAACTGTCGCGTGACCTCGCCCGAGCTTGAGCGCGACCTTAAGGCATATTTGGCCGAGCGATCGGACCGCGTGGTCAACGCGCCGTTTGACCCGGTGATGTTCGAGATCACGGACGCGGCGTGCAACAAGGGCGAGAGTGTGGCCTGGCTGGCGGGTTACTACGGCATTGCCGAGGACGAGGTCGCGGTCTATGGAGACGGCGGCAACGACATCGCCATGCTCAAGCGTTTCCGCCACAGCTACGCGACCAAAAACGGCAGTGATGCAGCTAAGGCCGCCGCGAGTGCGACCATCGGCAGCTGCATGGTCCACGCCGTCCCCAAACACATGCTCGCCACCATGCGCAAACAGAACTCCCGCACCGTCATCGAATAATGTGACAAAGGGATTGTTCCTTTGTCACATGGGAGATACCGGCTTTTGGCGTATAGGACTGTTACGCTTCCGCCACCAACAAATTTCGAGTTATTCGGCCTGTCGGAGGTCGTTAAATGGCTAAAGATGCCCTCTCGGGAACATTCATGCCTCTAATGGTGTTTGATTCGGTGACGTAAGTGCGCAAATGGGCATGTATACGCTCAAATAAGGACAAAAACTCTCAGATAATCCCGGCGGTGCATTTATACAGAACCAGTAGCGTGGCCGAATAACTCGAAAAATGTAGGCGGCAGTTCGGCGACAAGCTCGGGTATGGCAAAGGAACTGTTCCTTCGCCATACCTGAGCTCCGATCTTCTGAAATGCGAACAAACATTCGCATATCTAACTGCGCTTTGATAGAATTGATACTGTTGGCGGCAGTTCCATGTGCCGGGCAACGCCCTCCATCTGATGGGAGGTGATGCCCATGACCGATCTGATTGATTTCGTGAGACTTCTGACCGCTTTGGTCTCGTTCTTCACGGTGCTCGTCGGGCTTTCCGAGGTACTTAAGCAACGTTCGAAACGCAACAGAAGGGGTCGCCGCCGCTAAGGCGTTGACCCCCTAATGCAAACAACGGCGCTGCCCAGCCAGCTACAACTTGGGCTGCCGTCGACACTATTCTACCCACGAATGACATTTTGGACAATCGGTATTGCCGCTCCAAAAGCCAGGCGGGATGTGACAAAGGGATTGTCCCTTTGTCACAATCTAAATATTGCCTTTACGTGTTGATACACACGGTGTGCAATAATACTCGCACTGTGCAATAGCGCACAGGCTGAGTAACAAGGAGGACGCTTGTCCCAGCTCGAGAAATGCGACCGCCGATCCCTTCGCTCGCAGCGTGCCCTTCGCCAGGCACTTGCCAGCGAGCTTGCCGAAAGCGGCGACCTTTCGCGCATTAATGTCGCGTCGCTCACCGAGCGCGCCGGCCTTACGCGCCGCACGTTCTATTCGCACTACCGCGATATCCCCGACTTCATCAATCAGATCGAGGACGGCTTGCTGGCCGAGATCCGTGAGCGCATTGAGCTCATCACCGCAGCTCAGCTTCCTGATCTCTATCACAACATCGATGAGCTCGAGCCGGCGCCCGGTTCGGTTGAGCTGCTGCGTTATCTTGCGGCCAACCGCGACTTAATCGGTGCGCTGCTGGGCCCGGGCGGCGATCAGGCCTTCATTAAAAGGATTATCGATACCGCGCGTGAGGCTGTGGTGCCGCGTGCGCAGACGGGCATTTTGGGCCTGGCGCTGGGCACGTTCTTTGACTACTACGTTACCTACGTCGTGAGTGCCGAGGTCGGCCTGATCCAGCGCTGGTTTGAGCGTGGGCTCACCGAATCGCCCGAGGCCATGGCACGCATTATGACGGTGCTCGCTTTTGTGCGCCCTGGTGACCTGTATGGCCAACCCATCGATATCAACGTGCCGGAATACGGCATGAAGCTATTGAACTTGCAGCTCGAGGACGCGGCCGACACCGCCGCAACCGTCGAGTCCAACAACTAAGAGGAGAGACAATGAGCAAACTCGTCGAGGGCATTAAGGACCGCGTGGTCGCTGCCGCACGCGAGGCCGCGCCCACCGTGATGGACGCCGCGCAGAAGGCCGCGGCCGCGGCTGCCGAGAAAGTTGCCGAGGCAGTTGCCGATGCCAAGAACGCGGCAGGGGAGACGTCCGTCGCTGGCGAGCCCGTAGCCGCCGTTGAGACCGTAGCCGCCGCCCACGCCCCCGAAGGCGCGATCTTCAACCCCGAGAACGCTCGTGGCAACCTGCACCTGGGCATCGACGTGGGTTCCACCACCGTTAAGCTCGCCGTGCTCAACGACGACAACCAGATCGTCTACGCCAAGTACCAGCGCCACCACACCGACGTCCGCGCCTGCGCCCGCGACTTGTTCGAGGGTGCCGCGACCGTGCTGCCGACGGCCCAGATGACCTGCGCCATTACCGGCTCGGGCGGCCTGCTGCTGTCCCAGTGGCTCGACCTGGAGTTTGTCCAGGAGGTCATCGCCAGCAAGCGCGCCGTCGAGACCCTCATCCCTGCCACCGATGTCGCCATCGAGCTGGGCGGCGAGGACGCCAAGATCATCTACTTCGACAACGGCATCGAGCAGCGCATGAACGGCACCTGCGCCGGCGGCACGGGCGCGTTCATCGACCAGATGGCAACCCTGCTGCACACCGACGCGAGCGGCCTCAACGAGCTCGCGGCCAACGCCACCACCATCTATCCCATCGCCAGCCGCTGCGGCGTCTTTGCTAAGACCGACGTCCAGCCGCTGCTCAACGAGGGCGCCCGCCCCGAGGACGTGGCCGCCTCCATCTTCCAAGCCGTCGTGACCCAGACCATCTCGGGCCTGGCGTGCGGCCGTCCCATCCGCGGCAACGTCGCCTTCTTGGGCGGTCCGCTGCAGTATCTCTCCGAGCTGCGCCACCGCTTCTACCTCACGCTCAACCTGGACGAGGAGCACCGTATCGTGCCCCAAAACGCCCACCTGTTTGTGGCGAGCGGCGCCGCCATGGCGCACGAGTCCAATAAGCTCAGCACGTTCCCGCAGCTCATCGAGGCCATCGATGCCCTGGGTGACACACAGGGTGCCGAGGTCGAGCGTCTGGATCCGCTCTTTGCCACCGACGAGGACTTTGCCGAGTTCAAGACCCGCCACGACGCCGAGGTCGTCCCCAAGGGCAAGCTCGACGGCTACACCGGCCGCGTGTTCATCGGCATCGACGCCGGCTCCACCACCATGAAGGCCGCGCTTGTGGGCGAGGACGGCCAGCTGCTGCACACCTGGTACGGCAACAACAACGGCGACATCCTGGGCACGGCCAAGGTTATCATGGCCGATTTCTACAACCACATCCCCGCCGGTTGCACCATCGGCCACGTGACCACCACAGGCTACGGTGAGGCGCTTCTCATTGAGGCCCTCAAGGCCGATTCCGGCGAGATCGAGACCGTCGCGCACCTGCGCGGCGCCAAGGCATTCCTGCCCGGCGTCGAGTTCATTCTGGACATTGGCGGCCAGGACATGAAGTGCCTGCGCGTCAAGGACGGCGTCATCGAGCACATCATGCTCAACGAGGCTTGCTCGTCGGGCTGCGGCAGTTTTATCGAGAGCTTCGCCGTCTCTATGAACATGGACGTGCGCGCGTTCGCCAACGCTGCCGTCCATGCCAAGGCGCCCGTCGACCTGGGCAGCCGCTGCACGGTCTTTATGAACTCGCGCGTCAAGCAGGCGCAAAAGGAAGGCGCCACGGTGGGCGACATCGCCGCCGGCCTGTCCTATTCCGTCATCAAGAATGCCCTGTTCAAGGTCATTAAGCTGCGCGATCCCAAGGAGATCGGCAGCCAGGTAATCGTCCAGGGCGGCACCTTTATGTCCGATGCCACGCTGCGCGCGTTTGAGCAGCTCACCGGCGTTCATGCCGTGCGTCCCGACATCGCCGGCTGCATGGGCGCCTACGGTGCGGCCCTGCTCGCCCGCGATCGCGCCGGCGCCGACGGCACTTCGACCATTCTTTCCGCCGAGGACATCGCGCACCTCACCGTGACGCAAAAACACGTCCGCTGCGGCCGTTGCTCCAACAACTGCCAGCTCACCGTCAACGACTTTGGCGGCGGCAGGCGCTTCATTACCGGTAACCGCTGCGAGAAGGGCGCCGGCCACAAAAAGCAGAAGACCGAGGCCCCCAACCTCTTCAAAAAGAAAAACGAGCTGCTCTTTAACCGCGAGGTCCTGAGCCCCGACGAGGCCCCGCGCGGCACCGTCGGCATCCCGCGCGCGCTCAACATGTACGAGAACTACCCCTTCTGGCACGCGTTCTTTACGCGCCTGGGCTTTAGCGTGCAGCTATCCGACCAGTCGAGCAAAAAGACCTACCAGGCGGGTATCGAGTCCATGCCGTCCGAGAGCGT
>CABUXM010000094.1 GCA_902495545.1 uncultured Collinsella sp. | reverse complement strand
GGTTACAATACGCCTGACATATCGTCCCCTTCTCCGGATGGGGACAGCGCAAGCGTTCTTGTGACGGCACCGTAGGACTTTGAAGGTGGCCGTTGTAAGGGCGCTTTTTGTTTAGGCGCCCTCACTCGGGCGCGCACAATGAAGGGAGAGCGTATGAAGAGCTTTATTGCCGAGGATTCATTCTGGGAGCTGTTTCCGCAGGCAGCGGTCGGTGTTGTGGTCGTGGAGGGCATGAAGCCCACGGCTCAGATTCCTCAAGAGGACGTGGATGCGATTGCGGCGTTGCTCGACCGCGCCAATATCGATGCGGAGCGTCATCTGACCAGCGACACTATCAGCGAGAACGCACCGGTCAAGGCATGGCGCGAGGCCTATCGTCTGTTCAAGACCAAGAAAGGCGCGCGCTGCTCGATCGAGAACTTGCTCAAACGCGTGCTCAAAGGCAAGCCGGTGGGCCACATTACGCCCGCGGTGGATATTTACAACACGGTGTCGCTGACCTACGCGCTGCCCGTGGGAGGCGAGGATCTGCATGCGATCGAGGGGGACCTTCGCCTGAAGGTGACCGACGGTGGCGATGCGTTCTTGCCGCTTGGCGAGGAGGCGGACGATCCGACGCTGCCCTGCGAGCTGGCCTATATCGATGATGCGGGCGCCGTGTGCCGCTGCTGGAACTGGCGCGACGGCGTTCGAACGGCTCTGTCCGATGATTCGGCCGATGCGTTCCTGGCGATTGAGTGCGTGGAGCCCGAGCGGATGGGGGATTGCCAGGCTGCGATCGATCGCTTAGCCGAGCTGCTTGAGCGCTATCTGGGAGCGACGGTTGTCATTAAGACGCTTGTGACCCGCGACAATCCTTGCGTGGAACTGTAGCGGCGCCTAGAACCTATTGATGCCCCAAACCACCACAAAGGTGCCTGTCCCCTTTGTGGTGGTTTTTATGTTGATGGGTTAACAAATGGGGTATTTGGGTACGGGTGTCGCCTTATGCGACTAAGATGTTTACCCGTTAGCATTATGCAAGCGAAAGGCGGTCGTCTCCCATGCAGCAGAGCGACGAGACACGTTTCGAGGACTTTGTCGGACTGATCAGCGGACTCTACAAGGAGATCCAGCGCATTAAGACGTCTGAGGGCGCAAGGCTGGGTCTCAAGGGCTCCGACGTTATGTGCCTGTACTATCTTGAGCGCAGCAAGGACGGCCTGACTGGCGCCGACCTGGCTCGCATGGCAGGCGTGACCCGCGCCGCCGTCTCGCGTACGCTGGCGCATCTGGAGGAGGGTGGCTACGTCGAGGTCGATGATTCGGGCGATGCCGCCGTTAAGTATCGTGCTCCGGTGCGCCTGACCGCTCTGGGCGGCGAGAGCATGAGCGAGGCGGACCGCATCATTCGCGAGGTGCTCGATACCACCGGTAAGGCTATGGGTGTGGAGCAGCGCGAGCAGATGTATGCGTCGCTGCGCACGATTCTCAACACCCTGCGCGAGATCTAAGGCCGCCAAGGCATTTGCTTCCAATTAACAACTGCATAGTCCCGTTTGAGTGCGTATGCCGTGCCGGGGCATTGCTGTCAAAATTCCCCGCGAGAGGTCCGCGAAAGAAAGGATTCGCTATGTCCATTCGTATTATTACCGATTCCGCGAGCGATATGTCGCCGGCTGAGCACCCCGCTCTGCGTGTTCTGCCGCTGTCCGTCACTTTTGGCACCGATGCGTACATGGATGGCGTCGACATCGATCACCAGCGCTTTTACGAGATGCTCGTGGAGCGCGATGAGCTGCCCAAGACCGGCCAGGTCAACCCGTACGCGTTTTCGCAGGCTATTGCCGAGGCGCGTGAGGCCGGCGACGAGGCAGTGATTATTACCGTTGGCGCCAAGCTTTCGGGCACCAATCAGAGTGCCCGTACCGCACTTGCCGAGGCGCCGGGCGGCGACGTGTTCGTGGTAGATAGCAACAACGTCACCCTGGGCGAGCGCGTGCTGGTCGAGTATGCGCTGCGCTTGGTGGACGAGGGCCGTAGCGCGGCCCAGATCGCGGCGGCCGTCGAGGCCGTGCGCGACCGTGTGGTGGTTATCGGTCTGCTCGAGACGCTGGAGTACTTGGTGCGCGGCGGTCGTCTGTCTGCTGCGGCCGGCGCCGTGGGCACGCTGCTCAACGTAAAGCCTGTGGTGGCTGTCGAGGACGGTCTGATCGTGCAGCTGGGCAAGGCGCGCGGTTCCAAGAACGGCCGCAACCTGCTGAACCAAAAGGTCGAAAAGGCGGGCGGCATCGACTTTTCCATGCCGCTGGCGCTCGGCTATACGGGTCTTTCGGATGCGGTGCTCAAGAAGTATATCGAGGACAGTGCCGCGTTGTGGGCCGGCCATGCCGAGGGTGAGCTGCCCATCCACACTATCGGCGCCACCATCGGCACCCACGTGGGCCCCGGCGCTGTAGCCGTAGCCTTCTTCCGCCCCGCCAACTAGCTTTCCGGTCAAAACCACCACAAAGGGGACAGGTACCTTTGTGGTGGTTTATGCTTTTCCGGGTGGAAGGGAGCGAGCAATGGCATCTGAGGGCTTTTTTGAACGGGTGTACGAGGTGGTCGAGCAGATTCCCGAGGGGATGGTCGCCACCTACGGTCAGGTGGCGCTGCTCGCCGGTCGTCCGCGGAGTGCGCGGTACGTGGGGTATGCCCTGCATAGTAATCCGCGCCCCGGCGAGATTCCCTGTCACCGCGTGGTGTTTGCCGACGGCCGTATCTGTGAGGGCTTTGCCTTTGGCGGCCCCGATGCTCAACGTGAGCTTCTGCTGGGGGAGGGCGTGACGTTTACCGACCCCATGCATGTTGATCTGGCCGCCTGTCGCTGGCCTGCCGGACTCTAACAGCTCTGCCGTGGTCAAAACCACCACAAAGGTGCCTGTCCCCTTTGTGGTGGTTTTCCGTTGCAGGTTTACCGGAGCTAACTTATGGAGAAGGTATGGCGGCGCATCTTGAGGCTACAAAGTAAACCACGGTGAACTATATTGGTTTCAGCAACGGAGCAGGCAATAGGCGATGAAAAAGCCTGCCCTGTTGAGTTTGATTCGCATCCCTCCCCTCTGTGCGATTCAACGGTGTACTTCGGGAACAGGCCCGCTGGCAACTATCTGCCAGCGGGCCTGTTCCTGTTTGTCGGGGGAGTGCGATGGACGGAGCCGAAGCGGTCCGGCTCCAAAAAAGGCGGACGCCGTAGCGCCCGCCCTATAGCAATCGAAAGCTCAAGCCAGCAGATCGGTCTAGTACACCATACCCATGGCGTCCTGAACCTCTGCCAGGGTCTGCTCGGCGATCTCGTTGGCGCGACGGTTGCCCTCGTGCAGCACGTCCTTCACGTAATCCAGATCGTTCTCGTAGCGCTGGCGACGCTCGCGGATAGGTGCGAAGTACTCGTTGACGGCCTCGGTCACGTACTTCTTGAGCTGGCCGGAGCCGCCCATGCCAATCTCCTCGGCAATCTCGACCTCGGATCGGCCGGTGCAGATGGCGGCTGTCGAAAGCAGGCCAGACACGCCGGGGCGGTTCTCGGGATCGAACGTGATCATGCGCTTGGAGTCAGTCTGGCTCTTCTTGATGCGCTTGGCCGTCTCCTCGGCGGTCATCGAGATGTTGATGGCGTTGCCGTAGCTCTTGCTCATCTTGCGACCGTCCAGGCCCGGCAGCAGCGGGGTCTCGGACAGCAACGCGTCGACCTCGGGGAACACCTTGCCGTAGCGGTTGTTAAAGCGGCGAGCGATGGTGCGGGTAAGCTCGATGTGCGGCAGCTGGTCGCGACCGACGGGCACCACGTTGCCCTTGCAGAACAGGATGTCGCAGGCCTGATGCACCGGGTAGGTGAGCAGAAGGCCGGTAAGCTCGTGGCCCGAGGCCTCCATCTCGGCCTTGACGGTGGGGTTGCGCGCCAGCTCGGCCTCGGACACCAGCGACAGGAACGGCAGCATGAGCTGGTTGGCGGCGGGCACGGCGGAGTGCGCGTAGATCATGGTCTTGTCGGGGTCGATACCGCAGGCAAGGTAGTCCATGACCATGTTGTACACGTTGTCCTGGATGTGCTCGGTCGTGTCGCGGTCAGTGATGACCTGGTAGTCGGCGATGAGCACGTTGGTCTTGGCGCCCATGTTCTGCAGCTCAACACGGCCCTTGAGGGTGCCGAAGTAGTGGCCCAGGTGCAGACGGCCGGTGGGGCGGTCGCCGGTGAGCATGGTGAACTTCTCGGGCGTCTTGGCCAGGCCCTCGCGAATGGCGTTGCTCTTTTGCAGCGCGACTTCGTAGCTGTTCTCGTTTGGCATGATTGCTCCTAACGTATGTTCATGGGTCAAGATGATAACGCGTTTATTGGAGGGGCGGTGCGTAAGTAGGCGAGGGGCGGGAGAGGGACGCGCGTGGTGCGGTATGTGCGATGGGTGCGGCGCGGCCGCGCTTGGCTAACGGTGCCTTGGCACATCCTCGGCAGCTTGCCCTAGAGCTTGTGGTGGCGCTCTTCTTTGCGCTCCTCGGCTGCCTGCTCCTCCTGCTTAAAGGCGGGGTCGTCGGGGGTGACGAGCTCGTCCTCGTGCGTGCGCTTGTTGTAATGGTGGCGCAGCACGGGCTCAAACAGATGCAGATGTTTGGCAAAGGCCGCCGAGCCAATGGCGAGCACGGTAAAGATGAGCACACGCATGGGCACCTCGACCTGGTTAATCGCGGCGGCGCCGGCCGAAAGCATGATGCACCAGGCATAGATGAGCAGCACGGCCTGTTTTTGGTTGTAGCCTTCTTGGATTAGGCGGTGGTGGATGTGGCCCTTGTCGGCCTGCCCGATGCTAATGTGGGCGCGCCTGCGGCGCACGATGGCGCTAAACGTGTCGATGATGGGCACGCCGGCAACGATGAGCGGGATGATAAGCGAGGTGAGCGCGGCGGTGCGGCTCACGTTGAGCAGCGAGATGGAGCCCAGTGCAAAGCCCAGAAGCAGCGACCCCGAGTCGCCCAAGAAGATGCTTGCGGGGTTGAAGTTGTAGCGCAAAAAGGCCAGACAGGCGCCAAAGAGCGCAATGGAGAGCGCGGCGGCGTCGATGCGGCCCGAGAGAACAGCCATCGAAAACATGGTGAACGATGCGATGCCGCAGATGCCCGTGGCCAAGCCGTCGAGGCCGTCGATGAGGTTAATGATGTTGGTGAATGCCACCAGATAGATTACGGTGATGGGGTAGGCGAGCCATCCGAGCGTGATTTCGCCGGGGGCAAACGGGTTGACGATGACGCCGATCCGCAGGCCGCCGATACAGGCGATAAGCGCGGCGAGGACCTGTCCGGCCAGCTTTTGCTTGGGCTTGAGCTGGAAGACGTCGTCGATAGCGCCGGTCGCAAAGATGACGGTAAAGGAGAGCGCCAGCATGGGATAGCTAATGTGAAGGCGCGGGTGCGGCACCAGGACGGGTGGCCAGCCTAGGTGCCAGGTGCCTAGGATTTGCACAATGCAGGCAACGACCAGGCCCAAAAACACCGCCGTTCCGCCCAAACGCGGGATGGGCTTGGTGTTGATGCGGCGCTTAGAAGGATAGTCGACGGCATCGAGCTTAATTGCCAAGCGCTTGACCAGGGGCACCGCGAGGAAGGTCGTGATAAAGGCCGCCGCTGCCACGCATAGGTACGGTATGTAGCTCGGGGATGAAGCCATGAATCTAAAAACCGCCAAGCGTCGAAGGAAAAGGTCAGAAGAACGCCATGCGCAAAGGGCATAGCCGAACCATAATACTCGACCAAGGGGGGTGCATGTAATTGCACGCAGCGATAATCACGCGCTTACCAGATATTGGGATGTTGTCGATGGCTTGTCGGGATGCCGACGGGGATCCATATGGACTGTAATGGTGTTTTTCGGCAAAAGAAAACCACCCCCCACGTTACGAAAATGAACCCACCTAAAACAGGTGGGTGCCCTCATCGACTGTTCCAGCGTCCTTAACAACGAAGGATACCTGTACTAGGCACGACTGTGTGGGCTCCCTAAATAAACGCGACGGTTCACCCAGTTGCTCCGCGGGGGGCGGAATACCTACATCATAAAGCGGCACTTTGTGGATTCCAGTCTTGACATTACAAAAATCGTGTCGGACGATTACGGCGCCTTGGGGACGGAGCCGTCTACGCGGCCTGGCCCTTTACGTTTGAGCTGCTGAATCGTTGTTTTGGAGCATGTTTTTATGCCGACGTCGTTGACCGAACTTTTTTCGCCCGCCTGCCATTTGTGTCCGCGCCGTTGCGGTGCGGCGCGCGATGAGGGCGCGCGCGGCGTATGCGGTGCTAACGACACGCTCAGGGTGGCCCGCGCGGCGCTTCATATGTGGGAGGAGCCGCCTATCTCGGGTGAGGCCGGTTCGGGCACGATCTTCTTTAGCGGCTGCTCGCTTAAATGTATCTACTGCCAGAACCACGAGATCTCGACCGGCAATTATGGCCTTGAGATTTCGCCTGAGCGCCTGGTCGAGATTATGCTGGAGCTGCAGGACCAGGGTGCCAACAACATCAATTTGGTGACGGCGACGCACTATGCGCACCTGTTGCCTGCCGCGATCGCCGCGGCACGGACGCGCGGGCTGGTCATCCCGATCGTCTACAACACGAGTGGTTATGAGCGCGCGAGTGCCGTGGCGGCGCTGGGCGACCTGGTCGATGTGTGGCTCACCGACTTTAAATATGCCGATGCCGGGCTTGCGCAGTCGCTTTCTCATATTAAGGACTATCCGCGCGTGGCCGTGTCGGGTCTGGCCCAGATGGCGCGCGAGATCGATCGCCGCGGGGGAGAGCTGGTGGATGACGACGGGCTCATGAAGTGCGGCATCATCGTGCGCCACCTGGTGCTGCCGGGGCATGCAGACGATTCGTGTCGCGTGCTGGACCTGGTGTGGCAGACGGTGGGCGATGTGCCGATCTCGGTCATGAACCAATACACGCCCAATGCCCTCATGCGCGAGCAGGGCGGCGACCTGGCGCGCGCCGTGACGCGCGAGGAGTACGAGCAGGTGCTCGACCATGCCGATGACCTGGGCTTTACGACGATGTTTTGG
>CABUXM010000093.1 GCA_902495545.1 uncultured Collinsella sp. | reverse complement strand
GCTCGAGATTCAGATTCGAACCTACGAGATGCATGAGCAGGCCGAGTACGGCATTGCCGCCCACTGGCTATATAAGAAGTCGGGCGGATCGTCTGCTTCCAAGACCAATGACGCTCAACGTTTGGACGACCAGATCAACTGGCTCAAGCATTCGCTCGATTGGGCGGCTTCCGACGAGATCACCGATGCCAAGGAATACCTGCACTCGCTGAAGGTCGATCTGTTCGATCAGGAGATCTTTGTCTTCACGCCCAAAGGCGAGGTTATGGCGCTTCGTGCCGGCTCCACGCCGCTCGACTTTGCCTATGCCGTTCACACCGAGGTGGGAAACCACTGCGTCGGCGCCAAAATCAACGGTGCGGTGGCTCCGCTCACGCACGAGATTAAGAAGGGCGACCGCGTTGAAATCCTGACTAACAAGAGTTCCAAGCCGTCGCGCGATTGGCTCAAGATCGTTAAGACACCTTCCGCCAAGTCAAAGATCCGCCGCTATTTTGCCGCTGCGACCAAGGACGACGACGCTGCCGCCGGTCGCGATATGCTGGCCAAGGACCTGCGTAAGCGTGGCTATGGCATTTCTACGCCGCGTTCGACGCGTGCACTCAACGCCGTGGCGGAGCAGTTTAACTTCAAGCAGCTCGAGGACCTGTTTGCCGCCGTCGGCGCCGGCAAGGTTGCCCCGCGCGCTGTGGGCAATAAGGTCGAGCAAATCTTGGACCCCAAGCCCGAGGAACAGCTCACCAAGGCCGAGGCTATCGCCGAGGTCGTGAAGCAGCCCGCTCGCGGCTCCAACCGCAAGCCGCAAAAGCGCGGCAAGAGCGCCAGTAACGGCATTATCGTCAAGGGCGAGAGCAACAGCGGCCTGCTGGTCCGTCTGGCTCATTGCTGCAACCCCGTGACGGGCGACGACATCGTCGGCTTCATTACGCGCGGTCGTGGCGTTTCGGTGCATCGCGCCAACTGTCCCAACGTCAAGGGTCTTATGGAGCATCCCGAGCGCATGATCGAAGTGGAGTGGGACGGCGCTGCCGACACCCTCTTCCAGGTCGAGATCGTGGTCGAGTGCCTGGACCGCATGGGCCTTCTCAAGGATGTCACCATTGCCATTGGCGATGCGGGCGGCAATATCCTTTCTGCCGCCACGTCGACCAACCGCGAGGGTATTGCAACCCTGCGCTTTATGGTCGAGATCTCGGACGCGAGTGGTCTGGATCCGCTGCTGGCCTCCATCAGCAGCGTTGACTCGGTCTACGACGCGCGCCGCCTGATGCCCGGTGAGGGTGGAGCCCAGCTTAAGCGCCGCGTTTAGTCGCGACGAACGTGCCACATTATCGATATTCGCTACACTCGAGGCATCGTTTGATGCCTCGAGTTCTATAGAGAGGAGAGGGACATGAGTGCTGTGTCCTTGGATTTAACTCCCAAGGGATCGGTCGAGATCGAGACGCTCGTAAACGGTCCCATTCAGACCAATAGCTATGCTGTTATTTCGGACAATGAGTGCGTGATTATCGATCCCGCATGGGAAGGCGAACGCCTGGTGGAGCATATTCGAGCCGAGCATCCCGGCGTACGCGTGTTTGGCGCCGTATGCACTCATGGCCATGCCGATCATGTTGGTGGTGTTACAGGCGTGCGAACCACCGTTGGCGAGGGCTGCCAGTATGAGCTGTGTGCTAAGGATGTGGCGGTGCCGCATGCGAACATCGAGGAACAGCGAGCTATGTGGGGCATTGAGACGCCTGACCCCGGGGAGCCGACGCGCCTGCTCGCCGAGGGAGATGCTATCGAGGTGGGCGATATCTACCTGCAGGTGATCGAGACGCCAGGGCATACGCCGGGCGGGATCGTCTTGTTTGCTGCCACCGAGCAGGGGAACATTGCCTTTGTGGGCGACACCCTGTTTCCGGGTGGGCACGGCCGCACCGATCTTTCTGGAGGAGACGAGGCGGCGATTCTGCGCTCGCTCTCCAAGCTCGCCCGGCTTCTCCCGCCCGATACCGTTTGCCTAACCGGTCATGGCGATTCGACCACCATGGCACGCGAGCTCATGCAGAACCCTTTCATGCAGATTTAGCTTAATAGTCGGCTTTTGAAGCACGAGAAGCGTCCAAACGTCAAGCTATTTTTCCCCAACGGGTCGATTCCGTAGGGCAAACGGTCAAAAAAGTCTGTTTGGACGATATTCGTGAACAAACGAACGTTTATGCTCGGGTGCGCCGTGGTAAAATCTCAGGCGTTATCGGAGCAACCTTACAGGAGGTTTCTTTTATGCTCGTCAACGCAGCAGACATGCTCAAGAAGGCCGAGGCCGGCAAGTACGGTCTTGGTGCCTTCAACACCAACAACCTCGAGTGGACCCTGGCTATTCTCCAGGCCGCCGAGGAGGCCAAGTCTCCGCTGATCCTTCAGTGCACCGCTGGTGCCGCTAAGTGGATGGGCGGTTTCAAGGTCTGCGCCGACATGGTCAAGGCTGCCGTCGAGGCCACGGGCGTTACCGTTCCCGTCGCCCTTCACCTCGATCACGGTTCTTACGAGGACTGCTTTAAGTGCATCGAGGCTGGCTTTACGTCCATCATGTATGACGGCTCTCACGAGGAGACCTTCCAGCTTAACCTCGACCGCACCAAGGAGCTCGTTGAGCTTGCCCACTCCAAGGGCATGTCCATCGAGGCCGAGGTCGGCGGCATCGGCGGCACCGAGGACGGCGTGACCTCCAGCGGCGAGCTCGCTGATCCTGCTGAGTGCAAGCAGATCGCTGACCTAGGCGTCGACTTCCTCGCCTGCGGCATCGGCAACATCCATGGCGTGTACCCCGCCGACTGGGCTGGCCTTTCCTTCGAGCGCCTGGGCGAGATCAAGGCCCAGACCGGCGACCTGCCCCTCGTCCTGCACGGTGGCACCGGCATCCCCGAGGATCAGATCAAGAAGGCCATCTCCCTGGGCATCTCCAAGATCAACGTCAACACCGACCTGCAGCTCGTCTTCGCCAAGGGCGTCCGCGAGTACATCGAGGCTGGCAAGGATCAGCAGGGCAAGGGCTTTGACCCCCGCAAGCTCCTCAAGCCTGGTCGCGACAACATCGTCGCCCGCACCAAGGAGCTCATGGAGGAGTTTGGCTCCGTCAACAAGGCGTAAGTAGCGGTTTAACTTTCCCGTCGGAGGCCCCGTTCACCCTACGCTTTTCCCTTGCGCTCACCTGGCTTTGCCAGAAGTCGCGCAATGGGAAAAGCTCCGGGTGAACGGGGCCTCCTTCGTTAACTCGCTACAGGGTTACTGGGCTGAATTAAGATGGCTACTGGCTTTGCCAGAAGTCGCGCCAAGGAAACAGTTCCGGGGGACGGGGCTTCCTTCGTTTAACGCCGCAGGGTTACGAGGCTGAATTATTTATTTGACTACCGTTCAGCGGTGTTGATGGCTCCCTTGTTGGGGCTTTCTTTTTATCTCGCTACAATGGGCTTCAAGCGTTCTAGTGACTTGGAGTTTTGGTATGGCTGTTATTAATGTACTGCCTTCGGATGGGAAGGTTATTGACGAGGGTCCTGTTGGTTGCTCTGTTGATGTTTGCTGTGATGACTTTCGTCATCTCGATGTTGGACTGCCGCCCGAGATTCTTCGTCTTAAGGATGCCGGGTATTTGACGCAGGCTGTTGCTGCCTGCGATCGCCTTTTGGAGCAGAACCCCGAGCCTTCGCTGGCTGCTTGTGTTCGTGCCGAGCGGTATCGCATGCTCGAGACGCCGCTTCATTTTTCGGTGTCGCGCGACCAGGCTATTGCGATGATTCGCGAGGAGTGGCCAGAGTTTACCGAAGAGCAGTTTGATGACCTGATTAATCGTAAGCGTATTGACTGGCGCTTTATCGATGGCGAACTGTTCGTTCTCGACAACTTCCTCGATTCGCTTCGCGTATATCCCAAAGAGGTTCCCGGCATGCGGCCCGATTCTACGGACGGAATAGCACTGCGCAACGAGATGCTCAAGGAGATGGAGTCACAAAACGGATTGGCTCGCGTCATTACGCTTAAAGCGTCCGTGTCTGTCCCCGGCGCTCTAGATGGAGAGACTGTTCGCGCGTGGCTACCCGTTGCCGCCGCCTGTCGTCAACAGTCTCATATCGAGGTTCTCGATATGACGCCGGAGGGTGCTGTTGCCCCCGCGAATGCTTCGGCGCGTACCGCCTCGTGGTCTTCTTCGAGTGAGCACTTTTTTTCGGTGACCTATCGTTATCACATCGATGCTGCTTATTGTGATGTCTACGGTGGCACACTTCCGGTTCACCCGCGTATGGACGCGCCTCTGCCCGAGGATATTTCCGAGGACCGTCCGCACATTGCATTCACGCCGTATCTACAGCAGCTGACAGCCCGTGTCATTGACGGGCTCGAGGATCCGCTCGATCGCGCCCGTGCTATCTATGATTACCTGACGCAGCATATCGACTATCGCTATCAGCCGCCGTACTTGCTTTTGGGATCTATTGCCGATGACTGCGCGCATTCGCTCCGCGGCGATTGCGGCGTTATGGCGCTCACGTTTATCACCATGTGCCGTATCGCGGGCGTGCCTGCCCGTTGGCAGAGCGGCCTGTATGTTGCGCCCGATTCGGTGGGGTCGCACGACTGGGCAGAGTTCTATACGCCGCAGACCGGTTGGCTCAACGCCGACGTGTCATTTGGATCTTCTGCTCGCAGGATGGGGGAGGAGTGGCGCCGCCGTCACTACTTTGGCAATCTCGACCCGTGGCGTATGGTGGCCAACAATCGATTCCAGGCAGAGTTTGAGCCCTCTTTCGATGGCATGCGCGAGGACCCTTACGATAACCAGATGGGTGAGGCTTCGGTTGACGGTCGCGGATGCCGTCGGCGCGAGATGCTCCGCACGGTCGAACTCATCGAAATGCTCGAAGTTCCATTTTCGGACTAATCAACAGAAAGCTGTGATAAACTAACTCACGCATTGCGTGCCCGAGTGGCGGAATTGGCAGACGCAGTGGACTCAAAATCCACCGTTGGCAACAACGTGCGAGTTCGAGTCTCGCCTCGGGCACCATTCATGCAAGCGAGCGTTCAAGGGGGTTGCGGCCCCCTTTTTCGTGCCGAACTCGCGTGAGCGCGCGAAGCGTTAAGCAAACAGGCTTGTGGCCTGTTTGTAGCGGAGCGTGGCGAGGGCGCCACGCGCCCGAAGCCCGGGGCTTCGCGAAGCGAAGGCCCTTCGAGTCTCGCCTCGGGCACCATACATGCAAGTGAGCGTTCAAGGGGGTCAAGGCCCCTTTTTCGTGTACGTAATGTGATAACGCGCTGTACGTGTTATTATTCGCAAGGCGTTGTTCCCGCAATGCCCTAAAGAGGAACCTGAGGGTTCCCACCTTTTGGCGCCAATGAGCAGCTGACTGGTCATACAACTTAGATTCCCTTCCTCAAATCGAGGAAGTCTATGTGTACGACCTGGTTGTTGAGAAGCGCCGGGTTATTTTTTTATGAATGGAGGTAGGGAAAATAGCTAAGTCTGATGACACCCGCATCAACGACGAGATCACTGCATCTTCGTGTCGTTTGATTGGCGTCGATGGCTCTCAGCTCGGCCTGTTCGCCATCCGCGATGCCCAGCGCGTCGCCGACGATCAGGGTCTCGACCTGGTCGAGATCGCTCCCAACGCGGAGCCGCCGGTCTGCAAGGTCATGGACTACGGTAAGTTCAAGTACCAGCAGGCCATGAAGGCCAAGGCTGCTCGTAAGAACCAGTCCAAGGTCGAGGTCAAGGAAATGAAGTTCCGACCCAAGATCGACGTTGGCGACTACGAGACCAAGAAGGGCCACGTTCTGCGTTTCCTCAAGAAGGGCGCACGCGTTAAGATCACCATCATGTTCCGCGGCCGTGAGATGGCTCACCCGGAGCAGGGTCTTAACGTTCTCGAGCGTCTCGCCGAGGATCTCAAGCCTTACGCTACGGTTGAGTCCAAGCCTAAGATGGAAGGCCGTAACATGCTTATGCTGCTCGCCCCGATTAAGGGCGCCTTCGATGAGGATAAAGCGGCAAGCGATAGCAAGTAACTAGTGTTCTGTAACCGATTAAGGAGTATTTCATGCCTAAGATGAAGTCCCACAGCGGCACCAAGAAGCGTTTCCGCAAGACTGGTACCGGCAAGCTTATGCGCGCCAAGGCTTTCAAGAGCCACATCCTGAGCAAGAAGTCCACCAAGCGTAAGCGTGGCTTCCGTCAGGAGACCGAGATCGCCGCTGCCGACCGCAAGGTCATCAAGTCGCGTCTCGCCTAAGTTCGCGTTCCCGTTTTCGTTTTACCATCTAGGAGTTGATAGAACATGGCACGTATTAAGCGCGCTGTTGCCGCCAAGAAGAAGCGCCGTACCGTTATGCACCGTGCGAAGGGTTACTACGGTGCCGCTTCGCGTACTTACAAGCATGCTAAAGAGCAGGTCCAGCACTCCCTGCAGTATCAGTATCGTGATCGCCGCAACAAGAAGCGCGAGATCCGTTCTCTCTGGATCACTCGTATCAACGCTGCTGCTCGCCTGAACGATATTTCTTACTCTCAGTTCATGCACGGCCTGAAGGTTGCCGGCATCGAGCTCGACCGCAAGGTCCTGGCTCAGATGGCTTACGAGGACATCGAGTCCTTCAACGAGCTGGCTACCATCGCCAAGAAGGCTCTCGAGGCCTAATAGATTCTCTTGAATCGCTAGGGGAGTGTCGCGTTGTGCGCGGCGCTCCCTCTTTTTATCTGAAGCGCGGTTTACATTGCTAAAAGCGCGGGTAGATAGACACTTACAGGTGACCGATCTCTATATATTCCTGAACCAAAGGGTCATCATCTGATACGTGCGGAAGATCCGCACCAGTCTTTCTATTACCTATAGAAAGCGATATGTTGTGTAGGACTTGTGAAGAGTGGAATTGACGTCCCACAAGGCTTCGCGGTCTGGCAATATATCTCCTTGCCGCGCGGCCCGGTGGGACCGGATCAGCCGCAAAGCGTGCACCTTGAGAACCGGATACTGCGAGGATGGACACATTCAGTGTCGCATCCGGGCAGACATCGAACCATTTGAAATGGTCTAACTTGGATTTGTTTTTCGCAAGGCCGCCGAGAGGCGGCCCCGAGAAATTCCTTTTCCTATACTAAAACCATATGAATCGAACGGAACCGATCAGCTAATAGTTGTGAGGACCGGACGGGCTCGAAGCCCATTTATTTTGGACGGAGAG
>CABUXM010000092.1 GCA_902495545.1 uncultured Collinsella sp. | reverse complement strand
GCGCCTAAACAAAAAGCGCCCTTACAACGGCCACCTTCAAAGTCCTACGGTGCCGTCACAAGAACGCTTGCGCTGTCCCCATCCGGAGAAGGGGACGATATGTCAGGCGTATTGTAACCCGAGTCATCCACGTGAGCAAAACCACCACAAAGGTGCCTGTCCCCTTTGTGGTTGATATGGACTCACGGCGAAGCTAGTGGCGAAGTCCCAGCAGCCCGCGGCCGCGATGACGGGCGTCGGCGTGTACTTGAGCGTGCGGACCGGCGGCCTTGACGGACTCGGGCAGGTGCGAGTACTTCTTCTCGAAGTTCTCCTCGAACATCACGGCCAGGTTGTGTGCAGCCTCGTCGTAACGAGCGGTGCTCTGCCAGTACTGGCGCGGCACCAGGATGCCGTCGGGCACACCGTGGCACGTGGTGGGAATGTCGACGTTAAAGATGTCGTCGTGTACGAACTCGCTGTCCTCGATGGTACCGTCGAGGGCGCGCGCGACCAACGAGCGGGTGTAGGCCAGCTCGATGCGATGGCCTACGCCGTAGCCGCCGCCGATCCAGCCGGTGTTGACCAGGTACACACGCGTGCGGCCATCGGCAATGCGCTCGCCGAGCATCTTGGCGTAAACCATGGGGTCGAGTGGCATAAACGGCTCGCCGAACAGCGAAGAGAACGTGGGCGTGGGCTCGGTGACGCCGACCTCGGTGCCGGGAATCTTAGCCGTAAAGCCCGTCACAAAGTGGTACATGGCGGCGTCGGCCGTCAGACGCGAGATGGGCGGCAGCACGCCAAAAGCGTCGCAAGTCAGGAACAGCACGACACTCGGAGTGGTGCCCATGCCCTTAGTCCACGCGTTAGGAATGTGCTCCACGGGATAGGCCACGCGCGTATTGTGCGTAATCGAGATGTCATCGTAGTTGGGCTTGCGGTTCTCGTCGAGCACAACGTTTTCGCAAATCGCGCCAAAGCGGACAGCGTTGAAGATCTCGGGCTCGTGGAAGGCGTCCAGGCCCTCGCATTTTGCGTAGCAGCCACCCTCAATGTTGAAGATGCCCATGTCGGACCAACCGTGCTCGTCGTCGCCGATCAGCAGGCGCGTGGGATTGGCCGAAAGCGTGGTCTTGCCGGTGCCGGACAGGCCAAAGAACACGGCGGTCTCGTGCGTGACGGGATCCATGCTGGCCGAGCAGTGCATGGGCAGCACGTCGTCCTCGACGGGCAGCAGATAGTTCATGACGCTAAAGATCGACTTTTTAATCTCGCCGGAGTAGCCGGTGCCGGCGACCAGAATCACGCGTTCCTGGAAGTTGATGACCACGGCGGCACTGGAGTTGAGGCCCTTGATGGCAGGATCGCACTGGTAACCGGGCGCTGCGAGCACGCAGAAATCAGGCTCGCCGGTGCGCGCGATTTCGCGGGCGAGCGGGCGGGCGAGCATCTGCTTAATAAAGAGTGCCTGGCTGGCACGCTCGCAGGCAACGAGCAGGCGACGCGTGTGGTTGCGGTCGGCGCCCGCCATGCCGCGCGTGACGAACACGTCGTGCTCGTTGAGATAGTCGACGATGCCGGCCTTGATGGTCTCATAGCTCTCGACGGACAGCGGGCGGTTGACCGCGCCCCAGGCGATTTTGTCGTGCACGTCGGGCGTGTCGACGATAAAGCGGTCGTTGGGGGAACGGCCGGTACGCTCCCCCGTCTCGATCACCAGCGCGCCGTTGGAAGCCATGCGACCTTCTTCGCGGCGGATAGCGTGCTCGACGAGCTCCGCGGCGGGTAGATCGACCAGCAGACGGGGTTGATTCTCGGCGGGATCTTCAACGAGCGTAATACCAAAGTTGGACAAAACTTCTGCAGGGGTAACACCAGGCATGGGGCCTCCTTTAAAAACGCGGCACATGGACGCGGCGCGCACTTTACTCACGTAAAGCCCGTTGTACCCGATATGCAAAAACGTTTTTGCGGCAAGGGCGGCAAGCCCGCCCAACGGTCAAAAATCGCAGGCAAGCGGCCTAGTCATTGGGGACGTTTTTAAACGACTAATCGTTGGGGACACTCTTGAACAGGCAACAGCCATGGAGTGCCCCAGGATGCCGGCACTTAGGGACGTTCCCAAAGTGCCGACTACCGAATGGCGCCGCCGAAATTATCGAACAACCTGTTCAAAAACACGAGCGAACACCGTCGCGTCTATACTAAAGCGCAGCAATAGAAAGGACTCCGCCTTGAGCATCACGCCCCTCGATAGCATTCGCCGCGCCATCGCCCGCCGCAATGGCGTCGCCGACCCCGCCGTATCGGGCGGGGCGCACGGGCAGGGCGGACGCATCGAAAACGGCCTGTTCCCCGCATCGCACACTGCTGAGGAGCTCGCACGCATCCAAGAGCTAAGCCAGCGTAACGCCGGCGGTCCCGACAGCAGCCAGGCCACACTCCGTCGCCGCGAGCGCGATCGCCAGCCCGGCCCCATCCACCGCATGGTCAATGCCTGGTGGAACCGCCTGCTCGGAGCCGTCTACGGCGGCGGCTTCTCCACACAAGAAGCCGAGTACGAAGATCATGCCACCAGCCGCGACTACCTTTGGAACACCCTCGGCACCGCCGTGTGGGGCCTGACGTTTCCGCTGCTCACCATCGTGTCCACGCAGCTCGCGGGCGCCGAAGAAGCAGGCAAGTTCTCCATCGCCTTTGTCACCGGCACGCTCATCATGATTGCGTGCAACTACGGCGTGCGCAACTTTCAGGTCTCGGACATCGACGAAAAGACGTCCTTTGCCTCCTACCAGCTCAACCGTTGGCTTTGCGGAGCGCTCGCGCTGGCATGCGGCCTGGTATACAGCAGCGCCCGCGGCTACGATGCGCAGATGGCCACGATCGGCCTGGGCGTCTACCTCTATAAGGTGATCGACGGCATCGCCGACGTGTACGAGGACCGCCTGCAGCAGGCCGACAAGCTCTATTTGGCTGGCATGAGCCAAACACTGCGTTCCGCCGGCGTCATTGCGGTCTTTAGCGTGGCACTGTTCCTCACGCGCAGCATGCGCATCGCGGCCATGGCCATGGGCATCGCCGCAATCGCCTCGCTCGTGCTGGTCACCGCCCCGCTCGCCCTGCTCGAAACCGAAAAATCACGCCGCATGAGTCTGCGCGAGGCTGGCCACCTGTTTATCCAGTGCGCCCCGCTCTTTGGCGCGCTGTTCCTGTTCAACCTAATCGAGAGCATGCCCAAGTTCGTGATGGAAGGCACGCTGGCCTACAAGTATCAGCTGTACTTTAATGCACTGTTCTTTCCGGCGCAGGCTATTTTGTTGAGCATTGGATTTATCTATAAACCGCAGCTCCTACGTCTGTCGAGCATTTGGGCGAATCCGCGCAAGCGACGCCGCTTTGACTTGATTATTGTTGCCGTTATGGCGCTGATCGTGGTCATCACCGGCATGTGTGCCGCATTTATGGCAGGCCCCGGAATCCCCATCATGAGCTTTATGTACGGCCTTAACTTTGAGCGCTACCGCACGCTGGCGCTGTTGATGGTTGTCGCCGGCGGCGTCACCGCGGCAATCGACTTTATCTATGCCATCATCACGGTGCTGCGCCATGCCGGCGACGTCACCAAGATCTACCTGATCTGCTTCGCCGTAAGCGTGGTGCTGCCGGTGATCCTGATTAAGTTGCTGGGTCTGATGGGCGCTGTGGTGAGCTACCTAGCCATCATGGTCCTACTCCTGGTGCTACTGATTATCGAGTACGCCCACATCCGCCAACGCATTGAGCGCGACCGCAACCCCTACGGCGCCTAATTAGCTGCCCACGGTCACCGGAATTTGCGATGGAATCACCCCGGCTGGGGTCACATTGCGAACAATATGCATCACGCAAAACTAAGTGAGTAGACTTTTACCGAATCCCCGACCACACCGACAGAGCACAAGTCTTTGACCTGCGGTTTTATTGAGGAAAATAAGTTGGGTGCTCGGCATTTCCAAAAAAGTCTACTCACTTAGCCAGAGGGCAGCCAAATGATTATTTAATCCCCGTCCCAGAGAAATCAATTAGCGGGCAGAAGGGCAAAAGTAGTCAAAAAAACCCTTCCCAAATTAGCTACCCCTTGCACCCGTTATTCGCCCGGGTTGATGTTCGCATAGAACTCCGCCCCGTCGTCCAGGCGTAGGATGCCCACGCGACCGAACTCGGAGCCGGTGGCGGCAGCGCAGTCGATGTCGATGCGATCGGGCACGCCGGCAGTGTCCTCGCCGCCCAGGCGCACGATCTGCCCGCGGCCCGACTCCTCATCGAGTCCCGCCAGACCACCGACCTCGCAATAGCGCCCAAGCGATACCGTGGGCGTGTGACCGCTCACCACGACCGGGCCCTTGCCCTCGGCAGAAAGCAGCCCGGTCGGCACATCCCAATAGCCGTGACGAATCCATAGCAGGTCATCGGACGACTGCACCGCGAGCATCTGCTGCAGCAGCTCGCGATCGGCATCCACCGCTCCGACGCCATCGGCACAATCGACGCCATGCTCAAGCAAAAACGCACGCGCCGCCTTCATCTCGATTCCAGCATGTACCAGCAGATACGGGCGCTCCTCGGTCTCGGCCACCGCGTAGAGCGGCAGCGCGGCCATCCATCGCACGAGCTCCTCATATGCGTCAAATTCCATGTCGTTGAGCTGCTCGCGCGTTGTCCAACCACCGTTGATATCCCAGGTCTCGGCATCGAGCGGATCCTGGCCAATGATGGCATCGAGCATGATCTGCTCGTGATTGCCCTTGAGCACGCGGGCGTTGGGCAGCGAGCGCACGAGCTTAATAACACCGACCGGATCGGGCCCGCGATCGATCATGTCGCCCAGCACGTACAGCGTGTCGTCGGAAGTCAACGAGATCTTAGACAGGGCCTCGTCAAGCGCACGCACGTGCCCGTGAGCATCAGATGTCACATAGATCGCCATGGTACGCCTCTCCTTGCATTGCGGCCGAAGCCCGGTGCCGCAACTAAAACTTCAAGTTGAACTTAAACGTTACCCATTGTACTCCGTTGCAATAAAGCTGGAAAGGGTTTCCGAGCAGAGGCAAAGACGGCAGCCGTCTATGACGATATCGCGCACGCCCGCAATCCAACCCCATAAACCCACCATCTTTGGGTACAAATAACCGCAGACAACTGACCGTGCCACGCCAACCACCCAGGAGCGGACACTATCCATGAACCAGATCCTTCTCTTCATCGGCCTCGTCATCATTTTGTGCCTGACTATCAAACCCGTCGGCAAAAAACTCCCCTTCCCCACCCTGCTCATCTTTATCGCACTCGGCATGCTGTTGGGCGTCAACGGCCCGGCGCACATCGACTTTAGCGACTATGCGCTCACCGAAACCGTCTGCAGCACGGCGCTGCTGTTCATCATGTTCTACGGCGGCTTTAACACCAATATCGACCGCGCCAAGCCCGTCGCTGCGCCGGCGGTGCTGCTGAGCACGCTCGGCGTCGTCATCACCGCAGGCATCACCGGCGTGTTCGCCCACTTCGCGCTGGGGTTCGACTGGATCGACGGCCTGCTGTTGGGATCGGTCGTGGCATCCACCGACGCGGCCAGCGTCTTTAGCGTGCTGCGCGAGCACGACCTTTCGCTGAAGGGCGGCACCGACTCGCTGCTCGAGGTCGAATCGGGTTCCAACGACCCCGTCGCCTACATGCTCACCGCCGTGCTCGCCACACTCGCGGCCGGCGGCGACATCAACATTCCCACACTGCTGGCCAAGCAGATTATCCTGGGCGCGGGCCTGGGCCTTGCCATCGGCTGGGCGGCGGGCCGCCTGATTGAACGCGCACACGCAACGGCCGAGGGCGCGCAGACCATCTTTTTGTTCGCCGTGGCCATCGTCGCCTACGCGCTGCCGAGCTATCTGGGCGGCAACGGCTTTTTGGCTGTATACCTGGCCGGCATTGTGCTGGGTGCCAGCGACATCACCGGCAAGGTCGAGATGGCGCACTTCTTTGACACCCTCACCGAGATGGCCGAGATGACGATCTTCTTCTTGCTCGGCCTGCTCGTGACGCCCGCGCGCCTGCCGCAAATGCTGCTACCGGGCCTGGCACTCATGGCGTTTATGCTCTTCGTCAGCCGTCCCATCGCCGTCGGCGTGCTCTTGGCGCCCTTTAAGACGAGCCCCCGCCAGGTCGCGCTCGTAAGCTGGGCGGGCCTGCGCGGAGCAGCTTCGGTCGTCTTTAGTCTCTTTGCCGTGGTGGCCGGCGTTCCCGGCGGACACGACCTATTTGACCTGGTGTTTGTGATTGCCGTGTCGAGCATCGTGGTGCAGGGCTCGCTGCTGCCAGCGGTGGCGAAGAAGCTCGATATGATCGATGCGACTGGCGACGTGCGCCGCACCTTTAACGACTATCGCGACGAAGACGGCATGTCGTTCGTCAAGCTCAAGGTAGGCGCTGGACATCCGTTTGCCGGACGCTCGCTCGCCGATATTGGCAGCGCGACGGACATGCTCGTGGTCCTGGTGCTGCGCGACGGGGCGCACCCAGTGCTGCCCAACGGCGATACCGTGATCCAGGAAGGCGATCTGCTGGTGATGGCTGCCCCAACGTTCGAAGAGCGTGCCGGGGTTACACTGCGCGAGGTCACCGTGACGCCCCACGGTCGCCTGGCCGGCCAGCGCCTGCGCGACGTGCCGCAAGGCAAGCATCCGTTTATTGTGGTGATGCTCAAGCGCGACGGCCAGACGATCATCCCAGACGGCAACACCCTCATATACGCCGGCGACGAAGCCGTCATCGCCACACTAGCATCGTAGCCATCCCCACCCATAAGTTACGGTGAAATAAGGATTGAATAGGCTTCTGAACAGCCATTTCAGTTCCTATTTCACCGCAAGTTATTGAGGGGATGGGTTGAAAAACATTTGAATTGACACCGAAATGAAAAAAGCCGGGGGATGTCCCTCGGCATTTTTTATGTGAGTCAAGACTAAACAGTTCTCTGGAAACCGCCGGCGTCATTGCGTCAGCAATTTGCGAGCCGCTCTATCCCACATCTCGGCGGCTAAGGACTTTTCGCAGGTAGTTTGACGAACATATGTTTGCTTATTATAATTATACTTGAAAGCACCCCCATCTCATGGTATAAAGAATATGGTTCCCTCTAAAAAAGGGGCCTCCAAGAGCCGGGGTCTTACCCCCGGCATTTTTTAATATGAGAAAGCCATTGTCAATAGGCATGTTCGTTCGAGCCCGGTTTGAAACCGGGCTTTTTCGTTTCCCGTCGGGAGAGCCCGCGCACGCTGCATGGCTTAGTCGACGCTTGCCTG
>CABUXM010000091.1 GCA_902495545.1 uncultured Collinsella sp. | reverse complement strand
GAAATTTGTCGACGATTTCGAGGAGAAGCGCGCTGCCGCACGCGAGGCTGCCGAGCAGGAGGCTATCGCTCAGCAGCAGGCAGCCGAGGCGGCACGTGAGCGCGCGGCGCAAGAGTTCGAGCAGAACGAGGCTATGCAGTCCGGGCCCGTCGACGCTGCCGAAGCTACGACGTCCTTTGAGTCCCAGCAACCGACGTCAGCGGATGTTGTTGAGGCAACAACGTCTTTCGAGGCTCAGCAGCACGTCGATAGCACCATGTCGTTTGATGCCGCGCAGTTCGATTCCACGATAACGTTTGAAAAACAAGGCACCGCGATTGCCGAGCCCCTTCCTGTTTCCGATGAGCAGGGCGACGCGGCAGACGATGACGAGCCTATTGATGCTGCCGAAATCCAAGATGCCGCCGAGGACGAGCCCGTCGAGGCCAACTCTGACGAAGAGCAATACGCGGCAGCCGAGCAAGATGATTCGACCGAGGTCGAGCAGGAGGAAGTGCCTGCGGTTTCCGAGGCTCCCGAGACAGATGAGTCGAGGCCTTACTCCACGCAGATTTTCACCATGCCGGCCCCGAGTGGTTCCGGTGCCACGGTTGTCGATGCTGCTCCCACCCAGGACGAAACGGTCGATTCCCTTATGGCCCAGATTTCCTCCCAGGCATCACCGCGTCCGCAGATGAATGTTCCCGATCCGGCGTCGGCTCCGTCGCCCGCACCTTCCTCGTCTCCACTGGCTTCGGTCCCCGATCCGTCGCTGCCGTCGATGAAGCAGGCGAACGTTGCGTCTCGCACGTCGCTGTTCGACCTTCCCGACCCCTCCGCACAGGTCAACGACCCCTTTGCTACCGCTCAGGGTCCCGAACCAACATCGGCACCCGTTGCGCCTCCTAGGCCCGTTGCGTCGGGCGCTCAGCCGATCGAGACCATTTCGGCTCCCGCCCCGGCGGCGCCCAAGTCTCGCAAGCGCGGCCTGGGCGGCCTGTTCGGTCGTAAAAAGAAAAACGAACAGGACAGCATGAGTGATTGGCTGGGCGTCGAAGACGATTACGATGCCAAGAAGTCCGGTCGCGGCATCGGTTCGTGGGATAATTTCGAGGACGATAACAATGGCTGGAAGGGCGGCGCTACGTCTTCCGACGGAGCTTCTTCCGAAGATATGCTCTCGGCTGTCGCCTCTATGGGCGACGATGAGCTGCTCGGTCACGATATCTGGTTTGTGGCAACGGGCGCCTCGGATTGTGATGGCGCCGGTATGAAGGCCTTCTTGGCTTCGCATCGCGATAAGCTCCGCGGCGTCTTCTTCATCAATCTTGAATCCGTCGGCGCCGGTAGGCTTTCGGTGGTGACGGTTGAGGGCGAACAGCAGCTGCTCAAGGGCGATCGCCGCATCATGAACCTGGTCAGCAAGGTGTGCAAGTCGTTCCATGTCGATTGTGGCGCGCTCGAGATGCCCTATGCCAAGACCGATGCCTACGCCGCGCTCGAGGCGAGCCGCCGAGCCCTCACCATCGCCGGCGTGGACGGCACGCGTCTGGCTTGCGCTCGTACCGAGGACGACCTGCCCCACAATGTCAACCCGACGAACATTGCCACGGTATCCGAGGTCGTGACCGAGGTTATCCGCCGTTCGTAGACGGAGCTCTAAGGAGTCAACGTGTTTTCGTATATTAAGCGCCATTGGCCTGTCTACGTGATTTTGACCTTGATTGCCATTGCGTTAGGGTTTGGAGCTGCCTACATCGTGGGCGCGAAGGGCTCGACCCCCGCCTCCGCAATCAGCGAAGAGGTGGAGCAAGAACAGAGCACGGGTGCCGATGGGATTCCTGAGTCCGAGCAAGCAATCGTTGATGGTGGATCTTCGTCTGCAGAGTAGATACGGCGATTTAAATGATTGAAAGCGGGCGAGCCGGGGGACTGGCTCGCCCGCTTTTTCATCGCGCTAGCGCTTCTTTGGGATTGACCTAAGGCGAGCGAACCATAGGGCTGCGGCACCCGAGGTCAGGAGCGCGGTGATGCAAGCGGCGATGGGAGCTGATCCTGTTGCCGGTAGGTCCTGCGGTAGGGTACAGCGTTGAATGACACTGTCCTCGTCATGTGACTCAAGTTTATCGCCGCCGCCGTTGCGGCAAAGATCGACGCGCGCGCTGTTGGTGAGTGCGGTTTGGGGCGTATAAGCCGACGTTGCCTGCATGTGCACCACTGCGCCCCGAGCGTCTGTGCCAAGGATTGCTTTGGCATCGTCAAGGTCGTCGTGCTCATCTTTGAGATCATCACGGGTCCAAGAATCCATATCGCTTCGAGTCGTAAAGTCGGCGGCTACTGCACCGTATTCAATGCGAATGCCCGTCACGACGGTATTGGATGCAAGGTCGAGTTCTTTCGCCTCGAGTGTGGTGGATTCCGTGGTTGAGACATCCGCCTTCCAGAGGTGCCAGCCGTCGTAATCGACGAGGCGGCAATCCTCACCCAGGCTCTCTTTTACTTCGTCGGACTCAAGCCAAGGATTTTCGTGCCCATCGTCAAGCGTCGCGTTTGCCGGCTCATCGACGTCTGTCGAGTCCAACGGCGTCGTGCGATACCACACGTTGCACAGGCCGTTGAGGTCGCCGATGGCGACGGGGGTTTCGATTGAGACGAATCTCGCCGTGCCGTCTTTGGCGCACTCAAGATCATCGGTAATCGTAAACTCATCAACCCAAGTAGCGGAATCGTTTCGAGCATCGATGGTATAGGAGAAAAGCCCATCCGTATTGGTTTGCATCGCGGCGCGGTTTTTTCCATCGCCGTTAGCCAACAGACCCTTCCCGATAGGTTGGACAAGTTCCTGACGCTTGTCGACCTGTCCTTTGATCTCGATGGGCGCATCCTTCATCGCGACGGATTGGACTTCTCCCGTATCCTTTATTTCAAACGTTATCTCCTCGGCAAGGTCATAGGTCCGCGGAGACATCGTTTCGCGCAACGAGTAGGTGCCGGGTGCAAGATGTTCGATGCGGTGCGGCTTGTCGGATGAGGTCCAGGAGTCTATTTCGGTTTTATCGGGACCATATAAGGTGAGCTGTGCGCCTTTCACTTCCTGCTCTCCGCTTGCATCGACCTTGGAGATATCAACCTTGGTGTAATCGTCGGATACGTTAAGCCGTGCTTCCACAACGGGTGTTTTCTGGTCGGCATAGGTAAGGTCGACGATATGGTGCGTTCGGTCGAGTAAGAAGCCGGTCGGCGCTTGAGTCTCGACAACCTCGTAGCGTGCGGTGCCAGATCCCAGCGAGAGGTCGTCCGCGCGTGCTTCTCCAGTTTCATCCGTCGTGACGGCAGCGACAGTCTCACCGTCGAGCGCGGCAATGCTACCGTCGGGGCGCACGATATCACCTGAGGCACGGATCTCAAAGATGGCGCCCGCGAGGCTGCTGCCGTCTACGGCATCGGTTTTAACGATCCTGATGTTTCCGGTCGCGGCGTGGTCATAATACGAGACGATTGCAACGGGCGTTAGGTTTATATCGGCGGGTATGTTTACCTCGATCTCTCCGCCGACAAGATAGGGCTCTTTGGCCGAGGTTTCGCGTACATAATAGGTGCCCGGCACGAGCGATTCGGGCAGTGTGACGGTGCCGGTCGCGTCAGTCGTAAAGGTGTCCATTACGTTATGTGCTGGATACCAGCATGTTTGTGAGACAGGTTTGTGATTGCTGTCGAGGAGTTGGAAGGTGAATCCGGCTAGGGGAACAGAAGCGCCTGTTTGGGCATCGCGTTTTACAATCTGGAGATGCGTCGACAGAGCGTGGTTGTCCACGATATATTGAAGCTCGGCGCCGTCGGAAATCTGATTGGCCTCGACGGTCCATTCCCCCGCACGTTTAAAACCCTCGGGGACGGTTTCCGGAACCTCACGAACCGTGTAGCCGGCGCGGTCGTATGGGACGGCTCCGTGGACACCGGCTGGTCGCTTGCCTGTGCCGAACCATGCTTCGGGCTGGTCTTTGGTGGAGGCAAAGCCATAGATGTTTGTAGTCAGTGTGCCAACAACCTGCTGAGAGCTGTTACTGACAACCTCAAAGACAACATCTCCTGCCGGCTGCTCCAGGCCGGATTGATCGCTATTGCCGTAGTCCTTGAATTTGGAAATCTCAAGGTCAAACGCAATGGGGATATCGGAAACGCGAGATTCGATCTCGACCACGCCCGAATCGCCGAGTTGGTCGGCTCCAACGGTGTAAGACCAACTGTCACCGGAGGGCAAATAGCCCTCGGGCGCCTTCGATTCATAGATGGTAAAGGTTCCCAGGGGGACATCGGTGAGAGTAGCTCGACCGCTTTCATCGATTCTGAGAGTTTGTGTCCATCCAGGGGTTGATTGCGATACGCACACGAATTCTGCTCCTGCGAGCGAAGCCCCAACTTGGGGGCCTGCATTCGTTGCGGCGTCGAGCTTTACAATGCGCAAGGTAATGGTGCCGGGTTGTTCATCAATGGTGACGTATCCGCCGTTATCCGTCGTGGTAAAGGCAATGCGATCGTGCAGGGGGATATAACCAGCTGGCGCTGTTGTCTCAACTAGGTAGTATGCCGTGTTGGGTAGGAGTGTTGCCTGCGCTCGACCGTTGCTGTCCATCTGGACGGTGCCGACACGCGCGCCGCTGGCGCTCTCAAAAACATCGAATGTTGCCCCATCAAACTGATAAGTATTGTTTCCGCTGGTAATGGCAGCGTTTGCAGACTGCTTTTGGAAGGAAACAGAGACCGCCGGCAGTACATAGAGCATGTCTTGACGTTTGCTGCCGCCCGATACGGTTCCTAGATAGCGCCGCGCGCGGTGCGGAGCGGCTTTGATGCTTCCTGATTTTGCGCTGTCGTGGAGCCATCGCGCAGCCGCCACGACTTCATTGTCGGCGGTAAAGTGCCCACTCTTGGTTTTGCCCTGAGCGGTCGTGTAGGAGTAGGTGCCGTCGACATGGGTAGTGCCGTTGAGCATCCATACGGCAAGCTGGGTGGCGGCGCGGGCGCGATCGGGTGAAAGATGGTAACCGCCAAACGACGTGGCGGTAGGATATCCGTGACAAACGATTGCCGCGAACTCGTCGTCGAGCCACACCCAGCCTTGATCAAAGTTGAGCCATGGACCGCCCGGCTTGGTGGGCCCGGGGCGTTCCTGGTTCATGCAGTAGGCAATCGAGGCGTCTTGAGCTTCATATTTGCCGATGAAGAAGGGCCCACAATCATCGCTAATAGTACGGAAGCCGAGCTGGTCGTAGCCATCGACGGCAAATGCGGCTCCCGGTGCTAGGCAGCCGAACAGCAGGAAGAGGAGCAGGAGCAGCGGACCTGTTGCGATTGCGCTGTGGACAGAGTGCGTGGGTGCGTTGGACATGGCTGCTCCTTATCCCTCGTGCGCCGCATGGGGAGGTTGCGACGCGTAGGATGAGGCTACCCCCGAGGTTCATGCGGGTAAGTACCGGAGCCTGACCAAAAGCTTGCCCAATTCCTGACAAATTGAGCTCAAATACAACAATCAAGTAAAAGCGCAGGTAGAAGATAAGGAGAACAGGAGGTCAAAGGTCCTCGTCTCCACAATTGACGCGATTTTAAAACGAATCTCCACAGCTAAAACAAGCATCGCCACCCTTGTATCGAACAAGACAACCGCGTTATACTAGCCAGCACAAGCGGGCATCGCCAAGTGGTAAGGCATCAGCTTCCCAAGCTGACACTCGCGGGTTCGAGTCCCGTTGCCCGCTCCAGCTAGAAGCACAAGCACGGCACCATCACGGTGCCGTGCTTTTTTCAATAAAGCGCCGGGACTCGAACCCGCCAGGGTGCGAGCGTAAAACAAACGCGAAGCGTTTGTAGCGAGCAGGCGAAGGCGCCGGCAGGCGCCTGAAGCCGGTGCGGATTTGCGAAGCAAATACGCGGACGTCCCGTTGCCCGCTCCATCGAGCGCGGGAGACCTTGGGACGGCCAATTCAACAAAGTCTCCCCCATCGTCTCCGTGAATCCGAGGAGATCGACCGCAGCCGGTGCGGATTTGCGAAGCAAATGCGCGGACGTCCCCATGCCCGCTCCAATTCCAAAATGTTAGGTTAATGCCTGCTGCCCATACTTGCACCTGCGCACGGTACAATGGTTGGGTTACGACCAACGTGCCAATAACCAAAAAGGAGCCGCTATGATCGATCGCTATACCCGCCCGGAGATGGGACACATCTTCTCCCTCGAGAACAAGTACGCCATTTGGCAGGAGATCGAGGTCCTGGCCTGCGAGGCCCAGGCGGAGCTCGGCAAGATCGGCATTTCTAAAGACGAAGCCCAGTGGATCCGCGACCATGCCAGCTTTGAGAAGGCAAAGGTCGACGAGATCGAGGAGGTCACGCGCCACGATGTCATCGCCTTCCTGACCAACATGAAGGAGTACATCGACGCCGATGTTCCCGAGGGCGACCCCAAGCCCAGCCGCTGGGTTCACTATGGCATGACCAGCTCGGATCTGGGCGACACGGCCCTGTGCTACCAGCTCACCCAGGCCTGCGACCTGATCATCGAGGACGTCAAGAAGCTCGGCGA
Source organism: uncultured Collinsella sp. (assembly GCA_902495545.1). Lineage (GTDB taxonomy): Bacteria > Actinomycetota > Coriobacteriia > Coriobacteriales > Coriobacteriaceae > Collinsella. The sequence continues at coordinate 892 of CABUXM010000091.1, read as the reverse complement.
GATTTGCAAGCGTCGCGCCTTTGAGGAGCGCAACACGCTCTGTGCCGGCCGCACTCATGGCATCCACGCCGAGCCGATGACCTTCGGCATGAAGTTCGGCTCTTGGGCCTGGGAACTCAAGCGCGATCTGGATCGTCTTGAGGACGCCCGCAAGAATGTTGCCTTCGGTGCCATCTCGGGCGCTGTTGGCACGTACAGCTCCATCGAACCGTTTGTCGAGGAGTATGTCTGCGAGCACCTGGGTCTGGTTCACGACCCGCTGTCCACGCAGGTTATCAGCCGCGACCATCACGCCTATCTCGCCGGCGTTCTCGCCACCACCGCGGCCACCTGCGAGCGCATCGCTACCGAGGTTCGCAATCTGCAGAAGACCGATACGCTCGAGGCCGAGGAGCCGTTCCGCAAGGGTCAAAAGGGCAGCTCCGCCATGCCGCACAAGCGCAACCCGATTACCATGGAGAAGGTCTGCGGTCTGTCGCGCGTCGTGAAGTCCAACGCCCAGGTTGCCTTCGATAACGTCGCCCTGTGGCACGAGCGTGACATTTCGCACTCCTCTGCCGAGCGTGTCGCCCAGGCCGACAGCTTCATCGCCCTCGACCACATGTTCCAGTGCCTCATCCGCGTTATCGACGGCCTGCAGCTGTACCCTGCCCGCATGATGGCCAACCTCAATAAGACCCGCGGCCTCATCTTCTCCTCCAAGGTGCTGCTGGCCCTCGTCGACACGGGCATCACCCGCGAGGACGCGTACGCCATTGTGCAGGAGAACGCCATGGCAACCTGGCACGAGGTGCAGGATTGTGTCTCCGGCCCCACCTTTAAGGAGCGTCTCGAGGCCGACCCGCGCTGCACCGTCAGCCAGGAGAAGCTCGACGAGATCTTTGATCCGTGG
>CABUXM010000090.1 GCA_902495545.1 uncultured Collinsella sp. | reverse complement strand
TCGTCTCCGGAGCGGTTGACTCATACGCCTCAAGCACACGCTTGCACGGCATATCGTCCATGTCCATGCTCTCAAGATCCTTGGCGACAGGCACGCAATCGGCCAGATAGGCCGCGCGCCCAAAGAAATACGTTGCGACAACGCGCTCGCCCTGCTCGCCGTCGGGAGCCGCAATCTGCACGTAGCAGCGCGTGATGCGAGCGCCCGAAGCAAAGCAAGCCGCCACGAGTGTAAGCACAATACGCGCATCGTGCTCAGTGGCCCATGCTGCGCGCTTAGGCTCATCCACCTCGCGCCAGGCGTCATCTTGAGCATCGTATTCGCGCTGCGGCATAGCATCGACAACCGTGCGGCCAAATCGCACCAACATGATGCCCTCGGCGACGTTCGCTCGATAGGTGTAGTCGAGCCGCGTGACCACGTTGAGCGCCTCTACGATACGTGCAAAACGGGTGCGAACGTCCCACTCGCCACCCGGCTGGCACGCAACCGTCCCCGGCTTGGCCCACGGGTTGTCATTCGACAGCGTTTCGAGCAAGCGAGGAACGTCGTCCGTCGTCTTGCTGATATGCCATAGGTCAAAGAGCGAGCAGCCCTCAAAGCTTGGCGACGAGGCAACGGGGCCCAACCCTGCCCCAATACGCTCAAGGATGCCCGATAGGCGGTTCAGGCGGCACTCGATGGCAAGCAGGGCATCGATCTCGTCCTGGTCCAGCAGGCTACAGTCAAAATTGAGATAGAAGAGTCTCGAGCGATCGATGCGCGCCAGGCTCATTTCGGTTTTGGCCGCGATGGTGCGCAGGCGAGGCAGATCAACTTCGCCCATCAAAGCGGCGGCATAGCGCTCAATGCCACTTGGATTATCTGTATGGTCAATGCGGTAGAGCAATGTTTCGATTGCATCGGGCAGCGGTGTGGAATCAAAACCCAGCAGCACCTCAACCGGCTCAGGGAGTTTTACAAGTTTGATCTTGTCGACGGCATTTTTCATGCCCTCGTCGAGGCCGTCACCGTCTGCCGTGCCTGAGACAGCGTTTTCAGAATCGGCGAATATCACGTAACGCAAGAACATCGAGGCCATGAACTCGCCGTAGCGAAGGCTGCGCGTCGAATTCCACGTCTCGCGATCGGATTGTTCGCGCATGGGGCCTTCGGGAGAGCCGATGACTCGCGCCCGGGAGTGCATCGTCCCATCGGTACCCCTGACCGCAATCTCACCGACGCTGGAATCGGACTCGTCAAGAATCAGCTGCATGTCAGGATCGTCGGGCAGCGGAGCCTCGCTGACGGGGCGGTCCACCTTGTACACCTCACCCGAAACGCTTACGTAGCCCAAAAGCGACACATGACTTTTGCCAACGAATTCGACGACATAACAAGATTCATGCTGATCCTCGCCAAAGAGTTTCCAGACCACGCCATATGAGCGTCCCGCAGGCTGCTCGGGCATCGCCGGAAAGTGCTTCTTGGGATCGAGAAACCTGAGCTTGTATGTCGGACGCTCTGCCACGAAATATCACCCTGATCGGTCGCTTGAAGAAGGAGTGGTCGCGAATAAGTCGCGACACCTACTCGGAATCTTACACGAGTCGACAGGAAATAGTCCGCTTTACGCCCGCGCCTCGACCGAGGTTCGAATCCATGCAGTGTTTACATAAAAGAAAAGCCCCCGTTGCCGGGAGCTTTAATCTCAAATGGTGCGGCGTATAGGATTCCGCGCATCCGCTGCGCGGATCCGCACCGGCTTCGCCCGCCTGCCGGCGTGCTCGCCCGCTCGCTAAAAACGCCCCGCGTTTTCTTGGCGCTCGCGCCTCGACCGAGGTTCGAATCCATGCAGCGGCGACATAAAAGAAAAGCCCCCGTTGCCGGAGGCTTCAAGTTCAATTGGTGCGGCGTATAGGATTCGAACCTATGACGTTCTGATTCGTAGTCAGACCCTCTATCCAGCTGAGGTAACGCCGCGACTTGTTGATTATTATGCACATCGACTGAATAATCGTCAAGCGTTTTTCAAAAAAAGTTATTGAATTTGATTTTTACTCATTTGACGCAGTCGATCGACTCGACACTTTCAAACACGGCGAAAGCAACTCCTCAAGTATGTCGACATATAAGAAAAGCCTCCGTTACCGGAGGCTTTAAAGTTCAGTTGGTGCGGCGTATAGGATTCGAACCTATGACGTTCTGATTCGTAGTCAGACCCTCTATCCAGCTGAGGTAACGCCGCAACGCACGGATTATTATGCACGTGACCCCTCGATGGGTCAAGCGACAATTTGGAAAAATTTTACGAAGTGATGATTAAGACGCTCGCGCCTCGACCGAGGTTCGAATCCATGCGGTGGCGGCATAAAAGAAAAGCCCCCGTTGCCGGAGGCTTCAAGTTCGATTGGTGCGGCGTATAGGATTCTGCGCATCCGCTGCGCGGATCCGCACCGGCTTCGCCCGCCTGCCGGCGTCCTCGCCCGCGGGCTAAAAACGCTCCGCGTTTTCTTTACGCCCGCGCCTCGACCGAGGTTCGAATCCATGCAGTGTTGCCATAAAAGAAAAAGCCCCCGTTGCCGGAGGCTTTCGATTTCAATTGGTGCGGCGTATAGGATTCGAACCTATGACGTTCTGATTCGTAGTCAGACCCTCTATCCAGCTGAGGTAACGCCGCAGCGCAAGACATATAAAACCACTTTAGCTTATTGGAGTCAAGCACAATCTCAAACTTTTTTGTGGAACGCAGTTTTGTCATGTTGCTCCGCATATACCGCCGTTCCCCGTACGATCGATTGGCTTTTCGATCACGTCAAACTTAGCATCAAGTTCCCTCAGGAGCGATCTCACCCGCTGGGCACAATCATAATCGGCAAACGAGATGTTCAGCATGCGCGCGACCTGGTTGGAAGTCCCAACTCCATAGAAGTGCTCCAGCGCCACAAGTCCCTCGTGCGTCACAAAGGTCTCGACCACATGCGGCGACTCCTCGTAGCACCATTGCGTCAACGGTCCCTCGCTCGTCTGTCGAACCACCAGGCCACCCATGCCAGACGGCTCAGACGTTACAAGCAGGTACTCCCCGCCCTCGTCGCTCTCAAACAAAACCACCCGATCATCAAACAGCTCCATCGCGTCCCCTTTCTCTCGCTCTTATTTAGCAAAAGCATAGCAGGTAGATGGCTGTATACAGAACAGTTGTTCGTGTGTTTTCTATTGAGCTGTCCGTACGGCATGGTATGGACCTGCGCACGAAATAGGGCGCCCCCGAAGGAGCGCCCTTGCATATCCCCTATGCAGCCAAGTTACGCGACCGGCTCGATCTTCTCGAGACCGCCCATGTAAGGACGCAGAACCTCAGGAATCGTGATGGTGCCGTCGGCGTTCTGGTAGTTCTCCAGAATGGCGGCCATGGTGCGGCCGGCCGGCAGGCCGGAACCGTTGAGAGTGTGCAGGTAGCGCGAACCCTTGAAGTTCTCGGGGTCGCGATACTTGATGTTGGCGCGACGGGCTTGGAAGTCGCCGCAGTTGGAGCAGGAGCTGATCTCCTTGTAGGCGTTGTAGCTCGGCAGCCAGACCTCGATGTCGTAGGTCTGACGGGCAGAGAAGCCCAAGTCGCCGGTGCACAGGCTAATCACGCGATACGGAAGGCCCAGCTGCTGCAGCAGGTACTCGGCCTCGGCGGTCATGCTCTCGAGCTCCTCGTCGGACTCCTCCGGCTTAGCGAACTTGACCATCTCGACCTTGTCGAACTCGTGCTGACGGATGATGCCACGGGTATCGCGACCGGCGGAACCGGCCTCCTCGCGGAAGCAGGGGGTGAAGGCGGTGTAGCGGCGCGGCAGGGTGTCGGCGTCGAGGACCTCACCGGCGTGCAGGTTGGTGAGCACGACCTCGGCGGTGGGAATCAGGAAGTTGTCGCCCGAGACGTGATAGGCGTCGTCCTCGAACTTGGGCAGCTGACCCGTGCCAAACATGGTCTGACGCTTGACGACGATGGGCGGCCACCACTCCTTGAAGCCACGGCTCGTGTGCGTGTCCAGGAAGAAGTTGATAAGGGCGCGCTCCAGGCGGGCGCCGGCGCCACCGAGAACGGTGAAGCGGCTGCCGGAGAGCTTGTTGCCACGCTCGAAGTCGAGGATGTCCAGATCGGTGCCCAGATCCCAGTGCGGCTTAAAGTCGAAGTCGAACTCGCGCGGGGTGCCCCAGCGGCGACGCTCGATGTTCTCGTCCTCGTCCTTGCCGTACGGCGTGGCCTCGCAAGGGATGTTGGGCAGGTGAGCCATAAAGTCGTACTGCTCCTGCTCGAGAGCAGTGCGGCGCTCGGCCAGACCGTCAATCTTCTCGTTGACGGCGCGCACGGCCTCCTTGGCGGCCTCGGCCTCGTCCTTCTTGCCCTCCTTCATCAGGGCGCCGATCTTCTTGGACTCGGCGTTGCGCGTGGCCTGGAGCTCCTCGACCTCGGTGATGACGGCACGACGCTCGTCATCGAGCTCAAAGAACTTCTCGCGATCCCAAGACGTCTGGCGGTTAGCCATGGCGACATCGATGGCATCGGGGTTCTCGCGAACAAACTTGATATCAAGCATTAGATCCTCCGGCGATATACATTCCATTTAGGTTGCAACCTTGTACATGTATGGGCAAGTATATACTTATGAGCGTTTACGACCCAACTCAACTACGCAAGAAGGCACCCAATGGACGCAGTTTTTTCCTTTTTGTTTGGCACCCGCACCGGTTTTGCCATCCTTTTCGCCGGCGGCATCCTGCTGTTTGCGATTCTTGCCTTTGTAATGGAGAAGCGCACCCATAAGATGTATGTCGACCGCGGCCCCAAGTCCGAGGACGAAGAAGACAGCTTCTGGGACTAACTCGCCAAAAAGGGACAGGTTTATTTTGGTCGGTTTTATCTGGGCAAACGCAAGCGCCCCGCAACTGGAATTGAACCAGTTGCGGGGCGCTTTTCGCTAAAAGGACAAAACAGCAGGAAAAACCTGCCAAAATAAACCTGTCCCTAAATAGCAGGTTTTACTGGAGGGTTGCGTCGATTGCCTTGACCAGGGCGCTGCGCATGCCGGCGTCCTCGAGCGCGACGACGCCCTTGATGGTGGCACCGCCGGGCGAGCACACGGCATCCTTCATCGCTGCGGGATGCTGACCGGTTGCGAGCTGCAGCTTTGCCGTACCCAGCACCATCTGACTCACAATGCGATAGGCATCGGCGCGCGGAATACCGTGTTTGACGGCAGCATCGCCCAGGGCCTCGATCGCCATGGCGACAAACGCCGGAGCGCAACCACCCACCGTGCCGCCCACAAACAGTAGGCTCGTATCGAGCTCGACCACCGCACCGAGCTTGCCAAGCAGATCAAGCACCACTGCGCTCTGCTCATCACTAAGCGTGGAAGCCTTCTCGCAAGCGATGACACCCTCGCCCACCGAAACCGGCGTGTTGGGCACCGTCGAGATATGCGCGACGCCCGGCAGGACCTGCTCCCACTTGGCACTGTCCCAGGTCCAGGCAACCGACAGAACGACCTTTTTGGCAAGAGCATCCTTGAGCGGGGCGAAGACCTTCTCGATCATGTACGGCTTGACCGCAGCGACCACGATATCGGATGCGGAGACAACCTCGGCGGCATCGTGGCAAGCGGCCATGCCGCGCGCCTCGCAGCGCTCAACCAGTGCATCGTAGCGACCCGCACAGGCGCACATGTCGCTCGCAGCTACACCGGCAGCGATCCAGCCATCGGCCATAGCGCTCGCCATATTGCCAAAACCGACAAATCCAATCTTCATATCTCATAGTCCTTTCAGACACATTCCTCAAAACGAAAGGTATTGTCCCACGCCATTGTTTCGTATTGCCAACCTATTTGTGATACGGCTCGCCACGACTGATCTTGCAGGCACGGTAAATCTGCTCTAGCAGCACCACACGCGCCAGGTTATGCGGCAAGGTAATGCGTCCAAAGCTGAGCATCTCGTCGGCTCGTGCGCGCACCTCATCACTCACGCCGTCCGAACCGCCGATTACAAAGGCAATGTCGCTGCTGCCTCGCAGCATAAGATCGTCGAGCCTCGCCGAGAGCTCCTCACTCGAACGCTCCTTGCCCTCAATGGCCAGCAAGATCACATGCGCTCGAGACGGCAAGGCAGCAAGAATCGCCGCCCCCTCCTTGTCACGCGCAGCATCCACACCGCCCGCCTTAGCCGGGTCGATATCGGCCACCTCGCGGATATCCACCTTGGCATAGGCACCCAGGCGCTTGGTGTACTCAGCGCACGCGTCCTTCCAAAAGCGCTCCTTGAGCTTACCAACACAAACGACGGTGTATTTCACGCGCGCCTACTCCTTCGAATCGTTTTGAACTTTGCCGGCAGCCAGCATCTGCTCGAACATAGAGGCCGACTGCGAGAAGTCGCTCGGCAGCACGACCGTCGAGTTTTTGCCCGTACGTGCGAACTCCGTCATCATCTCGGTCCACTGCGTAAACATGAACAGCTGGTTGGCCTCGTCATTGCCGACACCCGTCTCCTGGATGATCTCGAGCGAATCTTTGATACCCAGCGCGATGGCCTTGCGCTGGTTGGCGATGCCCTCGCCCGCCTTTTCCATTGCCTCAGCCTCGGCGGTCGCCTCGGTGACGCGCTTGATGCGGTCGGCCTCAGCGAGCTCCTGTGCCGCAGCGCGCTTGCGCTGGGCGGCGTTGATGTCGTTCATGGAGTTCTCGACCTCGGTCGGCAGTGCGATTTTGGTGATGAGCGTCGACACGAGGGTGAAGCCGTAGGCGGCCATCTGCTCGGAAACGGTAGCGTTGACATCCTTGGCGATGTCATCCTTCTTGGCAAAGACCTCATCAAGTGTGTAGACGGGGATGGAGGAGCGCAGGGCGTCGGTGATGAAGTCGCGCATCTGGTCGACGGGCTCCTGCAGCATGTAGTAGCTCTTGTAGATGCCCGAATCTGCCGGGCCGGCGCCCACGTCGTAGCTCACGTGGTACTGAGCGGAGACCTCAAGACCGATGGTCACGTTGTCCTGGGTCTTAACGTCGATGCCAAAACCGTTTTTCATGGTGCGCAGACTCACCGTGGCGGCCTTGCGGTCGATCACGGGCACCTTCACGTGGAAGCCCGCGTTGACGATACGGTTGAACTTACCCAAGCGCTCGATGATTACGGCGTGCTGCTGTTCAACGACATAACAGGCGTTGGGGAGCAGGAGCAACAAAATGATGATGGGAAACAAGAGGCTCGTAAGGGCAGCGATGATACCGGAAAACAGCATGGTCTCTCCTCTGATAGGCACACGTTGGCATTAGGATACCCGCACGAAGCAGCTGTGTGACACCAACAAGAGGACCCGTGGTCAAAAAAGGCCAAATATGAGTACTGTTACCAGTTTAGTAACAGCGTATTTGGGTCAAAATCGCCTCTTTGAACCCGAAGGGGGGTGCGGACAGAAAGTTGGACCGCGGGGCGGTCCGGACTGGAGGTTCGCATGTACAGCAGGGAGAAGGTCGAGCTCTTCCTCCTGGCGACGGAGGACGGCATGGGGCCGACCGCCG
>CABUXM010000089.1 GCA_902495545.1 uncultured Collinsella sp. | reverse complement strand
GCCATGTCCGAGGACGATTTGGGGGCAAAGCCCCTGGCCTCCCCGGCGAGTATACGGGACGGCGACTACAGGTATTCGATCTGGGCGCCTTCCGTGTCGCACGTGAGGATATGCGTATCGCACTTGGGGAACTGCTCGCGCAGCTTGACCTGCAGGAACTTTGCCACGATGGTGTCGTCGGTCACAGCCATGAGGGTCGAGCCCGAGCCGCTAATCCAGATGGTCTTAGCGCCGCCGTTAAGGCAGGTGTCGCGCACAGCGTTGTAGTCGGGGATGAGGCGGCGGCGATAGGGCTCTTGGATGCGGTCGTCGTTGGCGGCGGCAATCAGGTCAAGGTCGCCGGTCTCCAGGCCGCGCGTCATGCCGGCGATGCGGCCCATCTGCCACACGGCGGTGGAGAGCGGAATCTCCTGCGGCACGACCTTGCGCGCCTCGCTCGTGTGTACCTCGTAGGGCGGGATCACGGTAATAAAACGCAGGCGATCGCTCACCTCGTAGCGCAGGCACTGGGGGAGCGAATCGGTCGGCGTAAAGGAGCAGACGGCGCCGCCCAGGATGGCGGGGGCGACGTTATCAGGATGGCCCTCGACTTCGGTGGCAATGCGGACGAGCTCGGCACGGTCGACGGTGTGGCCCGTCAGCGCGGCGGCCGCCATGATGCCAGCGACGACGCAGGTGGAGCTGGAACCCAGGCCGCGAGCGACGGGCACATCGGTTTGAATGTCGATGGCAACGGGAAAAGCCGGCTCGCCCCATGCAGCCAGTGCATCGACAAAGCTCACGTAGACCAGGTTGTTCTCGTTTTGGAATTCCTCGGGGCAGCCCGTGATGGTGAGTTTGTCGGCGCGCTCGAGGGTGAAGTGCGAGTAGAGGCTGACGGCCATGCCGAGGGTGTCGTAGCCGATGCCTAGGTTGGCGCTGGTTGCTGGGACGGTGATTTTGATCATGTGGGTCCTCCTGGGCGGGTCTGACCGTTTAGTTCGCTGCTCGGGCAGTCCTGGCTCGCTCGGAAAGCACATTAAGTGCTTTCCGGCTCGTGCAGAACTCGCGACGAACTAAACGGCCAGACCCGCTCGCATGCTCGTCATCATCCCGAAAGCTAAATAAAAAGAAGGTGCGCCGGCTTTCGCCGGCGCCTTATATGGGGTTTAGTTGGTAGCCATCTTTTTTGCTGCAGACTCGACGTAGCTTGCCATCTCGTCGACGTCGCAGACGTCTTCGAAGCGGACGGGCTTGGACTCGAGTTCGGCGAGCTGTGCCGGTGCGATCGTATTGGTGGCCTGCTCGAGCACGCGCATGGCTTCAAAATCATCCTCGGGAACGTCGAGGCCCAGGGCGTCGCAGCAGGCGCGCGGGAACTTGTAAGGGCTGGCGGTCGAAAGCAGCACGCGGGCCTTGGCGTCCTCGGCGGGGGCGACCTGCTCAAAGACGTGATAGCCGCAGGCGGTGTGCGGGTCGATCACGTAGCCGTTCGCGTCCCAGCAGCTCTTGATGGCAGCGCGAACCTCGTCTTCGCTGGCCCAACCGCAGCCAAAGACGCTCTGAATTTTTGCCAGCAGGTCGGCGGGAACCTCGTAGCGACCAGTCTGTGCCAACTGCTCCATAAGGCCGGCAACGAGCTCGCAGTCGCCATCGGACAGGAAGTACAGCATGCGCTCCAGGTTAGAGCTGATGAGAATGTCCATCGACGGCGAGATGGTCGTGAAGAACGGACGGTTGCGGTCGTAGACGCCGGTGGTCAGGAAGTCAGCGAGCACGTTGTTCTTGTCGCTCGCGACGATGAGCTTGGCGACGGGCAGACCCATGCACTTGGCATAGTAGCCGGCCAGGATATCGCCAAAGTTGCCGGTCGGTACGCAGAACTCCACGGCGTCGCCGGCCTCGATGGCGCCGGCGCGCAGCAGCTGCGCATAGGCGGCAAAGTAGTAGACGACCTGCGGCACCAGGCGACCGACGTTGATCGAGTTGGCGCTTGAAAGCACCGTGCCGGCGGACTCAAGACGCTCGGCAAGCTCCTTATCGGCAAAGATGCGCTTGACGGCGCTCTGGGCATCATCGAAGTTGCCGCGGATGCCGCAGACGGCGACGTTGTCGCCCTCTTGCGTGGACATCTGCAGGTTCTGGACGCGGCTGACTTTGCCTTCGGGATAAAAGACGGTAATACCCGTGCCCGGGGCGTCGGCAAAGCCGGCGAGTGCTGCCTTGCCCGTGTCGCCCGACGTGGCGGTGACGATCATGATGCGCTCGGCGCCGCCGTCCTTGGCGGAGGTGCGGGCCATCAGGCGGGGGAGCATCTGCAGGGCGACGTCCTTGAAGGCGCTCGTGGGGCCGCCAAAGAGCTCCATCACATAGGTTTGAGGAGCGTCGGTGCCTGGCGCTGCGTCGAGTTTGACGAGCGGCGTGACCTCTTCGCTCGCGAATGTGCCGCGGTATGCCTCGTCGACACACGCCGAAATTTCTTCGGCCGTGTAATCATTCAGTAACATTCCCAACACATCTTGAGCGATTTCAAAGTACGATTTAGCTGCAAGCGAGCTGATATCGACCTGCTGGGTGCCGAGCTCGTCCGAGACAAACAAACCCCCGTCGGGAGCGATGCCGGTACGGATTGCCACCTTACTTGAGCACGATAAAGTGCGTCCTCGTGTACTATGATAAGTTCCCATATAACACTGCTCCTCGGATGCCTTGGTCCCAATCGGTGAAACCATGGTATCAGAGCGCACAAAGTAGGTTCGCAGAGGCTTTTTAGAAAGGTAACCTCAAGCCCATGATTAAGATTGCCAAGTTTGGCGGCTCGTCGGTCGCCGACGCCGAACACTTCAAGAAGATCAAGGCCATTGTCGACGCCGACCCTGCCCGCCGTTTTGTGGTGGTTTCTGCCTGCGGTCGCCGCTTTAAGGGCGACACCAAGGTGACCGACCTGCTCTACTTGGTCAACGCGCACGTCAAGTACCACGTGTCGTGTGAGGAGCTGCTCGAGGACATTGGCCAGCGCTATTTTGATATCGCTGACGAGCTGGAGCTCACCTATCCCATCCGTGAGGAGTTCGCGGCCTTTGCCGAGCGCGCCCGCTCGGGCGGCTACTCCACCGAGGAGCTTGTGAGCCGTGGCGAGTACTTTACCGCCCGCCTGATGGCCGAGTACCTGGGCTTACCGTTCCTGGACGCCGCGACGGTTGTGGCGTTCCATCACGACGGTACGCTCAGCATGAATCGCACCTCTGAGCTGGTGCAGGAGTACGGTCAGCAGGGCGGCTTTGTTATGCCCGGTTTCTACGGCGCGACGCGTGAGGGCCAGATCAAGCTGCTCGATCGTGGCGGCGGCGATATCTCGGGCTCGATTCTGGCCAAGTGCCTGGGCGCCGATCTGTACGAGAACTGGACCGACGTCTCGGGTTTCTACTCTGCCGATCCGCGCATCGTGCCCGAGGCTCAGCCCATCGCTCGCGTTACCTACGAGGAGCTGCGCGAGCTTTCGTACATGGGCGCAAGCGTCCTGCACGAGGAGGCCGTGTTCCCTGTGCGTGAGGCGGGTATTCCGCTGGTCATCAAGAACACCAATGCGCCGCAGGACCCCGGCACCATCATTAGCGAGACGGCTGATGAGGGCGAGGCGGAGCCCATCATTACCGGTGTGACCGGCAAGCGCGGTTTTGTCGCCATCAACGTTGCCCGCGACCGCACCAAACCCCGTGTCGGTTTTATGCGCCGCGCGCTTTCGGTCTTCGAGCGCTATGACGTTTCCGTCGAGCACATGCCCACTGGTGTCGACCGCTTTGGCGCCGTGGTGCAGGAGCAGGATGTGCACGATTCGCTGTACTCGCTTGTGGGCGACATTCAGCAGGAGGTCGAGCCGCTCGAGATCGAGGTTGTCGAGGGCCTGGCGCTCATCGCGACCGTCGGTCGTAACCTGCGCGGTCGTGCAGGTATCTCGGGCCATCTGTTTGGCATGCTCGGCCAGGCCGGCGTGAGCGTGCGCATGATTTCGCAGAGCTGTGACGAGATCAACATCATTATCGGTGTCGAGGAGAAGGACTTCGACCTGGCGATTCGGACCATTTACCGTGCCTTCTCCGACGAAAACGGCATTGTGAAGGTCTCCGATCTGGAGGCTCCCGCGCCGGTCGATCCCGCTCTGGCTGCGCTCAAAAAGTAGCGACTGCTCGGTAGATTTTTGGGTCATGTTTCAAAAATCTACGGCGGGGCGTTTCGTTTCGGTTTCGTTTCGACGGGGCGAGTTTCGTGCCCGCCCCGTTCTTGTATACACTGGCAACAATAATCGGCCTGCTCAGCGTGCGGGCAAAAGCCACAACCTTTAAAGGGGGAAGCATGAAACAGTACACGGTTGCTATTTTGGGCGCGACGGGAGCCGTGGGCACCCAGATGCTCGAGTGCCTTAACGAGCAGGAGTTCCCAGTTGGTAAGCTCAAGCTGCTGGCAAGTGCACGCTCCGCGGGCAAGACCGTTGAGTTCCGCGGCGAGCAGATCGTGATTGAGGAAGCTTGCCCCGAGGCCTTTGAGGGCTGCGACATCGTGCTCGGCGCTGCCGGCGACGATATCGCCAAGGAGCTGCTGCCCGAGGCCGTCAAGCGCGGTGCCGTCGTGGTCGACAACAGCCATGCCTTCCGTATGGATCCCGAGGTACCGCTGGTCGTGCCCGAGATCAATGCCGACGATATCAAGTGGCATCACGGCCTTATCGCCAATCCCAACTGCGCGACCATCATCGGCCTGGTTCCCACGTGGCCGTTGCATCAGCTCGCCGGCGTGAAGCGCATGATCGTGTCCACGTATCAGGCAGCTTCGGGCGCCGGTGCCCCCGGTATGGCCGAGCTCGAGGCTCAGCTGGCCGCCCTGGGCCGCGGCGAGGAGATTCCCGAGCCGCGCGCGTTTGCCGCCCAGCTCGCGAGCAACCTGATTCCGCAGATTGGCGGCGTCAAGGAGGAGGGCTTTACCTCCGAGGAGATGAAGCTACAAAACGAGGGCCGCAAGATTATGCATCTGCCCGAGCTGCGCGTGAACTGCACCTGCGTGCGCGTGCCCGTGCTGCGTTCGCACTCCGAGAGCATCACGCTCGAGTTCGAGCGTGACATTACGGTTGACGAGGCCCGTGTTGCGCTGGCTGCCGCTCCGGGCGTGAAGCTGGTTGACGACATGAGCGCCGAGGATGCGCACGACCGTTTCCCCATGCCGATGGACACCTCCGACCAGGACCTGATTTGGGTCGGTCGTGTGCGCCGCGACATCTCGAACCCCGAGGCTGCGCGCGGCATCACTTTCTGGTGCTGCGGTGACCAAATCCGTAAGGGCGCGGCAACCAACGCCGTCCAGATCGCTAAGCTGCTCTGCGAGTAGTGTGACCTGTCCGGCGGGGGCCGGGCTTAGTTTTCAGAACGTCCTCGACCATGTGTGGCGCCTTGTCCTGCTCCTTCGGAGCTGCGGACAAGGCGCCACACTGGTCTGCGGAGTGTTCTGAAAACTAAGCCCGGCCCCCGCCTGCGGTGACTTGGTTGCGCGGCCTGCGATGGGGCCGTTGTTGGTTGGGGCCGCTGGGCTGATGTGGGGGCGCGTGGCCGTTGCGGGCCCTGGTCCCGGCGGCAGCTTCGGCGCTTCGCGCCTGCCGCCTATGGGGACTGCGGGGCGCGGCCGGCAGCTGCGGCGCGTTGCGCCTGCTGCCTGCGGGGACTTTGGGGTCGATTGGGGTTGTCTGCACAATTCGCGGTATTATGTTGCGGAGTTTTGAAAGGAGCCGCTGGTGGTCACGACGACATTTGCCTCGCCTTTGGGCGAAATCTTGCTTGCCGCTGATGGCCGCGGTCTGACGGGGCTTTGGTTTGAGGGACAGGAGCACTTTGGCTCCACGCTTCTCAAAGAAGATCCCGAACATGTTGAAGGCGCCGATGCAGTTTCTGGTGCTGGTGGCATGTCGTCGGTGAGTCCGGCAAATGGTGCGGCGTCTTCGGTGCTTGAGCGTTCCTGGGCTTGGCTGAATGCTTATTTTGCGGGGCAGGAGCCTCGGTTTACGCCGCCGTTGCATATGATTGGCACGGCATTTCAGCGTGAGGTTTGGTTTGAGCTGCTCTCTATCCCGCGTGGCGAGGTCGCTACGTATGGCGAGATCGCTCAGCGCGTTGCGGCTCGACATCGTGTGCCGGGAAATGAGGCACCCGTTGTGTCTCCCCGTGCCGTGGGGGCCGCGGTCGCGCGTAATCCCATTTCGATTATTGTGCCGTGCCATCGCGTGGTTGCCGCCGATGGTTCGCTCAACGGATATGCTGGCGGCCTCGACCGCAAGGAGTGGCTGCTGCGGCTTGAGGGCGCGTACGAGGAGTAACGCTCGAGCACTTTGCATAGCCAAGATGCCGTGAAAGAACGGGACACGCTTTCCGAATGGAGGCTCAGACGGAAACCACGTCCCGGAATTCTGTTTTAAAGCGGGATGCGCTTTCCGAATGGCGTCCCGAGCGGAAACCGTGCCCCGGAATACAGCCTCAGAGTGGGATGCCGTTTCCGGTTGAGACCACCTGCTTGGACATCTTTCTACGCCCGCTTCTGCAGGGCGTAGATGGACTTATCCATGTTGAACAGGTAAGCCACGACGCAGACAATAAAGAACATCGGCAAGTTGCCAAAGCCGAAGACTTCGCAGCCAATAAGGATGGGTGCGAGCAGTGTGTTGGTGGCGCTGCCAAAGACGGCGGCGTATCCCAGCGCGGCGCAGAGTTCGACGGGCATGCCGAGGATTCCGGCGAGCACGACGCCAAGGCTCGCTCCGATGGAGAACAACGGCGTCACCTCGCCACCCTGATATCCTGCGGCAAGCGTGGCGATGGTGAGTGCGAATTTGAGCGCCCAGTCCCAAGGCATGATGACAATCTTGCCGTTGTCGCCCAGCGCTGCCGATATCAGGTTTGTGCCAAGGCCACAGTATAGCCCCTGCCACAGTACGAACAGAATCGCTGATAGCGCGATGCCCATAACGGCAATGCGCATATAAGGGTTGGGGAACAACCGCGCCGCAAGGGTCTTGGCGTGGGCAAGGCACCAGGCAAAGGCGCCGCCTACCATGCCAAACGCGACGCCCAACACCGCAAGCCGTCCAAGACCGGGGAGGTCGAGCGCATACGAGGCGGTAACGGCGACTTCGAACTTCTCGAGTCCCAGGGCGCCGGAGGTCATACTTGCGGCGAGCGAGGCCGTAAGCGCGGGAAACAGCGCGCGGTATTCCATGCGTCCTGCGACCAGTACTTCGATAGCAAAGACCGTGGCAGCAAGAGGCGTTCGAAAGAGCCCGGCAAAGCCAGCGGCCATACCAATGAGCAAAAACGTGTTGCCGGGGTTTCGGAAAGGTAGACGCCTGCCGATCCAGTGCGAGACGGTTGCACCAATCTGCACGGCCACGCCCTCGCGCCCCGCACTGCCGCCAAAGAGGTGCGTCCCCCACGTGCTCAACATAATGAGCGGCACCAAACGCGGGGAGATGGCGTCCTCGCGTCCGTGACCTACGTCAAATACCAGGCTCATGCCCCGATCGGTGCCTTTGCCCCAGGTGCGGTAGGAAAATACGATGGCAAAGCCCATGAGGGCGAGGAAGGGAAGGAGCAGTGTGATGTGTTCGTCGCGGAAGGCGCCGATTGCCAGAAGCACGCGTCCAAAGAGTGCGCAGATGGCGCCAACGATGATGCCGATAGGGATTCCGACGGCACCCATAAGCACGAGGCCGCTATAGGTGTTGAGCAAGCGTTTGATTCTGCTCGATACGTTGCTTTCCGACATTTTGTTTTCCGACACTTGCTCTCTTGATAGAAAAAGAGCTGGAGTTGCGCATCGTTGAGAGGCTTTCCAGCTTTAGCAAAACAAACTTATAAGATGCGACGGGCCGCGTCAAGATAATTACCGGACGGCCTAGGAGGCG
>CABUXM010000088.1 GCA_902495545.1 uncultured Collinsella sp. | reverse complement strand
TCATCGTGTCGCCGTGGATCCTGTCCGTGCTGACCACCGACCGCCTCGCGCGCAACTACGAGCTGGTCACCAAGCACAACCTCAAGTACCGCCGCTACTACCACCAGTTCGACTACTAAGAGCTGGTCACGGGTCCGATATCTTGGCTGGTTGATATCTCGACCCTGCACAAGGGCGTCCGCAATTGCGCGGGCGCCCTTTTTGCGTTGTGACAAGAGACTGCTGCTAACCGCTTGCCCTATGTTTCCAAATGAATACGGTGTGAGCCGAGGAGGACGATTCTCCCCGCAAACACTCTAGTATGCTAAAGTACCCAGAAGACCGGCGGAGCTATGCCGGTCTTTCGTTCTATATGAAACACAGCATGAGGAGGCTCACCAGATGACGGCCACACCGTGGGGATTCCGGGACATATTGCCCGAGGAGGCTCAGGCGCGCGAGGAGATCGCGCTGACGGTGAAGGGCTGCTTTAGGGAGCATCATTACCTGCCGGTCGAGACGCCGCTACTCGAGGACAAGGGTTCGCTCGAGGAAGGCGGCCGCATCGCGGATACGCCGTTTAAGCTCTTTGATGACGACGGTCGCCTGCTGGTGGTCCGTCCCGACAACACGCTGCCGATCGTTCGCCTGGTTTCGACTCGCATGCGCGCGGCCGACCTGCCCCTGCGCCTTCGCTACGAGGCGCCGGTGGTTCGCGAGTGCCAGCGCAATGCCGGCGGCTCGCGCCAGTTTACACAGCTGGGCTTTGAGCTTATCGGTGCGGGCGATACCGCGGGCGATGTCGAGATTGTCTCGCTCGTGGCCGAGGCGGTGCGCAAGCTGGCGCTGCCCGATGCACGCATTATCGCAGGTAGCGTGCGTCCGTTTAAGGAACTGCTCGCGGCGTGCGAGGATCGCGAGCTGGCCGCCGAGGCCCTGCGCTGCGTGCACGCCAACGACTTTGTGGGCCTCGATGCCCGCGTGGCGGCAAGCACCGAGTCCGATGCCGTCAAGGCCGCCATTAGCGAGCTGCCGCGTCTGCACGGCGGTGCCGAGGTACTCGACCGCGTGGACGCGCTGCTGGAGGCCGCCGGTATCGTCGCGCCGCTGACGCGCGAGCTGCGTGCCCTGGTTGAGGGCCTGGCACCCGAGGACGCCCAGGTGCTGTCGTTCGACTTCTCTATCATGAACTCTTTCGATTACTACACGGGCCTGGTCTTTAAGGCTTATGCCGGCGGACTGCCCGATCCGGTCGGTTCGGGCGGACGCTATGACTCCATCTTTACCGGCGCATTTGGCGACGGTATCGAGGTGCCGGCGGCGGGCTTCGCCTTTTCGCTCGAGCGCCTGGAGGCCGCGCGCACCTCGGCCGAGGATGCCGCTTCCGACGGCGATCACGCCGCGGGCCGTGGCGCCGAGGGCCCGCTGCGCATCGCTGTGCCCAAGGGCTCGCTTAAGGCCGACACGCTCGACGTGCTCGAGGTCGCGGGCCTGGACGTCTCTGAGCTGCGCGATCCCGGCCGTCACCTGATCGTGCGCGGCCGCGACACGCGTACCGGCGAGGGTACGGTCGGCGATATCGAGTTTGTTATCGTGCGTCCCAGCGATGCGCCCGCCTTTGTGGGCTGCGGTGGTGCCGATTGCGGCATCTGCGGCTGGGACTCGCTCATCGAGGCCGACCTCAACCTGCTGCAGCTGGTCGATCTGGGCTACGGCCTGTGCACGTTTATCGAGGCGGAGCCCGCATGGCGCGCCGGTCAGGCCGAGCGCAACTATGCCCGCCGCGGGTCGCTTCGCGTGGCCACCAAGTACCCGCGCATCGCGAGCGCTTGGTATGCCGAGCGCGGCGTGAATGCCGACATCGTTTCGCTGCACGGCAATATTGAGTTGGGCCCCATCGTCGGCATGACCGACCGCATCGTGGACATTACCGCCACGGGTGCCACCCTGCGCGACAACGACCTGGTCATCACCGGCCGCATTATGGACTGCACGGCCCGCTTCTTCGTCAACCCGGGTGCTGCGCGCCTGGATCCGCGCGTTCGCAACCTGGCGGATCGCCTGGCTGCTGCCGTGAAGGACAAGCATTTTGAGCCCGTTGCGGGCTCGGCACAATAGCGCGAGCACGCACAGGCGCCCCCATATCCGGGCTGCGGACCGATTGGTGCCGCTGCCCGGCATCTCGTTTTTCAAACACAACCTCAACCGATAGGGGATACCGATATGAAGACCATCAAGCTTGCTCCCGGTGAGCGACTCGTTACCAACCAGCTCAACCGCAAGGGCGTGCTGCCGCAAAACATCGTCGACGCCGCCCGCGATATCGTGGCCAACGTGCGTGCCAACGGCGATGCCGCGGTGCGCGACTATTGCCAGCGCTTTGACGGCGTTGAGCTGCAGAGCTTCCGTCTGCCGCAAGAGCAGATCGATGCCGCGCTCGAAGGCCTCGATCCGGCCTTTGTTGCCGCGCTCGAGAAGGCTGCGCGCCAGATTCGTGAGTTCCACCAGCGCGAGGTCGAGCAGAGCTGGTTTACCACGCGCCCGGACGGCACGATGCTCGGCGTTAAGGTGACCCCGCTTGCCGCGGCTGGCATCTACGTGCCGGGCGGCCGTGCGCAGTATCCCTCCACCGTGCTCATGAATGCCATTCCCGCCAAGGTCGCCGGCGTTGAGCGCGTGGTCATGGTGACGCCGCCGCAAAAGGATGGCCTGATCAGCCCCTACACGCTCGCCGCGGCAAAGCTCGGCGGCGTGGACGAGATCTATATGGTGGGCGGCGCCCAGGCCGTGGCCGCGCTGGCGTACGGTACCGAGACCATTCCGCGCGTCGACAAAATCACCGGCCCGGGCAACGCCTTTGTCGCCGCTGCCAAACAGATTGTCTCGGGTGACGTGGGTATCGATATGGTCGCCGGTCCCTCCGAGGTCTGCGTGCTGGCCGATGCCACGGCCAAGCCCATGGTGGTCGCGGCCGACCTGATGGCCCAGGCCGAGCACGATCCGCTGGCAGCCTGCTATCTGGTGACTTGCGACGAGCAGTTTGCGCGCGAGGTCGAGGCTGGTATCGACATTCTGGTGGCGCAGTCGCCGCGTGCCGAGATTACGCGCGCCTCGCTCGACAATGAGGGCACCATCGTGGTGGCCGCCGACATGGCTGCCGCCGTCGAGGCGGTGAACACCGTGGCGCCCGAGCACCTGGAGCTGCACTGCAAGGATGCGATGGGCCTGCTTGGCGGCATTCGCAACGCCGGCGCCATCTTTGTGGGCGCTTGGAGCTCCGAGCCGCTCGGCGATTACGTTGCCGGCCCCAATCACACGCTGCCGACCGGCGGTACGGCCATGTTCTCCAACCCGCTTTCGGTCGAAGAGTTCGTCAAGCGCTCGAGCGTCATTTGCTATACGCCCGAGGGTCTGCTCTCCGACGCTCCCGCTACGCAGCGTCTGGCTGAGGCCGAGGGCCTGTGGGCGCACGCGCTTTCGGCCGCACTGCGCCGCCGCGTGCTGGAGCAGGGCGAGGGTGCCGTGAGTGCCGAGTCTCTGGCCGCGGCCGACCTGACCAAGGTCGCTTGGCCGGGTGACGCCGTGGCGACGGTTGCCGAGGGCGTTGACCTGGCGGCTGCGGGCGCGGATGGCGTTGGCGCGACCGGCGAGGGGGCCTAACATGGCCGAACTGACGCCGCGCATGAAGGAGCTCGTCCAGCCCTACCTGGCCGGCATTGAGCCCTATGATCCCAACTTTACGCCCACGCGCATCAACCTTTCGGCCAACGAGAACACCTATCCCGTGCCGGTCGGCGTGCGCGAGGCAATCGATCCGGCCTTGGCTGCCACGCCGCTCAACCGCTATCCCGACCCCATGTCCAACGACCTGCGCGATGAGCTTGCTGCCTGGCATGGCGTGGCGCGCGAGAACATCTGCGTGGGAAACGGCGGCGACGAGCTGCTCTATAACTACCTGCTGGCGTTTGGCGGCGCGGGACGGACCCTGCTCAACTGCCCGCCGTGCTTTAGCGAGTATGCGTTCTTTGCGTCGCTTTGTCAGACCGAGGTGCGCGATGTGTGGCGCGACCCGGCGACCTTTGAACTCGACCAGGCGGCGGTGCTTGCGGCGGCGCCCGAGTGCAATCTGGCGATCGTGACCTCGCCCAATAACCCCACGGGCGATGTGACGCCGCTCGACTTTGTCGCGGCCCTGTGCGATGCGTGCCCCGGCATGGTCATGGTCGACGAGGCCTACGTTGAGTTTGCCGATGATTCGTTTGGCGCGGCCACCACGGCGCAGGGGCTTATCGCCGAGTATCCCAACCTGGCGATTCTGCATACGCTGTCCAAGGCGTTTGGCGCCGCCGGCGCGCGTCTGGGCTATGTGATCGCGGCGCCCGAGGTCATCGACGTGTTCGCGGCGATTCGCCAGATCTATTCGGTTAACGTGCTGAGCCAGGCTGCCGCGCTTGCCTGCGTGCGTGCCCGCGATGCGTACGCGCCCGTGGTGGCACAGGTCGCATCCGAGCGCGAGCGCGAGTTGTGTGCCCTGCGCGCAATGGCTGCCAAGGGTCTGCCCGTGGAGGCGTGGCCGAGCGCGGCGAACTTTGTGCTCGTGCGCACGCCGCATGCCACGCACGTGCGCGAGCGTCTGCGCGACGAGTATTCGATTTTGGTGCGCGACTTTAGCTATGCGTCGGGGCTCGCGGACTGCCTACGTATTACCGTGGGTACCCCGCAAGAAAACGACGAGGTGCTGGCCGCGTTTGCCACGCTGGTGAAGGAGGAGATGTAGATGGACCGCTATGCCGAGGTAACCCGCAAGACGGGCGAGACCGACATTGTCGTAAAGCTCGACTTGGACGGATCTGGCGTGTGCGATATCTCGACCGGCGTGCCGTTTTTCGACCACATGCTCAACGCCTTTGGCCGCCATGGCCTGTTCGATCTGACGGTGCACGCGGTGGGCGACGTGGAGGTCGATGCGCACCACACCGTCGAGGACACGGGCATTGTGCTGGGCGAGGCGTTTTGCCAGGCGCTGGGTGACAAGGCGGGCATTACGCGCTTTGCCGACGCGGCGATTGCCATGGACGAGACGCTCGTGATGGCCGCCGTTGACATCTCGGGCCGCGGGCAGGCCTACTGCGAGCTGCCCGTGCCGACTGAGCGCGTGGGCAGCTTCGATACCGAGCTGGCCGTCGAGTTCTTCTACGCCTTTGCGCGCGACGCCAAACTTACGCTGCACGTGCGCGAGCTGGCGGGCGGCAACTCGCATCACATTATCGAGGCCGCCTTTAAGGCTGTGGGCCGCACGATGCGCCGCGCCTGCGAGCTCGATCCCCGCGTGCAAGGCATCCCCAGCACCAAGGGCTCGCTGTAACCGCCACAAAGGCAAAAACCACCACGAAGGTGCCTGTCCCCTTTGTGGTGGTTTTGGATGATGGAAAAAGGAGGGTCGCGTGGGCGAACCGAAGATCGTGGTGGTCGACTACCACAAGGGCAACTTGTCGAGCGTCGTGCGCGGGCTTGCGCGCGCTGGTGCCGCCGCCTGCACGTCGGACGACCCGGAGCAGATCCGTAACGCCGACGGCCTGGTCATCCCGGGCGTGGGTGCGTTCTACGATGCGATTGCCTTTATGCGCGAGAGCGGCGAGGCGGACGCGGTGCTCGACGCCGTTGCGGCCGGAACTCCGCTGCTCGGCATCTGCCTAGGCCTTCAGCTGTTTTTTGAGCGCGGCGACGAGGGCGTGCCGGTGGACGAAGGCGCGGTCGCCGACGGCAACACCTCCGAGCAGGCTGGCGGTCCCTGGGTCGATGGCCTGGGTATTATGCGCGGCTCGTGCACACGCTTGGAGTCGAGCCGCCTGAAGGTGCCGCACGTGGGCTGGGACCAGGTGCACATGACGCCCGCCGGCGCGGCCGATCCGCTCCTTGCTGGTTTTGCCGAGGGTGCCAACATGTACTTTACCCACAGCTACGCGGTGGCCGACGACGCCGATGCCGCCGATGTGCTGGCGCGCACGCACTATACGCGGAGCTTCCCGTGCATCGTGCGCCATGGCAACGTGTGGGGCTGCCAGTTCCATCCCGAGAAATCCTCCGCGCTGGGTCAGCGCATCCTTAAGAACTTCGTCAACATCGTCGAGGAGGCCGGCCGATGATCCTGTTTCCCGCAATCGATCTGATCGGCGGCAAGGTCGTGCGCCTGGAGCGCGGCGACCGCAGCCGCTGCAAGGTATATTCCGACGACCCTGTGGCAGTCGCCCGCTCGTTTGCCGAGCAGGGCGCAAGCTGGGTGCACGTCGTAGACCTGTCTTCTGCCTTTGGCGAGGACGAGAACACATGCGCTGCTAACTCGGCGGCGATTAAGGCCATCTGCGGCGTCGACGGTCTGTCCGTGGACGTGGGCGGCGGCGTTCGCTCGCTTGCACGTATCGACGAGCTGGCCGGCTACGGTGCTCGCCGCATCGCACTGGGCACGGTGCTCGTGACCGAGCCTGGTTTTGCCGAGGTGGCGGCCCAAGGCTTTGGCGAGCTGTTGGTGGCTGACATTGCCGCACGCGACGGCCAGGTCAAGGTGAACGGCTGGCGCGACGGCGCGGGTGTGGCGCTCGACAATGCCGTGGCGCAGCTTTCCGAGCTGGGCTTTAAGCATCTGGTGTATACCGACATCGCGCGCGATGGCATGCAGACGGGCATCGATGTGGCGGCGTATCGCCATGTTGCCAAGGTCGCGGGCTTTCCTGTCGTGGCATCGGGTGGCATCTCGACGCTCGACGACATCCGTGCGCTGGCCGCAGTGGGTGAGGGCGCGATTGAAGGTGCTATTACCGGTCGCGCGCTCTACGAGGGCAACTTTACGCTGGCACAGGCGCTGGCCGCCGCCCGAGGGGAGGAGTAGCCCATGCTTACCAAACGTGTGATTCCCTGCCTGGACGTCAAGGACGGCCGTGTGGTCAAGGGCGTCAACTTTGTGAGCCTGCGCGATGCGGGCGATCCGGTGGAGCTGGCGCGCGCCTACGACCGCGAAGGTGCGGACGAGGTCGTATTTTTGGACATTACCGCCACGAGCGATAACCGCGCGACGACCATCGAGATGGCGGCGCATGCGGCCGAGGAGCTGGCTATTCCCTATACCGTGGGCGGCGGATTTCGCGACCTGGCGGGCATGCGCACCATGGTTGCCGCCGGTGCCGACAAGGTGTCGCTCAACTCGGCGGCCGTGCGCGACCCGTCGTTGATTAGCCAGGCTGCCGCGGCGTTTGGCAGCCAGGCCGTGGTCGTGGCGATCGATGCCAAGCGCGTCGGTTTGCCCGGCGCATCTGGTGCCGACAAGTGGGAAGTCTTTACCGCAGGAGGCCGCAACGCCACGGGCATCGACGCGGTGGCGTGGGCCGAGGAAGCGGCTCGTCGCGGCGCCGGCGAGATCTTGCTGACCAGTATGGACCGCGACGGCACCAAGGCCGGCTTTGACCTGGCGCTCACCCGCGCCGTGGCGCGCGCGGTGCCGATTCCCGTCATCGCGAGCGGCGGCGTGGGCACGCTCGAGCATTTTGCCGAGGGTGTGATTGAGGGCGAGGCTGACGCCGTACTGGCGGCAAGCGTCTTTCACTTTGGAACCTTCAGCATCCGCGAAGTGAAGGAGTATATGGCCTCTCAAGGCATCCCTGTCAGACTGGACTTTTAGCGCTGCGGACCGCCCAGGCACCCGACCTTCCGGCTCCAACCCTCCTCGCGTACCAAAGTACGCGTCGTCGGGCTTGTCGCTCGGAATCTCGGGCACCTGGACAGCCCTCGCCGACCTGTGGGATTTAAATTGGGGAGAAAAATGGAAGAGATAACCGATCCTTCAAAGCTTACGTACGACGCCCGCGGGCTGATTCCTTGTGTGGTTCAGCAGTATGACACCGGCGAGGTGCTTATGGTTGCTTGGATGAACGAGGAATCGGTGGGGCTCACGCTTAAGACCGGCACCACGTGGTTTTGGAGTCGCAGCCGCCAGGAGCTCTGGAACAAGGGCGCGACGAGCGGCAACATGCAGGAGGTCAAGGAGCTCTGCGCCGACTGCGATAG
>CABUXM010000087.1 GCA_902495545.1 uncultured Collinsella sp. | reverse complement strand
TCGATCCCCCTCGTCTCCACCCGAGCATTGAATGAGGCTCCAACGCAAGTTGGGGCCTTTTTTCATATAGGCACACAAGGTCAAAGGCGGCACCATGATCCTCCTGGTCGACAAGATCGTGCGTTGAACGGGCGCCGCGTGCATGGTAGTATTTCACGTCGTGGTTCAAGATGGGTGGCCTGTTCTATTGGCCTCTATTGCACGCGCCATTTTATAAGGGCTCTTGGCGCAACGGTTAGCGCAGGGGACTCATAATCCCTGGGTTCTGGGTTCGAATCCCGGAGGGCCCACCACTATCTAACAGCGGTTTCCCTGAAATATCGTCGTTCAGGGGAACCGCTTTACTATTGGCTATTCCATCTAGAATCCACTGGTTTCATCTGGCTATCCACCACTATCCACCACTGATTTGTGCATAGATACTTTCTTCTTCTGTATCAAAGGTCTAAAAATGGGCTTAATAAACGATGTGCCAACGCGTCTGCTCCGACCAAAATAGTTTGAAAATGCGGTGAATCGATCATCTCGAATTTGCGGCGCGTCCAGATCGGGCGTCTGGACGCGTTTTAGGGCCATCTTAGAGCTTGAGACTCATCAATACTCGAAGTAATTGATTCGCCGCCCCATATCGTCTCTCATTGCCTTGGGCGAGGCTTTGAATGGCTAACATCAAGCCCGCTCGAGTTCGATTCTCGAAAATCTTCTATAAGTCAGTTTTCTCAACAAGCGATTCAAGCGTGAAGCCTCCGCTTGCCATGTCTGACGCCATGAAGGTATCGACCTTGTCGGCAGCATCGAGAATCGCTTCAACATTCAGATCGATATAGTGCTGGAAATCCGTCTTAAACTGCGTATGCCCGTGCATGCTTGAAATCGTCGGGGTCGAAACTCCGCTGGCGGCCATGAGCGTTTCGGAGGTGTGCCTGAGGTTGTTCACAGGGATAAACCTCAGTCCGTGCTTCCTCAGCGCGGTTTCCCAGTGGCCGCGAAGCGTATCGCCGGCACACGGGAGAATCCGACTATTACTCCACTGTTCAAGAGCGTGACGTGTGGCATCTTGTTCTGATCCGATGAATGCCTCCGGCTTGATGGTCCTCTCCATGGTGTCAACGTATCCGTCGAAAACGGTGACGGTCCAAATTCCGTCTGCAACTTCTTTCAGCTTTGGATTTGAGCCCAATTTGTACTTTGCTGCGGTTTCTGCCGCCAATTGATCTGCAACCGCCTGGGCATCTTTTCGATTTCCCATTACAGTTTCAATTCTATATTTTGCTTTTCTGGACTTGTGCCAGCATGTCTTGTGCCTAATGAGCCAGCAACCTTCAACCTGCTCGATTGACGGCTTCGTGGCCTCGAGTGCTATAAGAAACCTTTCCGTAAACTCCGGAAGTACAAGAGCATGCCTTTTAGACTCTTCCGTTTTGGTTACCTTAAGTCCGTCTTCATCAGTGTAGGCCGCATGAACATTCAGGAGAACATACTTTTTCACGCCTTGGGAAGTCGGCATTTTCAATACCTGAACGTCAGCTGGCGTTATGGCCAGGTTTTCTTCCTTGCGAAGCCCCGCGCTTCCGACTAACAGGGTCAGGTATGCCATCTCATCATCAGCTAATACATCGGCAGCCTGCTTCAATTCCATTGGCGACCATGGTGCGGGGCGCTTCTTTTTCTTTGC
The DNA here is from genome assembly GCA_902495545.1 of uncultured Collinsella sp. Lineage (GTDB taxonomy): Bacteria > Actinomycetota > Coriobacteriia > Coriobacteriales > Coriobacteriaceae > Collinsella. The sequence continues at coordinate 6,522 of CABUXM010000087.1, read as the reverse complement.
CTTGGCGTCGAGACCCGTTAGATCCATTTTGTGGCGCATGAATCCATCAGATTTGGCCCTGTTTAAGATTGCCCTGTACGTCCGCAGCGTGTTTCTCGGGGTGCCAGATTGCTCTATGAGATTTCGGACATTAGCCTCATCTAGATTCAAGAGGACTCGTTCGCCATGATTCGGGGATATCCATTTTCGGTAGTTTTTGACATATCCGTCGATTGTGCTGTTGGTCTTACCTTCTTTTTCCAGGGCTGGGATAAACCTGCCATAAAAGTATTGATTCAGCGTAATCTCAGGAATGTCGCGTTCGGAAAGGCTGGAATTCAACTCGACATAGAGCATAGAAGCTGCGGCCTGGGCATCCCTCATGGTTCCATGAATCGTTACCCTTTTTGTGGAACGCCTTTCACGGGTGCCGGCTTCGACTCTAACCCTGAATATCTCTAAACCGTCGGTGTCGACGCCTATTTTCTCAATTAGTCCGATTTTGTTTTTAGGCATTGTGGCTACCTCGTATTGTATTCCAATCAGGACAAAGAACCCTTGTGGTAAAGGTTCCGTTCGATCGTTTAGGCGGTCTTGGCTCTACCGCGAGAACTAGTTGAGGCGTTGCTTTTTGCAATATTGCCAAATCTCTTGTATTTACCAGAACGGTTCATAGTGTCTGCACTATCTGCAAGCTGCTTTCTTCCGGCTGAGCTGAGGGCCATATAGCTCTCCAACAGCTTTCTAAACTGCTGCCTGTCTTCTTTGTTCATTTCGGAGACCGCGGCGTTAACTATTGAACGCATTTCGGAGTCTTCGAGAAACGAGGGGGAAGAAAGCGATGCTGAGAATTTAGATCCAAGAATTGAATCAACTGAGACAGAGAAATATATCGAGAGCTGGAGCAAAAGCTCATCCGTGAGACGTCTCGTCCCTTGCTCATACGTTCTGTAAGCAGAAAGCGAAATACCGAGCTCTTCCGCTACTTGTTTTTGAGTCTTTCCGCTATTGGAGCGAATGGTTTTCAGATTGTTGCCCATGGGTGCTCCTTTCTTTGAGCACCTTGACTTTAGGTACGACAATTTGTTGTACAGTACTTCAAAGTGTTGTAGTATTTGGCTAAGTACAACAATCCGTATTACTAAAGGAGGGTTTTATGCCGAATTGTATCGGAGCGGAACGAGTGAGGCTTCGCCTTTCGCAAACCGATCTTGGAGACAAACTCGGCGTCAGCAGAAGCATTATCGTTCGAATCGAACGCGATCCGAAGTCGGCAACTTACGATCAGCTCGAGAAGATGTCGCAGTTGTTCGGATGCTCCATTCAATACCTGCTTGGCGAGACCGATGATCGTCTTCCCCAGAAGGACGAGGTTGCGTAATGAGCGGCAAAGAAAGGCTGGAGCCGTGGGCGAGCAGTAAATGGCTCTCCAAATCCGCGGCAGCCAAATACATCCATCGACATGTCGATGCTCTGCAGAGGCTCATTGAATCTGGCGAGATTCCCGCCGTCTACGGCGCGTTCAACCGTGGTGGATCGCGGACCATCTACATCAACATTGACGACCTCGACGCCTATATGCGCAAGACTCCTTTCATTAAGGGGTCCAGCCATGAGATGCCGTACGAGGAGTACGCCTCTCTGCAGTCCCTGCAAGAGAGCATGTCAAAGCGCATGGCCCGCGACGGCCGTAAGGGGGCCGCATGATGGGTCCCGCATCGTTCCCGAAGACTGTTCAATTTAGGGTGTCAGAAAAAAAGTGCGACCGGGAAATTAAGGAAGAGCCCCAGCCGCACCCGAAACGTGAGACCGTAGAAGAAGGGAGTTCACGGATGTGGAAAGGTGAACAGCGTCAACACGATCTCGACGACATAGGACGGTATCGCGCCCTCGTCGGTCAAGTTGATTCTACCATCGCTTTTGAGGGTCTAAACAATCAAGATCTAGCCGAATACGCGAATTCATGCCGAATGTGGACTGGATTCGCCGAAATTGCAAAGGCGAGGGGCCGGGGCTATAACCGACAGGCGCCTGTGCCCGTTCTCCCCGAAACACCGAGGGCGCTTTTGGCGGCGGGGATTCCCAACCTGCCTATCTGCCACACCGTGCGGCATATCGTACGGGAGACAACAATCTCCAATCGCTCACACAGGCACGGTATCGAGCCTTCGCTGCTTGCATCGGTTCCCGAACTCCTTCAGGCTCCAGTTGCTATCTTTAAGGCGGGCGCAGGCAGGGTGGCGGTTGCGCTGGATGCGGTCGATACAATCGGCCAACCGCTTGTCGCCTATTTCGACCTAGCGGTTCCCCTGTCTGTCGGCGGTGGTCATTTCCGCTCCGGTGAGCTCGTCAACTTCATGCTGTCCGTTTACGGACGCGAGTCCCTGATAAGTGAAATCGAATCCGCGAGGGCAGCAGGGGAGTGCAATGTCTTCAACGAAGAGGCGTTGTTCTCCCTGGCGGTCCAGGCGCTGCAAAGGAGAAAGGCCGCATAGTGTCGAAGATTCTCGAGACAGAGACCGAAGGCTACGGTCCTTCGTTCGCCATACACGGCTTCATGCGCTATTTAGGCCTTAGGCCCGCACAGCTCGTGGCATATGCCCTGATCTACTCCTGCACGGTAGATAAGGGTTGTTACGATTTTGGAGCCGCCGTTCTCGCGGACTGGTCCGGCACGAGCGAACGTACTGCCCGTACGACCATCGCCTCCCTTCTCGAGATGGGCCTTATCGTTGAGCGCGGATCGCACGTCCACGGCATGAACACCGTCGGCAGATCACTTGTTGCAGCCACAGAGCCAATTGTCCGCGCCAGAGAGGCTTGGCAAGCGGACCATCCGGACGCCGAATGGGTAGCCCCTCGAGTTTCACCGGAAAATATTTCACGTGAAATTACTTCCTCACCTGAAATTTCTTCACGTGAAGATTTCTCCTCACCTGCAAAAGTTTCACGTGACGTTTCTTCATATGAAGTTTCTTCACCTGAAAAAACTTCCTCACCGGAAAATATTTCACGTGAAATTACTTCCTCACCTGAAATTTCTTCACGTGAAGATTCTTCCTCACCTGCAATTTTTTCAGGTGAATCCCCCTATATACCTATAAGTAATGACTATCCAGAAGATTGGACGGATGGATGGATGGATTTTCAAACCAACCAACCGGACGTCTATCCCGGAATGGACTCTCGGGTCGATACCGCAGGCGATTTCAGGAAAATCGCCGACGAAACGATCAACCGCAACAAGCTCGACGCCGCACGCCAGCCCTACGATGAGCTGCGCCGTCTCGGCTTCGGGGCCGACGAGATCGGCACTGCGTGGGCTCGCCGGCAGGCCGAGGCCAAAGATGCCGGCTGCGAGGATAAATTCATGCCTCAGCTGCGGAAATGGCTTCTCGACACGAGCGTCAAGGGCTGCCGGAAGATGGTCGAGGCCGCACGCCAGCGAACAGGCCGCGGCGAAAAGCACCTGCGAAGGGCTCCCGACGGCGCCTGGCTCATCATCGGAGACGGGCCGGTCCATCCGGTTGTGGATGCGAACGGAATCGTCTATCGCGGCGATAACAAGGAGGCTGCGATAGACCTGGCCCGCAAACAGGCCACATCTTCGCTGTGAGCTGCTGAACGAACGATTTAAATGTCGAAAGGGGAAGTGACATGGAAGGGAACTCGTGGGAAAGGCTGATTAGAACCGAGAGTAATGGACAATCTGCAATCGTCGGGATCGAGAGCGAGAATCATGAGTCGTCTCTTTCCTCAGACGATGGCGGCATCGGCGCTCGAGAAGAGCGCGTCAGATGCGTTCTGTCCGAGCTGAGACATCTGGCCTCGATCAGAAGCCAGTGCGAGACAGCGCTCAGGCAGCTGCCGTCCCGATCGAATGAGAGGGAGCGGATGAGGAACCGCGTCCTGCAAATCGATTCGACACTGAATCTCGTAATGGTTGTCGTCGAGGCGCTGGACGATTACGAGCCGGGACTCGGATCTATCTTCCAGTTGTCCTATATCGACAACCTGACATGCGAGAGGATCGGCGCGCTCTTGGGTGTGTCGAAGAGGACCGTCATCAGGAGGAGAAACCATATCGTCGCGTTGATAGCGTCAGATGACGATCTCTACAGCATCATCGTTGGTGATGCCGCGTGAGCGCCGTAATCCTTTGGCGGGTACATATATGACCCGTAATATTATCCTACTTGCAGCCGGGCTGCTTCTTGCCCTCGCCGGCTTGAGCTACCTTCTCCAGCTGGATGGGTTGGCTTTACTGCTTCTTATTACTTCCGCTGCGATCGCGCTCAAGCTATTCGACGATGGCGATGAGGACGATTCCGGGTGGAGGCCTTTATAGGAAAGCTACTCAAGATGAGGACGTAAGGCACAAGTACAATGATTTGATATTAGGTTATGACGCAGTCACGTTATTACACTGTTACGTAGTTACACAGTTATGCAATTACACGGCTACGTTATTACACAGTTACGTTATTACGTCCTTCATTAGTTCATTGAATACGCATTTCTCTTCCTCGTATTTTCTGAAGTTCTGGTATTCCGTTTTAGCACCTTTATCTTTTTCGGCGTTTCATTTATTCATCTATTTCACAGTTCATCAGTGACGTTGTTCTGTTATCATTTAATTACAACCTTCAATGCGGGTTTTCCGCCATCGGTCCAGCTAGGGCATTGGAGGTTATATGTCTTCTTATCCTAATTACATTTCAATCATCAAATTCATCTTGGGGCTCGGCGCGCTCGTAGCCTTTTTTGCGAGCGGGGTCGCCTACGCCATCCTTCAGTTCATTGTCGGCGCGGCGGCGTGCCTCATCGCCATCCCGATCGCTCTTGTGGTCATGAGCATCGCCAGTCGTTCCTAGGTATTGCCTGGCTCAAATCGTTTTCAATTTCAGTTGAAAGGAATCACCATGCCGAATTTCACCCCTGTGATCGTGTTCACCAACCAGAAGGGAGGCGTCGGTAAGACGACTTCCGCAGATGCCATCGCCGATGGGCTTCGCCGCCGCGGCCTTAAGGTCTTGGCTGTGGACATGGATCCCCAGGGCTCCCTCGGGAGAATCGAGTCGGATTGCGTCGCGAAAGGCACCTGCTGCAGCTCCAGCTTCCTCAAGGGCGTACAGGTGGTTTGCACCGAGGATGGGCAGGCGACCGTCCCCGGCGATCTCGATCTTGCCAACGTCTCCGACGAAAGGGACCTTGAGGGCAACGAGATCAATGAGTACTCTCTGGCGCGCGCTATCGAGTCGGCTGTCTCCCAGCATGGCTTCGATGCCGTCGTGATTGACACCCAGCCCGGCATGACCTTCGCAACGATTTCCTCCACCATTGCCGCAACCCATCTTGTCATCCCGACTACCGCCGACAGGCTCGGCACCGAGGCTGTCGAGCAGACCCTCGAGCTCCTCAGCGCGGTATCTGATTCCTATGAGGTCGCGTGGGTGAGCGCCCCTGCCGTCCTCATCACGCTCTATCGCGGTATCGCCAAGCTCGCGAGAGCCTTTGCCGCTCAGATGGTCGAGGAGTTTCCAAAAATGGGGCTCAAGGTCTTCCAGCGCCGAATCGGTATAACTGTTGCAATCCAGGATGCGCAGGCGAATGGTCGCAGCATCTACGAGATGAACGTCCTCAAGGGCGCCGCATTCGAGTACGACGTCCTTGTGGGCAACATCATGAACTGGTGTGAGCTCAAGCCCGCCGCCGGCGAAACCGAAGGAGTTGAGTAGCTATGGCTTCCAACCTGCCCGAGAACCTTGTAGGCGACATGATGAGCAATGCCCCGCGCTTTACCTTGCCTAATTTTGGGGCACAGAACCGTCCTGCGCCCCGTCCTGCGGCACCCGCCCCGCAAGAACCTGTTCAGGACGGCGTCGCCGCATCGCCCGCTTCCCCCGCGAGTGCCCGCAAAACCAAACCCGCGACGGCTCCCGCTGCCAGCAAGGTATCCTCGGGATCCAAAAAAGAGAGGGTCACCTTCTCGACGTCGCCGCTCGAGGCTGAAATCCTTGAGAGGCGCGTTCTCGAGCTCAAGCTGAAAGGTGGCCCCAGGAGGGACGCCAATGTCAGCCGTGTCGTCGAGGATGCGCTTCGCGACCGAATCAGCGGCGGGGAGCTCGATCTTTCCGTTTTGGACAACCCCAAGCGATCTATGAGTGCCACGCGCTATAGCCGAACGGCCCTCGTCCACTATGAGGTTTACAAGAATCTCATGACCGGACTCGTGAGCGCTCGCGCCGCACACCCAGAGATTCTGCCGTCAAACCTCACCGCCAGCGCATACATCAGGGCGTGTATCTTGGCCTTGGAAAACTAGTCCTAGCATCCACTGTGCCATCAAACAGGCACCCGCTTAACGTCCGTTCAGATACGGGACCAGACCTCGGGGGCGGCTCCGAGCTCGGAGCCGCCCCTATTTTTCTCCCGGCCGCCGCCCAGGGGGAGCGCTCCGGCGCCGCCTCCCCCTGGACCCCCACGGGCCTCGTGGCGTCGCTCGCGTTGCACTCCCTTCCGACAGCCTGGGGCCACACACGG
>CABUXM010000086.1 GCA_902495545.1 uncultured Collinsella sp. | reverse complement strand
GTTTCGTCCTGGGTGGGAGCGACATCGGCAACCGTGGCACCGGAACCACTCGGGGTCGGCATGGTGAAAATCTGCGTGGAGTAAGGCCTCGACTCATCCGTTTCGAGAGTCTCGGAAACCACAGACACTTCCTCCTGCTCGGCCTCGGTCGAATCACCTTGATCGGCTGCCGCGTATTGCTCTTCGTCAGAGTTGGCCTCGACGGACTCGTCCTCGGCAGCATCCTGAATTTCGGCAGCATCAATGGGCTCGTCATCGTCCACCGCGTCGCCCTGTTCATCGGAAACAGGAAGGGGCTCAGCAATCGCGGTGCCCTGCTTTTCAAACGTTATCGTGGAATCGAACTTCGCGGCATCAAACGACATGGTGCTATCGACGTGCTGCTGAGCCTCGAAAGACGTTGTTGCCTCAACAACATCCGCGGACGTCGGTTGCTGGGACTCAAAGGACGTTGTAGCTTCGGCGGCGTCGACGGGCACGGACTGCACAGCCTCGTTCTGCTCGAACTCTTGCGCCGCGAGCTCACGTGCCGCCTCGGCTGCCTGCTGCTGAGCGATAGCCTCCTGCTCGGCAGCCTCGCGTGCGGCAGCGCGCTTCTCCTCGAAATCGTCGACAAATTTCTTGCCCTTTGCAAGCGCACCCTTAAAGAAGTTGGAAGCGCTGGCGCCAATCGAAGAGAACGCGGATGCAATATCGGCATGGGGCGTTGCCGCGGGAATCTCGGCCGAGAAATCAGTATCGCTCTCGTAAGACACGCGCCCCGGCTGTTCAACGTAATCGTCGTCAGACTCGTCCGCAACGTCTTGCGCCGGCGCGGCGGGAGCCAAAATGTCCAGTCCTGCCGCGGGATCGATCGCAGACACCGCCTCGGGCTCGGCAACGGCAGCGGTAACCGCGGCAGACTCATCATCCGCAGTGACAACGGGCGCAGGCTCGGGCTCAAACGTCGGCTCCTCGCCCTCCTCGTAATCGAGCGTGCAGGACTCGGGAAGCATTCCGAGCGCACGGATGGCATCCGAACCAAAGCGGATGTTGCCGGCGGCATTGCGATAGAGCTTGGGCTCGGGCTCGGCCGCGACGGGCTCCTCCGCCGGCTCGGCAGCGGGAACCTCGTCATTGAACTCTTCGGCCTGGACAGCCTGATTCTGATCCTCGGGCACGATGGCGCCAATCAGCGTCTCGTCGGCAGACGCACCCTCAAAGCCCTCGATCTGCTCGTCGAAAGCCTCGCCCTGTTCGGGCTCGGTCTGAGCGTCGGGAGCAATCGGCTGACCGAACTCGTCCTCGGCGTAGGTAGGCTCTTCGTACTCGATGGTGTTGCCGTAGTCGTTTTGCTGCTGGGCCGCGGCATACTCCGCCGCTGCACGCGCCATTTCCTCGGCACGACGCTTCTGCTCCCCAAAATAGGTATCGAACGGAACATCGTCGGGAAACTCGTTTTCGCCTTGGAAGGGAGCAACGTTGTCCATAACGCCGAGCATAGCGGCGACAGAAGACTTGTTGCACACCGCGCCGGACGTATAGGGAAGAATGTAGCGGTTAGAAATGATGTTTGCCGCGTTGGCGAGCGCAACGAGGGAAGCGAGGATCGCGACAATCCACAGCAGAACCTTGAGCGCGCCGGGGAGCGGCAGGATACGCAAGATGGCAACGGCAGCAGGGGCAACCGTGGCAACGGGCAGCAGCTTGGCGATGAGCGCACGATAAGAAGCATAGGGCTCGCGGGCGAGCAACTCAGCACGGGGAGAGTCGTAGTGTGCGACAACGACCACCGGGCGGTTGCGCGGAGACGCGAGCGGGCCCGAGGCCTTGTGGTAGGCGATGACATTTTGGCTCACGCCCGTCTTGCCCAGGCGCGAAACCACGGGGTGGCCCGTGCGTTCGAGCACGTAAAGAACGGCGGCGGCAATGGCCAGCAAGGTGCCGACCAAGCCGATGCCGCCGCCGATGCCCATCAGTAGGGCGCCGGCAAACGCAAGAATACCGGTAACGGCAAATGCCAACCTACTGGGCGCCGGGGCATTGAACTCCTGAACCTCGGGATCAAAGCCGTGGTTGCGGAAGATCTGAGCGATATCCTCGGCAGCCAAGCGCTCTTCTTCGCTGCATGCCGGCGTAATGCCGGTGTTCTGCAGCAGGTGGTTAATATAGTTCTGGGTGTTCGCCATGTGCGCTCCACATCCATAATCCGACAAATAGGCCCAATGCATGCACATTAGAACCGTATATAGTCGAAAGTATACCCCGAGCGAGCGCAAACGACCGAATTCGGGCCATCTTAACGCCCCGAGCGGACAAGGATATAGCCTAATCTCCATATCGGACTAAAATCATGGCAGCAAACCACCTTCTCATGCGAGGACTCTATGACGGCAAGCGACACGACCGAGACAATTAAAAAGGGGAATTCGGAGCCCAGTTTCGATAAAACGGCTCGGCGCATCCTCAATCTTTTCTTTGTGCTCAACAGCTCCCCCGAACCGCTGACGACCGAGCAGATCGTCTTGGATTCCGACCTGGGATATGGCTCGGGCAACATCGACTCGGATAAGCGCAAGTTTCGGCGCGATCGTGACAAACTGCTCGAGCGTGGCATCTTAATCAAGGAGGTTCGCCCCGCCAGTGCGCAGGAGACCGAGGAAAGCTCGTGGACAATCGACCGCGAGCACACGTTTGCGGCAGGCGGCCTCATCACCGCAGACGACGCCGATATCCTGCTCAACGCCATCGACCAGACAATAGCGGCCGGCTCATCCACTTTTGCCGCGCCGCTTGCCGATATTCGCTCCAAAATTGCCTACCTCACCGGCAGGACGACGGCGGACGAGGCGACAATCAGCCGCTCTCCCACCGTCGATGCGGTATGGAGCGCCTTTGCCGAGCGATGCGCGCTGCGATTTTTATATCAGAACGGACGCGGTGAGCAAAAAGAGCGTACCGTCTGCGTCTACGGCATGTTCGAGCGCGAGGGCGTGGCGTACTTTTGCGGTCTCGACAATGCCACCGACGACATCAGGACATTCCGCTGCGACCGTATCGTTCGCGCTTGGCGTCCTTCGAAGGCCTACACCATCCCTGTGGACTTCAACCTCAACGACTACCTGTTCTTTGAATTCGATTTTGCCGACCGACCGCCCGTTGCAGCTACGTTCTCATTCGCCCCTCAGACGCAGATCGATATGATCAACGGTCTCACGCGCGGGCGAGGTAAGCTCGCACACACCGATGCGGGATGGATCTGGACCGTTGACGTGCGCGACCTTGAAGCCGCCGCTTCATTTTGCATGGCCCACGCCATGGACGGCATGAGGCCCATGGCCCCCAAATCGCTCAAACAGGCGTGGAACCACCTCATCGAAAGGACGGTGCACGAGCATGCCCGTGCGTAAACTCACCAGCGAGCAGAGGCTCTCGCGCGCCATCGACATCATGGAGGCCCTCTACGCCGCCGGCGAGAGCGGCATGACACGAACCGAGATTTGCAGTCGATTTGACATCACGGGGGTGTCGCTCGACGAGATTCTCGAGATCGTCTCGACGCTCGCGGACCGAGAATCGGGCGCGCGCATCATCTGCGAATGCCACGGCGAGCGTGTGGTCCTCACCGGTGACGCCGGTCGTGTGCTACCGCTGCGCCTGAGTGCCGCCGAGGGCGCCGTGCTCAACCACGAACTTGAATCGTTGGGGGTCGAGCCGCAGACGGCAGCTCGGATTCGACACGCTCTTCTACCCGAAGAGCTCGGCTATAACCAGCGCGTCTTTGACACCGTCAACCGTGGGTCGCACTGGCAGCAGCTGAGCTGCGCCATTCAAGACGGCGTTCGCTGCCTCATCTCGTATCGTTCGATGGACGATGCACGGCCACGCGAGCGTCTGGTCGACCCCTTGCGCATTACGGCAAACGGCGACCAAACATACCTGATTGCCTGGGGCATCGCAGTCGATGAGCAGCGCACCTATCGCATGGATAAAATCGAGGGACTCACCTTGACGGAAGACTCCGTCGTGCCTCACGCACCGGACGTTGCATCCCTCCACGATTCCCTTGCCCGGACGCAGCGTAGCGCAAAGCTCTTGATGCCATTCGATATGGCGGAGCATCTGGACTGGGCCGGCATCACCCTCATCGAGCCCAGCGGGGCAGACATGGCAACGGTAACCGTGCATTACGGCTCCGAGCGTTGGCTACTGAGCCAGACAATCGCAGCGGGCGGAGCCATCCGCATCTTGGATGACCCCGCCCTGTCAAAGCGTCTGTGCGATATGGCAAAAACCCTCGTCTGTCCGCTTTAGCGCCGCCGCTCGTGGCGTGCGCGCCACAGTTGCAGATAGTGACCGATCTGCGCCGATTCGATGCGCTGGTAGGAGGTCGTGGGCAGCGACGTTAAGAACTTCTTTCCGTAGCCCTTCGTCACCAGGCGCGGGTCGGCCAGAATCAGCACGCCGCAATCGGTCGACGAGCGGATAAGGCGGCCGGCCGCCTGCTTGACCTCGAGCACTGCCTCGGGCAGCGAATAGCGCGCCCAAGCGCGGTCTTCGCGCAGGTTGCGCTCGCACGAGAGCGGGTCCGTGGGGCTCGAGAACGGCAGCTTGGGAATGATGACGCAGCGCAGCGTCTCGCCGCTGGCGTCAAACCCCTCCCAGAAGGCCTTAAGCGCAAAAAGCGACGAGGTTGGCTCGTTGATAAACCGGTCGCGTAGGCGACGAGGAGATGAGTTGCGCTGCTGGCAGTTGAGCTCCAGACCCGCACGGGCCATCTTAGGCTCAACGCGGGCGTACAGGTCTTCCATGTCGCGCCGATTGGTGAACAACGTGAGCACCGATCCGCCCATGGCAAGATGGGCGTCGACCAGCACGCGCTCGAGCGCCGTAAGATAGCTCTCACGATCGCGCGGATCGGGGATATCGCCCGCAACGACTACAGCCATGTTCGAATCGAAGTCGTAGCTCGAGTCCAAGTGCAGCGATGAGGATGTTGAAGCACCGATGCGATCGAGGCCGACCGCATGGTTAAAGTGTTCAAAGCTTTTGGACACCGTCATAGTCGCCGAGGCAAAGATAGCCGTGTGAACCTCGGGCAGCCACTCGGTTGCCAAGGCCTCGCCAATGTCGATGCGCTCTGCGGTCATTGACTCTCCGCCGGCACGCAGCCTGCGATTGACCTGCAGCGAATACACGTAGTGCTCGTCGGTACCATCAATGATGAGTTTGAGGTTCTCGGCCAGCTCGTGCAGGCGGCGCGAGATATCACCCAGGTCGACAACAACCTCGGGCTTGTCGGCGGCGACGGCTTGCACCAGCGCGTCGACGCTCTTGTCAGCTTGTTCCAATGCGTCGATGGCAGCGTAGGCCGACTGTAAGAAATCATGCCAGTCGTCAGATTCGCGCAGCTCGGGGCCAATCCATAGATTGGCATTGTCATAGCCCCCACGCGCACGGCGGCCGAGCTCGCGAACGCCATCGAACACGTCGGCGATTGCCATGCTCGCGCGCGCAACCGTCGACGTCGCCTTGGCAGTAAGGCCCAGATAGAGCGTAGAGCCCTCGGAGGTTGCCAAATCACGGGAAACCTGGCTTAGCGCGCCGGTGCTCGAGCCACCCAGGCGCTCAAACAGAACGCGCGATTCATCCGCCGACACCACGCGCGCCCACTGACGGCGCGCCTCGCGCTCGATGGAATGGGCCTCGTCGATTACCCAATGACGAATCGGAGGCAAAATCCTGCCCTCGGCCGCTACATTGCGCAACAGCAGGGAATGGTTGGTAACCACCACATCGGCATGCGCCGCACGACGGCGAGCGCCGTGGACCAAACATTTATCAGGAAAAAACGGGCAGAGGCGACGAGCACACTCGCGCGAGGCCGTCGTAAAGTCGAGACGGTTGACGCTGCGCCACCGAATGCCGAGCGAGTCGAGGTCGCCATCGGCTGATTGGCAGACGTACGCCATAATGACCGCGACCGCCGTGAGCGTGTCCGCCGGATCGCGCTTGGTGGTAATCTCGACCAGGCCGCGGCTCATGCGCTCGAGCTTGCGCAGGCACGGATAGTGGTCATATCCCTTGAGCGCGCAAAATGACAGACCACCGTCCAGTTGCTCGGCAAGTTTTGGCAGCTCATGGTACATGAGCTGGTCGGCAAGATTATTCGATTTGGTCGCAATACCAACCGTGATGTTGTTACGGCGTGCTGCCTCGGCAAAAGGCACCAGATAGGCCATCGATTTGCCGACGCCTGTGCCTGCCTCAATTACTCGATGAGTGCCCGTGACCAGCGCATCGCGGACCTCGAGCGCCATCGCGATCTGCTCATCACGCGGCTCGTAGGTGGGATACATGCGATTGACCAGGCCACCTGGCGCATAGTCTGCCTCAATCTCCTCACGACTCGGCATCTTGAGAACCGGCAGTTCATCGGCGTCCACCCGATCGTCGGCGCGATCGGCCTTGAGGACGTCAGCACGAGCGGCGCTGAGAGAGAAGATAGAACCAGGGTTCTGCCCTGCCAAGAATGAGAAGATAGGACGATAGGACCAAGGCACGTCCGGATGCATGTCGGCTAGGCGCGCCATGAGGCCCTGGGGCAAGTCGGTGAGCGCCACGAGCAACACGCGCCATACGCCACACAGGGCGTCGACGTCGGCATTGGCACGGTGTGATACCGAGTCGCAGCCAAACAGATCGGCCATAAAAGACAGCTTGTGCGAGGCTAGGCGCGGAAGCGCGATGCGCGACAGCGCCAGCGAATCGATCCAAATATCGCTCACGTTGACGCCGCCTTTGACCGACTCGATAAACGAGCGGTCGAACGTGGCGTTATGTGCGATCACCGGGCAACCACCGACAAAATCGGCGAGAGCGGCGACGGCCTCAACCGCCGACGGGGCATCTGCCACATCGGCATTTGTAATGCTCGTGAGCTCGGTAATCTCGGCGGGAATCAGCTGCTTGGGATGCACGAAGGTATCGAAGCGGTCGATGACCTCGCGGCCCGAAAGACGGGCCGCCGAGATCTCGATCAGCTCGTTGTCCTGCACCGAAAGACCCGTGGTCTCGGTATCGAGGACAATCACATCTTCCTCGATAAGGCCGAAGGACTGCGTTTTGGCGCGGTCGGCAAGCGTGGCATAGGAGTCGATGACAAACTGCGGCGTTCCTGACGAAACCGCGTCCTCGATTAGCATGCAATGCCCGCTCGACGAAGGCCCATACGGATCAGGCTGTCACAGACCTGCGGGAACGTCATGTCGTCGGTGTGGCGGATCTCATCCGGATACAGCGACGTATCGGTCATTCCGGGAATGGTATTGGTCTCGAGGATAACGGGGCCGTCCTCACTCACAATAAAGTCGCTGCGCGAGATACCCAGGCAACCGAGGGCCTTGTGAGCGGCGCAGGCAAGCTCCTGAGCGCGAGCGTAATTCTCGGGTGAAATCTGCGCCGGAATGCGATGGATATCCGTAGGGTCGACATACTTCACGTCCAGATCGTAGAACTCGCAGTCCTCGGGCTTACGAATCTCGACGATCGGCAGGGCGCGCACGTCATCTTCGCCGTATACGCCGACGGTGATCTCGGTACCCTCGATGCACTTCTCGACCAGCACTTTGTCGCCGTACTCAAACGCCTTGGCGATTGCCGCGGGCAGCTCGGAGGGCTCATGGACCAGGGAAATGCCATAGCTGGAACCGTTGACGGCCGGCTTCACAAAGCAGCGCTCGCCACAAACCTCGACGATATGATCGATATCGACTTCATCGCCCACCTCGAGCGCAAGGCCGGGGGCAATGGGAATGCCCGCCTTGGCGTATAGGAGCTTAGAGACCTCCTTGTCGGCACCGCAGGCGCTGGCAAGTACGCCCGAGGCCGTGTAGGGGATACCCAGGGTCTCCATGGCACCCTGCATGGCGCCATCCTCACCGCCGGCGCCGTGCATGGCGATAAATGCCACATCGAATCCGCCGGTCGCCATGGTTACCATAAAGTCATCAGCGGCCGTGTCAAGCAGCTCCACCGAGGTGTAGCCGGCTTCCTTCAGCGCCACCACAACGTTCTTTCCCGAATCGAGCGAGATCTCGCGCTCGGCGGAATGACCGCCCGCCAAGACCGCTACGTGCATGTTCTCTAGGCTTTTACCCGGCATGGGCAGACTCCTCCTCTATAATTTCTGCAGCTGATACCATATTGTAGCGATACCCTCTACGTTTCCCCAAAATCGAAAGGCTTCCATGAATCCCAGGACTAAATCTCAGGACATTCGC
>CABUXM010000085.1 GCA_902495545.1 uncultured Collinsella sp. | reverse complement strand
CCCATGCGCGCAAAAGTGCGTCTCGGCAATCTGGGGCCCGTCCCATTTAATATTTATAAATATGCAGGGCAGCGAGGTGCTAGCGATGTGCTAGCGGATGCGCCGCCAGATAGACCTCGGTCAGTTGCGTTCGGTCGACATGCGTGTAGACCTGCGTGGTCGAAATATCGGCATGGCCCAAAATCTCCTGCAGCACACGCAAGTCGGCACCGCCCGCAAGCATATGGGTGGCAAAGGAGTGGCGCAAGGTATGGGGATGGAGCCCCACCAGCCCCACCTGACGCCCATACCGCTCGCATATCGCATGCACGGCCTGGCGCGACAGGCGACGTCCGTTCTTATTTAAAAAGACCGCCGAGGTCTCGGTTCCGCGGGCATGGGCCGCCAAGCGAGAACGCCCCTCAGTTATATAGAGCGTCAGAGCTCGCGCCGCGCTTCCCACCAACGGGGACAGGTGTTCCTTTGAGCCCTTACCGCGAACGAGTACAAAACCATCGTCGATATGGATATCGCCCACATCGAGCCCCACCAACTCGCTCACACGCAAACCGCATCCGTAGAGCACTTCCAAGATGGCATGGTCGCGCAAGCCCATCTCGCCCTCGGGGAAGTCTTGATCGAGCAGCGCCGAGACATCCTCCACCGATAGATACTCCGGCAAACGCTCAGCCTTTTTAGGCAGGCGCAACGCCGCCGTTGGATTTTGGGCCACAGCCCCATCGCGCACCAAAAAGGCATGCAGGCCCTTCACGGCCGCAAGCGCACGCTCCACCGAGGCATCGGAATAGCCCCCATCGCGACGGTCGGCGACAAAGCCCTCCACGACCTGACGAGTCACCTCATCAAAAGACACAATACCCGCCCGCTCCAGATAGGCGCAGTACGTCGTCAGGTCACGACGATAGGCCGCAATCGTGTTGCGCGCCAAACCCCGCTCGACCGCGAGGTAATCGAGATACTCCCCCGCCGCCACGGCGAGCGACGAGGGAGTAGCTTCGGTATGTTCCTTATTCGCCGGCACCCTTAGTCCGTAGCGAGGTTCATGGGCGTCACCTGCAGGCGATCGACACCCTCGTGCTGACCAATCGAGGCACGCACGAACTCTCGGAACAGCGGCTGCGGGTTGGTCGGACGGCTCTTGAACTCGGGGTGAGCCTGGGTTGCCACATACCACGGATGCACGTCGCGCGGCAGCTCGACCATCTCGACCAGGCGCTCGTCAGGCGACAGACCCGAGATAACCAAACCGGCGTCCTCGAGCTGGTCGCGGAAGGCGTTGTTGAACTCAAAGCGATGACGGTGACGCTCGTAGACGAGCTCCTCCCCATACGCCTCGCGAGCAAGAGTATCGGCGGCGAGCTTGCACGGATAGGCGCCCAGGCGCATGGTGCCGCCCTTCTCGGTCACGTCCTCCTGCGAGCTCATCAGGTCGATGACACTATACGGACCGTCCGGGTCGAACTCGGAGGAGCTGGCGCCGGCAAGGCCGACGACATTACGGGCGAACTCGCACACGGCGACCTGCATACCCAGGCAAATGCCCAGATACGGAATCTTATGCTCGCGGGCGAACTCGGCTGCGAGGATCTTGCCCTCCAGGGCGCGCTTACCAAAGCCACCGGGAACCAAGATGCCCGAGGCATCGCCCAGCACCTCGGACACGTTCTGCTCGTCGAGGCTCTCGCCATCGACCAGCTGCACGTCCACGTGACGATCGTAGAACACGCCCGCATGGTGCAGGGCCTCGATAACCGACAGGTAGGCATCGGGCAGCTGCGTGTACTTGCCCACGACGGCGATCTTGACCTTGTCGGCGTGGTGGTTGGCATGGTTCTGCTTACGCAGGAACTCATTCCACTCGCTCATGTCGCGCTCACGCGGGTCCAGACCCAAACGTTCGCAAATGCGCAGATCAAAATCCTGCTCGGCAAGCAGCTGCGGAACATCGTAAATGCTCGCGCAGTCCTCGTTGGTAAAGACGCAGTCGGTGTCGACGTCGCAGAAGCTTGCGATCTTTCCGCGGATGGCGTCGTCAATATGGTGGTCGGAGCGCAGCACGATGATATCGGGCTGGATGCCAAAGCTGCGGAGCTCCTTGACGGAATGCTGCGTGGGCTTGGTCTTGACCTCGTGGGCGGCGGCGATATAGGGAACGAGCGACACGTGGATGTAGCAGACGTTCTCGGGGCCGGCCTCCTTGCGGTACTGACGAATGGCTTCGACAAACGGTTGGGACTCGATGTCGCCGATCGTGCCGCCCAGCTCGGTGATGACTACATCGGAGCCGGTCTGCTCCTCGATGCGGCGGAACTTATCCTTAATGGCATTGGTGACGTGAGGAATCACCTGCACGGTACCGCCCAAAAAGTCGCCGCGACGCTCGCGGGCAATGAGGCTTTTGTAGATGGCACCGGTCGTAAAGTTGGAATCGCGGGTCAGGTTCTCATCAATAAAGCGCTCGTAATGACCCAGGTCCAGGTCGGACTCGTAACCATCCTCGGTAACGAAGACCTCACCATGCTGGAACGGGCTCATGGTACCGGGGTCGACGTTCAGATACGGGTCGGCCTTCTGCATCGTTACTTTGTAGCCACGCGACTTGAGCAGACGGCCCAGCGAGGCCGCGGTGATACCCTTGCCCAGGGACGAAACCACGCCACCGGTTACGAACACATGCTTGGTCATATTGAGTTACCTGCGCTTCCCGTAGAAGTTGTTTATCCACATCTTACGGGTCTTCATTGTAATACTCGCGCCGCGGACCGTCCGCAATTTTTCTCGCGTGCGATTGCATTTCTCAATCTTGAAACAAAACGCCGCCCGGTTTCCCAGGCGGCGTCGCTATGGCAAGGGTTACATGCTGCTATCGATCAGCAACCTCGTCCTCAAGCATTTCTTGAACGAGCATGCCGGTACGGACGCCCTCAAGATACCACTCACCACGTTCGGTGAGGCAAATGCCATTTGCAAGCTGACCGCCATCGTCGCTATAACGCGAGACGACATCAATCATGCCTTCGGAATCCAAGCGATCGATTGCGGCGCGAGCACGATACGGCGAAACCCCCACGCGCTCGGCAAGCGTTTTGCGCGAGAAACCATACGGCCCGCCATTGTCTTCGGTTTGCTGGTCGATCTCCATCAACACCAGCACCTCGACACGCTTCATATCGTTGACACTCGCACGACCCTTGCCCGCCATAGCAGCCTCCTCAAACCGAGCACGAGCATCTAACGCGCCGTGCGCGACCGACACACCTCACGATGGCAGGTAATATCCATCATGCGGCATCCCGCCAAGGATGAAACAGTTACGGTTATTGTATACCGCTCAAATTGTTTCTAGGCAGGTAAACGGCTATCTTTCGCCGAAATAGGCGCTTTATTGATCAAAAAGCCGTATCGGGCGCTAACCCGATACGGCCAAAATGCAATGCAATTACCGCGGTGCTTCAAACTTAGCGATGGAAGAAACCGCGGCGCTCAAACTTGGGCTCGCAGCACACGTTGATACCCAGTTTGCGCAGTACCGTCTCGTCCGTCGGCGAGATGATCACGCTAAAGAAGGCATCGCAACCGCGCAGCTGCTCCAGGCCCGAAAGGACGCGAGCGGCCGTCTCACTCGTGGCCGAGGTGATCGACAGCGCCATAAGCGTCTCGTCGGTGTGGAGGCGCGGGTTTTTGCTGCCCAGGAAATGCGTCTTGAGCTTGCTGATGGGCTCGATCGCCTCATCGCTAATGACCTCGAGCTCAAGGTCGACGCCCGAGACATGCTTGAGGGCGTTCATAATGAGCGAACTTGCGGCGCCCAGGCGCGTGGAGGTCTTACCGGTCACCACGGAGCCATCGGGCATGACCATGGCACCCACGGGACCACCCGTCAGCTGCTCCCTGGTGAGGGCCGCCGAGCGCGCCGGTGAGTAGTTCTTATCGATGCCGGCTTTCTTCATAATGATCTTGAGACGGTCGACTTGCTCATCGCCCACGCCGGTACGGCGCACATTTTCGACCGCGGTAAAGTAGCGGCGGACGATCTCCATCTTGGAAGCGTCGCGGCAGGCATCGTCATCGGTGATGGCAAAGCCGACCATATTGACGCCCATGTCCGTAGGGCTCTGGTAGGGGCTCTTGCCCAGGATCTTTTCCATCAGGGCACGGACTACCGGGAAGGCCTCGACGTCGCGGTTGTAATTGACCGTGGTCTTGTTGTAGGCCTCAAGGTGGAACGAATCGATGATATTGGCGTCGTCGAGGTCAGCCGTGGCGGCCTCGTAGGCAATATTGACCGGATGCGTCAGAGGAAGATTCCAGACCGGGAAGGTCTCGAATTTGGCATAGCCGGCGGCCGTGCCATGCTTGTGCTCGTGATAGAGCTGAGACAGGCAGGTGGCAAGCTTGCCCGAGCCAGGACCGGGGGCAGTAACCACGACGAGCGGTCGGGTGGTCTCGACAAACTCGTTCTTGCCGTAGCCATCGTCGGACACGATCAGATCGACATCGTGCGGATACCCCTCGATGGGATAGTGCAGCTTGGCGGGAATACCGAGCGCGTTCAGGCGGTTGCGGAACACATCGGCAGCAGGCTGGCCGGCGTACTGGGTGATGACCACAGCCGCGACGGCAAAGCCGTTGCCGCGGAACAGGTCAACCAGGCGCAACACATCCTCGTCATAGGTAATGCCCAGGTCACCACGAGCCTTGTTTTTCTCGATGTGGTTCGCGTTGATCGCGATGATAACCTCAACATCGTCGGCGATGCTCTTGAGCATGCGAAACTTACTGTCCGGCTCAAAACCCGGCAGTACGCGGCTCGCGTGATAGTCATCAAACAGCTTGCCGCCAAACTCCAAATAGAGCTTGCCACCAAACTGCGAGATGCGCTCCTTAATATGAGCAGCCTGCAGCTCGATATACTTCGCGTTGTCGAAACCCTGGCGCATGTGTGGCTCCCGTCCCGTTTCCAATTAATGTTCTAGGCGATTATAACGGAGCAGACCCTCCCCAACGAGCAAGCAATCAACTGGCACCAACCAAACACGCCATCGATAAGTTGCGGTGAAATAGTTCCCGTTTAACCCCTCAAGACGGCCAAACAGGAACTATTCCACCGCAACTTCCCCTTTTTGGTTCAAACAAACCTGGCCTTTGTATCAATAATGGAAACGTCGCAGGTGGAGCATAAGTCAGCGAGCGACGTCCAGAACGTACAAGTTGGCATGAAAAAGGCAAGGCATAGACCTTCTGGTCATGCCTTGCCTTTTGAATGACAAATTGTCGTTCTGGGCGGCGCGCAGCGTCGACTAGTTGCGCGGTTCGTAGAACCGCGCAACATGAGAGCGCCCCCTCCCGCGCACGGAACGGGAAGGGGCTAAAGGTAGGAGTCTACCGGTGGGTTTACCCCACCGGACAGACGATGACCAGGTGATCCTCTACAGGATCGTCAAGGTTTCCGTGGGGTACCCGTTGGGTACTTAGAGCAGCACGCAGGCGACGGTCAGAATGACGGCGCAGACGACGGAGAGCGCGACGATGAGCTTAAGGGCAAACTTGAGCCAGGTCGTCCACTCAATCTTGGCCAGGGCGAGACCGCCCATGATGGCGCCGGAAGTCGGGGTGAACAGGTTCACGACACCAATGGCGGCGGAGAAGATCATGACCATGACCTCAGGCGAGAAGCCGAGCTTAACAGCCAGCGGTCCCATGATGGGCATGGAGACGGTGGCCATACCGGAGGTCGAGGGGATCAGGAAGGACAGGCCGAAGTAGACCAGGAAGCTCATGGGAGCGAAGATCACGCCGGACAGGCCAGCCAGGGCATTGGCGGCAGCGTCGAGGACGAAGACGTCGAGGCCGGTGTTAGCCATGAGGACGGAGATGCCACGGGCGAGGGCGATGACGAGAACAACGGACATCATGTCGGCAGCGCCGGTGATGAAGGTGTTAACGATCTGCTTCTCGGACAGGCCACCGATGATACCGATCAGGACAGCCATGAGGAAGAACCAGGTGGAAGCCTCGTCGAAGTACCACTGGCCAATGGGCAGGCCGGTGATCAGGGCAGACCAGCCCTGGACGACGGCGTTACCGTCGGCGTCGTAGACAGCGCCAGCGTCGAAGAAGTTGGCGACGCCCTCGTTGAGGTCGGCCAGCGGAATGAAGCCGACAATCATGACGACGAAGGTGAAGGCGAAGGCGATCAGAACACCCTTCTGACGACCGGTGAGCTTGACCTCCTTGTGGACCTCGGAAGCGGCCTTGCCGTGAGCCTCTTCGGCGTCCTTGAGCTCCTGCATCGACAGGATGGTGGAACCCTTGTCAGCCTTGACCTTCTTGGCATAGTTCATCACGAAGACGATGGACATAGCGGTAGTGACAATCCACAGGACGGCACCGAGGCCGATGATGATGGACTGGTTGACCTCAATGCCAACGCCGGTCAGAGCGTCGACGGCAGCGCCGACGGCAAACGGGTTAACCGTGGAGCCCAAGCAGCCGCAGCCAGCACCGAGCAGGACGGTAGCGGCGCCGACCATGGGGTCGAAGCCAGCGGCCATCATGGTAGCGGCGAGCAGGGCGTAGAAGGGAACGGTCTCCTCGCACATACCATAAGTGGTACCGCCGAGGGAGAAGATGAGCATCAGCACGGGAACGAGCATGATCTCGTTGCCCTTAAGCTTCTGCACCAGGACGGCGATGCCGTTGTCCAGGGCGCCGGTCTCGGTCATCATGCCGAGGAAGCCACCCAGGATCATAACGAAGAGGCAGACGGGCAGAGCGTCAGCGAAGCCCAGGATCGGGGCGGTGCAGAAATCGCTCAGGCGGGCTGCGGTAACCGCGCCGCCGGACGTGCCGGAGACGATAACGGTAATCACTGCAACAATTGCCAGCAGAGCTAGAAGAATGGTGAACGATGAAGGCATACCGCGCTTTTTCTTAGCGGTCTCAGTCATGGTTCTCATCCCCCCTTCATAAATCATTTAACTTTCTCGCGCGAAGCGGATTTTCCGTGCCGTGCCCACCGCCCGACGCAAGATATTTACCAGACAAAACCGCTCGGGGTGAGCAGCAATACACCCCGAGCGAGATGCTAGATGCTCTTACTTGAGCGTGGCGTACATGACAGCCTTGATGGTGTGCATGCGGTTCTCGGCCTCGTCGAAGACCTTGGAAGCGGGGCTCTCGAAGACCTCGTCAGTGACCTCCTGCTCGGTGATGCCGAACTGCTCGCACTTCTCGGCGCCAATCGTGGTGTTGGTGTCGTGGAAGCTGGGCAGGCAGTGCAGGAAGATGGCACCCGGGTTGGCCATAGCCATGACCTCGGAGGTGACACGATACGGGGTGAGCTGAGCGATGCGCTCCGCCCAGACCTCGTCGGGCTCGCCCATGGAGACCCACACGTCGGTGTAGATAACGTCGGCACCGGTGACGCCGTCCTTGACGTCGGTGGTCAGCTTGATGGTGCAGCCGTTGGCCTCGGCGATGGGCTTGCAGGCCTCGATGACGTCGTCGGCGGGCATGCACTCCTCGGGACCGCAGGCCACGAAATTCATGCCGAGCTTGGAGCAGACAACCATGAGGGAGCGAGCAACGTTATTCTTGCAGTCGCCCATGAAGACGAGGGTCTTGCCCTTGATGTCGTAGTTGAAGTTCTCCTGGACGGTCAGGATATCGGCGAGCATCTGGGTGGGGTGCCACTCGGTGGTCAGGCCGTTCCAGACAGGCACGCCGGACTTAGCAGCGAGCTCCTCGACGTCGTCCTGGGCAAAGCCACGGAACTCGATGCCGTCATACATGCGGCCGAGAACGCGGGCGGTGTCCTCGATGGACTCCTTCTTGCCCATCTGCGACGAACCGGGATCGAGGTAGGTCACGCCCATGCCCAGGTCCATGCCGCCGACCTCGAAGGCGCAGCGGGTACGAGTGGAGGTCTTCTGGAAGAGCAGAACGATGTTCTTGCCCTCGAGATAACGGTGCGGAACGCCAGCGCGCTTCATGTCCTTGAAGTTCTTGGAGAGCTTGAGCAGGTACTCGATCTCCTCGGTGGTGAGGTCGAGAAGCTTGAGGAAGCTACGGCCGGAGAGGTTAACACCCATGGTTCGATTCCTTTCGAAGAAATGAATTACGTAAGTATCAGTGTTGCCCGTTTGACGGGCGAAACCGGTGCGGTTGTAGGGGAACCGCACCGGAAACGGAAAGACTTAGAGGTCCTCGCGCCAGAAGGGCATGCTCATGCAGCGCGGGCCGCCGCGGCCGCGGGAGAGCTCGGCGGAGGGCACGACGAGAAGGTCCAGGCCCTCCTTGTACAGCACGTCGTTGGT
>CABUXM010000084.1 GCA_902495545.1 uncultured Collinsella sp. | reverse complement strand
CACTCCGCCAAGGGCCTGGAGTTCCCGGCGGTGTTCGTGGCCGGCATGGAGGAAGGCATCTTCCCGCACGTGCACGACTTTGGCGGTAGTGACGATCCGGGCAAGCTCGAGGAGGAGCGCCGCTTGGCCTACGTCGCCATCACGCGTGCTCGCAAGCGCCTGTTCCTGACCTATGCGGCCACGCGTCGCACCTACGGCTCGACCTCTGCCAATCCGCGCTCGCGCTTCCTCAACGAGATTCCGTTTGAGGACATCGAGTTTAGCGGTATCGGTTCTGCCGGTTTTGAGGGCACGGGCTGGGAGAAGCGCGGCGACCGTCACGGCACGTTTGGCTCGGGTATGGGCTCGGATATGTATGGCGGCAAGGTGTTTGGCTCGCATACGCGCTCGACCGGCGGCTCTGGATCGCGCAGCGGATCGAGCTTCGATGACTTCTTTGGCGGCAGCACTTATGGCACCGAGCGCCATCGTGGGGTTTCGCCCGACGCCGGTCGTGTTGCCTCGACCTTTGGTTCGGGCGCGCCGCGAGCCAAAAAGCCGTCATCCAAGGTATCCCCGACGGTGGAGCGCAAGGTCGATCGCGCCAGCGCATCGCAAGACTTTGCCGCGGGCGATACCGTGAGTCATAAGACCTTTGGCACGGGCACCGTGATCTCGGTCGCCGGAGACATGATCGAGGTTCAATTCGAAAAGACCGGCCAGACCAAAAAGCTTATGAAGGGCTTTGCTCCGATCGTCAAGCTGTCGTGATCCCGGCGGACCTGGGCGGGCGTATGGGGCAACATCGCCTGCTCGGGCAGTCCTGCTCGCACGGAGAGCACATTAAGTGCTCTCCGGCTCGTGCGGAACTCGCGATCGATGTTGCCCCATACGCCCGTCCAGGTCCTTAGATAACGTTGCTTGCGAACGTCGCTCTGCTCGTCCGCTTTTTTGATCTGGAGAGCCGGGTGGGCTGATAAATAGATATAGCAAGGGGCTCTCCCGTACATGGACGGGGGAGCCCCTTGTTGCGTTTGGGTTGTTGGTGCGATCTACAGATGCGAGACGATCAGTTCCATCTTGCCTTCGAGGTCGATGGAGCTGACGGTGCTCGGGGCCAGCAGGTGGCTTCCCTTGTGGACGGGGTCGCCGCAGACGGTGCCTTCGCCGTCGATGACCGACAGGCACATGAAGGGCCAGCGCTGGTCGATGGTTTTGCTGCCGTCGACGCGCACGCGATCGACGGTGTAGCAGGGGTTGGACTCGAGCTCGGTCACGCCGTCCACCTCGGGCGCGGTCACCGTGCCGTCGGTCGGAGCCTGAGCATCAAAGTCGATGCAGTCGAGGCTCTGCTCAATGTGCAGCGGGCGCAGCTTGCCATCGGTGCCGGGGCGGTCGTAGTCGTACAGGCGATATGTCACATCGCTCGACTGCTGCGTCTCCAAAATGAGCGTGCCGGTCTTGATGGCGTGCACGGTACCGGAATCAATCTGGAAAAAGTCGCCCTTGTGGATCGGTAGTACGTTGAGCATGTCGTCCCAGCGGCCGTCCTTGATCATCTGTGCGGCCTCGGTGCGGTCTTTAGCACGCTGGCCGACGATAATCGTGGCGCCGGGCTCGCAATCCAGCACGTACCAGCACTCGGTTTTACCCAGGCTGCCGTTCTCGTGCTCGGCGGCGTACTCGTCGTTGGGATGAATCTGGATCGAAAGGTCGTCCTTTGCGTCCAGAATCTTAACGAGCAGCGGGAACTCCTTGCCCTCGCAGTTGCCGAAAAGCTCACGGTGCTCGGCCCACAGCCACGACAGTGTGTGGCCAGCATACGGGCCCTCCGCAATCTGGCAGTCGCCGTTGGGGTGGGCCGAGATGGCCCAGCACTCACCGATGGGGCCATCGGGAATGTCGTAGCCAAATACGGTTTCGAGCTGGCGACCGCCCCAGATCTTCTCGTGGAAGATCGGCGTCAGCTTAATCAAATCGGACATGTTCATACCCCCATTGTGTTGCGCGGGCGCTGCGTAAAACTGTTCAAAGCGAGCGCCCGGATGACTACAAAAACCTATGCCAACGTTACGTTGTGCAACTCAAAGCGGTCGCCAACGTTGCGCGAGACCGAATACTCAAAGGCGGCGCCGCTGTCCAAAAAGCCGATCTGGGTGAGCTCGAGCAGGGGAGAGCCAGGTTTGGTGTCCAGGCGATCGGCTTCTTCCTCGGTTGCTGCCACGGCGCGAATGGTACGGTGGAAGCTCGAAATTTTCAGCCCGCATTGCTCGCGGACAAAGCGGTAGACCGATCCGTACAGGTCCTTCTTTTTAAGGCCCGGAATCAGCTCGAGGGGCATGTAGGTGTACTCGATAACGATGGGCTTCTCGTCGGCCTGACGCACGCGCACGATGTGATAGGCAAAGTCATCCTCGGCGATTCCCAGCTGGGCTGCGATGTCCGCCGGTGGATTAACGATCGAGAAATCGTAGACCACCGAGGTCACCTTCTCCCCGCGGTGCTCATACGAAAAACCCTGGGCACGGTCGTTTTTGCCCTGGAAAAACGCCTGGCCGGGAAGCCCCGCCGTGTCCTTAACGTAGGTACCCGATCCACGCCGGCTGGTAATAAGACCTTCTTCGGTGATTTGTTCAATAGCTCGTTTGACGGTGATTTTGGAAACGTTATAGAGCTTGCAGAACTCAACGACGGTAGGAAGCTTGTCGCCCGGTTTAAGAGCGCCATCCTCGATAGTGCGACGAATATCTGCAGCTATCGCCTCGTATTTGGGAATCATGGAACCTCCTTTCCAACTTGGTTGAGTATAAAAGAAAGTATAGTTAACACCTAAGCATCCCTATTATATATTTAAAAAGTTCGAGAAAGATATAATTAAAAGTCGCTTTGCATATAAATTAGAGCGCTCTAAATAGATAAACATCTGAGTAATGTCGTGTTAAGCGGCCATTCGCGTTTTCCCAGATAAAACCTGCCAAAATAAACCTGTCCCTTTTTGGTAGGTTTTTGCCTTGGGAGCGGTACCATACAGGCAATGTTTAAACGAGAAAGGTGGGCTCCCATGGAACCTAAGCAGTACTACATCGGCATCGACGTCGGCGGCACTTCGGTTAAGGAGGGCCTGTTCGACGAGGACGGCAACCTGCTTGCCAAGGCCAGCGTGCCCACGCCTCCCATCGTTGACGCTGCGGGCTTTGCCGCGGTGACTGAGGCTATCGACCAGGTGGTCGCCAAGGCACAGATTCCGCGTGCCTTTGTGGCGGGCATTGGCCTGGCCGTTCCGTGTCCCATCCCGGCGTCGGGCGATGCCAAGGTCAAGGCCAACATTGCCATTAACCTGCCCGAGCTGAGGGTCGCCATTCAGGAGCACTGCCCCGATGCGGTCGTTAAGTATGAGAACGATGCCAACGCCGCTGCCATGGGCGAGGCCTGGCTCGGTTCTGCCAAGGGCGTGCAGAACGTCGTGATGGTCACCATCGGTACCGGCGTGGGCGGCGGCGTTATCGTTAACGGCGACGTGGTATCGGGTGTTGTGGGCGCCGGTGGCGAGATTGGCCACATGTGCCTGAACCCGGCTGAGGAGCGCACCTGCGGCTGCGGCGGCCATGGCCACCTGGAGCAGTATTCCAGCGCCACCGGCGTGGTAAGCAACTACCTTGCCGAATGCAAGAAGGCGGGCGTCGAGCCCATCGAGCTCACCGGTCCCTCCGATTCCAAGGACGTGTTCCAGGCCTGCCGCGAGGGCGACAAGCTCGCGCTTGCCGCGGCCGATACCATGGCCGACTATCTCGGCCGCGCCCTGGCGCTTATTGCCAACGTGGTCGATCCCGAGATGTTCCTGATTGGCGGCGGTGCGTCTGCCTCGGCCGATGTCTACCTCGACGCCGTTCGTGAGCATTTCCAGCGCTACGCGCTTTCCGCCTCGCGCGAGACGCCCATTAAGGTCGCTTCGCTCGGAAACGACGCCGGCATCATCGGCGCTGCCTACGTAGCCCTGCGCGCCGCCGGTAAATAGCTGCTGCAAGGGGGTCAAGTTGCTTTGCACCAACACGGTGCAAAAGGGATAGCCTTGGCCCCCATGCCTGCCCCAAAATATGCCGTGCCCCTTCCGTCTGCGAAGGCTCGGCGCCAGCGTGCTACCATAGCTACGTCCAAGTACACATATCAAGTGGAGGATATCCATGGCAAACGTTCTTGTCTTTGGTCACCAGAACCCCGATAACGACGCCATCATGAGCGCCGTCGTCCTGTCCCAGCTGCTTAACCAGGTTGAGTATGCCGGCAACACCTACGAGGCTTGCGCTCTGGGCCAGCTTCCGGCCGAGTCCGCCAAGCTGCTCGCCGATGCCGGCATTGCCGAGCCTCGCGTAATCGAGTCCGTCGAGGCCGGTCAGCTCGTCGTCCTCACCGACCACAACGAGTCCGCCCAGTCCGTCGCCGGCCTTAAGGACGCCACGGTCTTTGGTGTTGTCGACCATCACCGCATCGGCGACTTCGAGACCGCCGGCCCGCTGCACTACATCTGCCTGCCCTGGGGCTCCAGCTGCACCATCGTCACCAAGCTCGCCGGCGTGCTCGGCGTTGAGCTTTCCGATGTCCAGGCCAAGCTGCTGCTCTCGGCCATGATGACCGACACGCTCATGCTCAAGAGCCCCACCACCACCGATGTTGACCGCGCCGTCGCCGCCAAGCTCGGCGAGCAGGTGGGCGTCGACCCGGTCAAGTTTGGCATGGAGGTCTTCCTTACCCGTCCGTCCGGCTCCTTCACCGCAGCCGAGATGGTCGGCAACGACATCAAGATGTTCGAGCCTGCCGGCAAGAAGCTGCTCATCGGCCAGTACGAGACTGTCGACAAGACCCGCGCACTCGGCATGATCGACGAGATTCGCGAGGCCATGCGCGCCTACGCCGCCGAGAAGGGTGCCGACGGCATCGTCCTGTGCATCACCGACATCATGGAGGAGGGCTCGCAGGTTCTGCTCGAGGGCGAGACCGAGGCCGCTCAGAAGGGCCTGGGCATTGCCGACGAGCACGACGGCGTCTGGATGCCGGGCGTCCTCTCCCGTAAGAAGCAGGTCGCAGCCCCTATCATGGCCGCCTGCTAGGTTTAGTTGACCAAACGCCACGACCGGATCGCGGACGCCCCGCGCTCCGGTCGTTTTTTGTGCACGTCGCCGCGTCGTCTCTTGGACAGGCGTGCCCGTGCCGTTGAGCAAATAATGTTCAACCTGTGGTTCCGCTTTTCGGTCACGCCTGCGTGCTTGTCGTGCAGGGTAGGCTAGATGCAAGCGTAATACGTTAGAGCGCGGCGCCGCCACTTGGGCGGGCCGTGCTTTTTTAAGACGGGAGCTTTCCCGTGAAAGGAGCCGCCCATGGCAGCAACTGAGCAGCTGTTCAACGTCCGTGAGCGCAAGCGCTTTGAACGCCACGACATTTGGGAGCGCATCGCCGAGAACGGCACGATTTCCGCCGCCGTCATGGTCTTCGCCGCCATCGCCGCCGTCATTTGCGCCAATACCGATGCCTACGAGGCCATCCATCACTTTTTGGAGACCCCGCTTTATGTGGGCCTGGGCAACCTTACGGCCGGTCTCACCGTTGAGCTTTTCGTCAACGACTTCCTCATGGCGATTTTCTTTTTGTTGGTGGGCATTGAGCTTAAGTACGAGATGACGGTCGGCGAGCTCAAGAATCCGCGTCAGGCCATGCTTCCCATGCTGGCGGCCGTGGGCGGCGTCGTCGTTCCCGCCTGCATCTACCTGATCTTTAACCATGCCGGCGCCCGCAACGGTTGGGCCATCCCCATGGCAACCGATATTGCCTTTGCGCTGGGCGTGCTGTCGCTTTTGGGCAATCGCGTGCCCAACGGCGTGCGCGTGTTCTTCTCGACGCTCGCCATCGCCGACGACCTTATCTCCATCGCCGCCATCGCCATCTTCTACGGTCAGAGCCCCAATCCGTTTTGGTTGGGCGCCGCTGCGCTTGTGACCTGCGCGCTCGTGTGGCTCAACAAGACGCAGCATTACCGCCTTGCCCCGTACTCGGTGCTGGGCCTGCTGCTGTGGTTCTGCATGTTCAAGAGCGGCGTGCACGCTACGCTCGCCGGCGTCATCTTGGCCTTTACCATCCCGGCCAAGTGCGGCGTCAAGCTCGATAGCCTCACCGATTGGTTGGGCGAGTGCCTGCCGCTGCTCGATGACCGCTACGATGACGAGGCACACATCCTGGGCCAGCATGACTTTACCGTCTCGACCACCAAGGTCGAGCGCGTCATGCACCGCGTCACCCCGCCGCTCATCCGCATGGAGCGTCTGATCTCCACGCCGGTCAACTTTGTGATTCTTCCGATCTTTGCGTTCGTGAACGCACAGGTTCGCCTAGTGGGCGTGGACATGAGCACGCTGCTCACCGACCCGGTGACGCTCGGCGTGTACTTTGGCATGCTGCTGGGCAAGCCGATCGGCATCTTTGGCATGACGTTCGCCTTGGTCAAGCTTAAGGCCTGCGAGCTGCCGCACAATGTCAACTGGCACATGATTGCCGGTGTGGGCATTCTGGGCGGTATCGGCTTTACCATGTCGATCCTCATCAGCGGCCTTGCTTTCCCGACGGCCCAGTTTGAGGTTCTGGCCGCCAAGGCCGCTATTCTCGCCGGCTCTGTCACCGCGGCCGTACTTGGCATGATCTACATGAGTGTGATCTGCAAGCACCCCGCGCCCAAGGACGAGTAAGAGCACATACAAGTTTGAAAACGCCGCCTGTGAACACCATCACAAGCGGCGTTTTAGTCATTGGGGACGTTCTTAAATGACTAGGCTTATTCCACGGTGCCGTAGACGGCGCCCCAGCCGTGGGCGGCCAAGGCGGAGTTGAGCTGGTCGCAAAGTGACTGGCGGTCGTAATAGCCGGGCGGCAGCAGGTTGACGATTTCCATGAGGTCGGGCGCCAGGTCCAAGATTTCGGCCTGTACGATCAGATCCAGGCGGTCGATGGCGTGGCGGTCGTAAAACAGTCCGTCGACCAGGCGCTGTAGGTCGCCGAATTCCTCGGCCTGGAACGATCCGTATTCCATAGTGCCTCCTTGGGCGCCCCGCGCCGGCATGCGCGGCGATTCGTAATTTATTGCGACGGACTTAATCTATCACGGCTTCATAACGTTGCGGCGGTGGCGGTCTATACTTAGACGAACTGCAACGTCCCGCTTCGCGAAAGGTCGCACCCATGCAGACGATCTACCAGAAGATGGAAACCACTGAACTCGATGCCGCCATCGAGGCGCTCAAAGCCGAGGTCGCCGAGGTCAAGGCCAAGGGCCTGGCGCTCGACATGGCCCGCGGCAAGCCGTCGCCCTCCCAGGTGGACATCTCTCGACCCATGCTCGATATCCTCAATGCCGATGCCGATCTGCACGACGGCAACGTCGACTGCTCAAACTACGGTTGCTTTGAGGGCATTCCCTCGGCGCGCAAACTGGCGGGGGAGTTCCTGGGTTGCCCTGCCGAGCAGACGCTCGTACTGGGTTCGTCGAGCCTTCTGATCGAGCACGATATCGCCGGCATGTTTTGGCGCTGCGGTTCGTGCGGCAGCGAGCCTTGGGAGGCTTACGAGGCCGCGCACGACGGCAAGAAAGTCAAGTTCCTGTGCCCTGTTCCCGGCTACGACCGCCACTTTGGCATCACCGCCGATCTGGGTATCGAGAACGTCCCCGTCGCGATGACCGACAACGGCCCCGACATGGACGAGGTCGAGCGCCTCGTTGTCGCCGACGATTCCATCAAGGGTATCTGGTGCGTGCCCAAGTATTCCAACCCCACGGGCATCACCTTTAGCGAGGACACTGTGCGTCGCCTGGTCGAGATGCCCACGGCTGCGCCCGATTTCCGCATCTTCTGGGACAACGCCTACTGCGTGCACGACCTGTACGACGAGACCGACGAGCTCGCCAACATCTTCGATCTTGCCCGCGCGGCGGGCACCGAGGACCGCGTGGTGGCCTTTGCCTCGACGTCCAAGATCACCTTCCCGGGTGCCGGTATCGGCTTTATCGGTGCGAGCCCCGCGGTCATCGCTGAGTTCTCCAAGCGCCTGAAGGCCGGCCTCATCAGCGCCGACAAGCTCAACCAGCTGCGTCACGTGCGCTTCCTTCCCACCATCGAGGCGGTCAAGGAGCACATGAAAAAGCATGCCGAGTTCCTGCGTCCGCGCTTTGAGGCCGTTGAGCGCAAGCTCACCGAGGGCTTGGGCGACACGGGCTGCGCCACCTGGACGCACCCCCGCGGCGGCTACTTTGTAAGCTTCGATGGTCCCGAGGGCTCGGCCCAGAAGGTCGCCGCGCTTTGCGCCGACCT